>JBESZM010000083.1:0-23493 GCA_041254175.1 Flavobacteriaceae bacterium | reverse complement strand
TAATTACCTAAACGGAGGTATCCTACACATTTAAATTCAATCCAGTCCCTTAAAAATCCATCCGTTCAAACAGCCTGCGATTCCGAAGTAAACTACGTTCCATACCGCATCGACCAAACTGCCCTGAAGATCGATTAATTCTAAGGTGCCTAGTGTCACCATATTGATGCCCAGTCCTACAAACAGACCCAGCAAAGCCCCAAATTTTAAGCCACTTTGGAGGTTGTAATTCCCTTTAGCCCATTTGCTGCAAATCACTGACAAGACATAGGCTTCTACCAAAATCCCAAGCGCAATATAGTTCATTTCTGTCGCCATCATAGACGGCATATTGACATAGTGTTGGGAGAAAAAATCAGTGGTTAAATTGTCGTAAAAAATCCACCCACTGAAAAACAAAAAGATGAACCCTACTAAGGTTCCGGTAAAGATAGATTTGGACAACATTATTAATACTAGATTTGGTTATATACAATTTACAAAAAATTCAGAAAAACAATACCTCCATTCAAAAAAGTGGCAAAACAAACCCAGATCAAATAGGGGTAGAGCAGTCTTGTGGCCAAGCGGTCGACGGTCCTAAACTGCTGTATGGTTCGGAAGATCAAAAACAGCAGTACCAAAATCACCACCAGGGCTCCGATGGGATTCCTCAGTCCGAAGAAAACCAGCGACCAAAGCCCATTGACCAAGAGCTGGAATCCAAAGTGATAGATGGCAGTTTTGACCCAGCGGTGGTGGATGCCATAATTCCAAACCCGTCCTACAGCAATTCCCATCAGCAGATAGAGCAGCGTCCAAACAGGAGCAAAAAGCCAACTCGGCGGAGTAAAAAATGGTTTTTTTAGGGTCGGATACCAGGTATTGACCGTAGTTTGGGTGATCTGACCCGCCAAAAAACCGACCAATAAACAGAGCATCACCCCAACTGTGATTGAAAAAATTAATTTTCTTTTCATCCCCAAAACTAAACATTTTCAAACGGTTATTTTTTTCCACCCCGGTCATCAAGTATCTTTGTGATCCATGAATACGGATTCTTTTGTTTTCGATGCCCTTGAAGCAGGTCAATACCAGACCCAATGGCAGGCACCCAGCAACATTGCTTTGGTTAAATACTGGGGAAAACACGGTGAGCAACTGCCCAAAAACCCCTCCATCAGTTTTACCCTTTCGCAATGTGTCACCACTACTGCGGTGAATTTTTCACCACGGGAGCAAGGCGACGCGGCTTTTGACTTTTTGTTTGATCAAAAAAAACAACCCGAATTCCACCCCAAAATTCAGCAGTTTTTGGAACGTATCACACCCTTTTTTCCTGCTTTGGAGCGACATCATTTGTCGATTTCCAGTCACAATTCTTTTCCCCACAGCAGTGGTATTGCCTCCTCCGCCTCGGCCATGGCGGCCTTGGCCCTTTGTATCGTGGATTTTGAAAAACAGTTTCACAGCGATTGGACGGAGGAAGCTTTTTTACGAAAAGCCTCATTTTTGGCCCGATTGGGCTCGGGAAGTGCCGCCAGAAGTATTGCCGGACCCCTGACGGTTTGGGGCCATAGCAAGGCTTTTCCGCAAAGTAATGACCACTTCGCCATTGCGCCCGCTGTGGAATGGCATCCCATTTTCCACAACTATCAAGACACTGTTTTGATTGTGGACAAAGGACAAAAAAAGGTGAGCAGCACCCTGGGCCACGGACTGATGCAGGGCCATCCTTTTGCAACCCAACGCTTTGAACAAGCCCACACCCATATCGAACAACTCAAAACCGCACTCACCACCGGCGATCTGGAGCGTTTCATTGACCTGACCGAAGCGGAGGCCCTGTGCCTTCACGCCATGATGATGACCTCCAACCCCCGTTATGTGTTGATGCAACCCAACACCCTGAGCATCCTTCAAAAAGTGGAGGTTTTTAGGGCACAAACCCAATTGCCCCTCTGTTTTACCCTCGATGCCGGTGCCAATGTACACCTGCTCTATCCCCTGCAAGACCGCATTCCCATTATGGATTTTATACAAGAGGAGTTGGTTGTCCACTGTCAAAAAGGACAATACATTGAGGATCAAGTGGGAAATGGAGCTCAAAAAATATAGATTAGTACTGTGAAACCCTCATGGAGGGATTTAAACAACCCAGATAAATTTCCAAATAAAAGCGAATGGTTAAATATCAGCGAATTAACATAAATTTAAACGCATGGAAAACGGAATTAGGCGAGTGCTAAACGGCACTCTGTGAACTTTGTGGTTAAGGAAGTAGTTTAACCCCAAAGAACACGAAGGTTTTCACAAAGGACACAAAGAGAAAATGAGAGAAGACCAAATAGCACATAAAGGGATATAAACAACCCAGATAAATTTTCAAATAAAAGCGAATGGTTAAATATCAGCAAATTAACATAAATTTAGACCGATGAAAGGGCCCTTGTTTTTTGCAAAAATTTTACTCTTTGGAGAATATGGTATCATCAAAGACTCCAAAGGACTATCCATTCCCTACAATTTTTATAGGGGAACCTTGCAGTGGGCCGAGGAAGAAAATGAGATCACCCGAGCCTCGCATCAAAGCTTGTGTGACTATACCCAATACCTCAGGGGTTTACCGGAGGATTTACTGCGTTTGGACTGGGCGGCCCTGCAAGCCGACTTGGATCGCAAACTCTATTTCGACAGCAGCATCCCTCAAGGTTATGGCGTGGGCAGTAGTGGAGCACTGGTCGCTGCCTTTTATGACCGCTATGCGCTGGACAAAATTTCTCCCCAGGACGATCTGAGCCCCCAAAAACTCGCCCGTCTCAAAAGTGTTTTTGCTGCCATGGAGTCCTATTTTCACGGGCAGTCCTCCGGTTTGGATCCCCTGAACAGTTATTTGAGTTTGCCCTTGCTCATTCATTCCAAAAACAAGATCGAACCCACCGGAATCCCCAAACAAAATCCCCGGGGCAAAGGGGCTGTTTTTCTGATCGACACGGGAAGCAGTGGTGCTACCGCACCCATGGTTTCCCTGTTTATGGAAAACATGAAAGAAGAGGGATTTCGTAAAATGATGCGCGAGGACTTTGCCCAAATGACCGACCGCTGTGTGGAAAATTTCCTCAAAGGCAACCTCAAGTCCCTTTTTGGAAACATGAAATCGCTGTCGGCTTTGGTATTGCGATACTTTAAACCCATGATCCCCGCCCAATTTCACGGGCTATGGAAAAAGGGACTGGAAACCAATGCCTACTACCTCAAGCTATGCGGTTCGGGAGGGGGCGGATATGTGTTGGGATTTACCAAAGACCTGAAGGCGGCCCAAAAGGCCCTGCAGGGCTACCGGCTCGAAGTGGTTCATTACTTCTAAGCCCATGAAACCCTCATGGAGGGATTTAAACAACCCAGATAAATTTCCAAATAAAAGCGAATGGTTAAATATCAGCTAATTAACATAGATTTAAATAGATGAAGAATCCCAAGTCCCCTTCTTCTTTTTTACTTTCTATCTTCGGACTCTTTGCTGTGGTCAGGGGCTACAACATCGTGCTGATTACCGCTGCACAATACCTCACTTCCGCCTATATTTTGGCCCCCCACCAGCCTTTACTGTCGGTACTGCTCGATCCCCAGCTCTTTGCATTGGTCTTGGCCACCGCATGCTCCACTGCGGCCGGATTCATCATCAACAATTTTTACGATGCTGAAAAAGACCGCATCAACCACCCCCAAAAATTCTTACTTGAACACCTCATTTCGCTCAAAAGTCAACTCTTGCTCTATTTTTTTCTCAACACAGCTGCACTGGTCGCTGCCGGTTTTGTCTCCTTTAGGGCATTGCTTTTTTTTGTGTTTTTTATCCTCTTTATTTGGCTTTACAGCAGCAGTCTCAAAAGATTGTTTTGGATCAGCAACCTGATTGCTTCCGCTTTGGTGGTATTTCCTTTTTTTGCCATCACCCTCTATTTTAGAAATTTTCAATTGCTGATCGTCTACCACGCCCTTTACCTCTTCTTTCTTATTCTCATCCGCGACATCATCAAGGATTTGGAAAACTACAAAGGCGATTGGGTGTCCTCCTACCGCACCTTGCCCATTGTTTTTGGGCATACAACCACTAAAATCATTCTATCTGTTTTGGTTTTGATCACTTATCTACAGGTTTACCGGCTCATTCACAGCGGTTTGGGATTGATGGTCTATTACTACTACTGGAGTGTGATATTTTTGGGTTTTGTAGTGCTGTTGCTCTGGTGGGGATCGACGCAAAAAACGTACCTTTGGCTTCACAATTTGCTTAAAGCTCACATATTGTTGGGAGTGATGGGCATCTATTTTATGTACAAATAAGAAAGTCGTGCCACAAAATTCCAAAAAATCCTTACCCCAGGGTGGGGCTTCTGCTCCTGAGGGGACCCGTTTAAACAAATACCTGTCCAATGCAGGCCTCTGTTCGCGCCGCGAGGCCGACCAGTTCATCGCCATGGGATTGGTTCAGGTCAACGGCAAGGTAGTCACCGAAATGGGCTTTCGGGTCCAGCAGGGCGATCAAGTCCGCTATGACGATCAAAAGGTCAACAGCAGTCCTCCCGTTCACCTTTTGCTGAACAAACCCAAGGGATTTGTTGCGACCACACAAGGAGGTAAGATTAAAAAATCGGTGCAAGAACTCATCCGCAGTACCCATTCCGAAAAAATACCCCCCATCGGAGATATGGGCCGGACGGTGACGGGTTTACTGTTGATGACCAACGACGAAAAACTCCGCCAAAAAATGGCTGATCCCAAGTCGCGTTTTCCTACACTTTACCAAGTGATACTTGAGCAAAATGCCCAAACCGCCGATCTCGATGCGCTGATCAAAGGCATTCGAATCCGGGACAAGGTGTACAAGGTGAAATCTGCAGCCTACATCCAAGGAGGCAGCAAAAAAGAAATTGGCATCGAAGCCTCCAACCTTTCTCCGGGTTTACTCAAAAAAATTCTCGAACAAAGATCCCTAAAAGCCTTGTCAATGGATCGGGTGTTGCTGGCCGGATTGACCAAAAAAGACCTGCCCAGAGGCCGATGGCGCTCCCTTACCGATAAGGAAATCCAATTCCTCAACATGATCTCCTAGAGATCCAAGGCTCGCTCCCTATTTTTTTGTATTTTTAAAACACCCTAATCATAGAATTTTATGGCGTCCTCAATGCTCTAAAGTCTATAAATACCTACTTATGATTTTTATTTTGTCCCTAGTATTTGCATTGCTTTGTTATTTGATCGCAGTCCAAATCATCAAACAGTTTTCGGATGGCTTTGATTGGTTTTCGGCCGCCCTTTATTTCATTATTTTTTTGGTGTCCTGCGGTTTGGTTTACGTCATGATTTTTGGTGTTTACTATGCCATCGTCCAGTAAGCATTTTCTTTTGAAGGAAATTTCTTTCACTAAGGCCAATCGTTGAGCCGCCAGTCGAAGGGCAGGTCGAAGGCTGTTTTTTTATCTAAGATGATGTCCAGAAACAAGAGGTTGAAATTCTTGTTATTGATTATGTCCACTGCCTGGTCGTAGCCGTTGGCAACATCGATGTGGTTGATGGCCGGGCAATACTTTAATAGAAAGTGTTTGAGCAGACTACAGTTGTCAGTTTCATCATCTATAATAAGTGCGTCAATTTGCGTCATAAATTTGGGGGATTAAACTTGATTTAAGTTCTAGTTTTTGCAAAAATGAAAAGGGAATATACAAAGTCGCACAAGTTCCAGAATCCACTCCCTCAACATCGAGATTCCCTACCTTGAAGGTGATGTTTTCCCTTTTGTAGGAGTTTAGAATATCCAAGCGTTCTCTTAAGATTTTATTTCCTAATGAGTGATGATGTTTTTTTGATTTCTTTTTTTGTTTTTTGGAGTGTTCCAGCCCGACCCCATTGTCTTCAACGACAAAACTCAACCCTTTTTCTTTTTTTATGACACTGATCACCAGTATCCCTTTGTTTTTGGAGGGGACAATACCGTGTAGGATGGCATTTTCCACTATGGGTTGAATCAATAGCGGAGGAATAAAGATCTTGGAGCTTTCGATGTCGATGCTCAAGTCGATACAATAGTCCAATCGGTTGTTCAGACTAATGTTTTGAAGTTCGATATAGCTCTTCAAATAGTTGATCTCCTGCCTCAGATTAATGGCTTCTTTTTTGCTCAAATCCAACGTCATACGCAGCAAAGCCTATAAATGACCCATATAGAGATTGATTTCTTGTTCCGATTTTAGGATTAAAACACTTTGCAGGCCATTTAAAACGTTGAAAATAAAATGGGGATTCATCTGAGCCCGGAGTGAACGAGCCTCGAGTAAGGCAATCTGCTCCCTATACTTATGATTGTTTTTTTGTTTAAAGCAAAAAATCAATAGTCCTCCCATCATGGCCGAGAAAAGTATTAAACAAACAAGGGTGTAGGGGTCACTCTGCAGTTTTAAAAGATTGAGGGAATTGTACATTTAACAAATATATTTACTTGTAAAATAAAAAAATCACAAAAAACTATTTATTAAACAGTTAAATAACAGCAATTTACCGTTAAACAACAAAATTGTTGGCAAAAATCATTGACAAAATGTAAAATTTAATTTTTGTCAGAGAACAGAGAATTAACGGATACTTTTGATAAATTTGGGAATGGCTGCTACCCCCTCTTTTTCCAAAAATTGTATGAATGCCGATCCAATAATCGCCCCACGACTGAATCGGGTAGCCGCCTGATAGGTTTCGGCATTGCTGATTCCAAAACCAACTACTTGTGGCGTACTGAGTTGCATCTCGGCAATGCGCCTAAAATAATCCTCCTGCGCATTCCCAAAAGTGCTTTGGGCACCGGTGACACTGGCACTGCTGACCATATAAATAAAACCACTCGAAACACTGTCAATGTAGCGAATTCGCGCTTCCGGGGTTTGGGGGGTGATCAAAAACATACTGTACAAATTGTACTGGTCAAAAAGATCCTTGTAATGCTGATGATAAAGGTCTATCGGGAGGTCGGGGATGATCAGTCCATCAATGCCAATGGATTGGCATTTTTGACAAAAACGTTCTATTCCGTATTGCATCATGGGATTGAAATAACCCATCAATACCAGCGGGATATCAATGCTCTCTCGGATGTTTTCGAGCTGGTCGAATAGTTTTTGGGTGGTCATGCCATTGCGAAGGGCTCGGGTAGAACTTTCTTGTATGGTAGGGCCATCGGCCAGTGGGTCGCTAAAAGGTAAACCGATTTCTACCATATCAACTCCACTGTCTTGCAAAGCTTTGAGTATGGGTAGGGTATCCTCCAGTTCAGGGTGTCCGGCCGAGAAATAAATGGAGAGTAGTTTTTGGTTTTTTTGGAAGGTTTGGTCTATGCGGTTCATTACAATTTAAAATGGTCGATATAGGTGTCTAAATCTTTGTCTCCTCTTCCTGAACAGTTAAAAACGATCACTTCTTCGGGAGAGAATTTTCTTACATCGAGGATGGCAAAAGCATGTGCGGTTTCTATGGCGGGAATGATTCCTTCCATTTGGGAGAGGGTTAGGCCCCAGTCCATGGCCTCTTGGTCGGGAATGGAAATGAATTCGGCCCTTTGACTGCGGAACAGATGGGCATGCATGGGTCCCACTCCGGGATAGTCCAGCCCCGCAGAGATGGAATAGGGTTCTGTAATTTGTCCGTCGGGGGTTTGCATCAACAGGGTTTTACTGCCGTGGATGATCCCTTCTTTGCCCAGTGCCGAAGTGGCGGCACTTGCTCCGGAGTCGATGCCTTTTCCTGCGGCTTCCACTGCGATGATGTTTACCCGTGGGTTTTCCAAAAAGTGATAATACAGTCCGGCGGCATTACTGCCTCCCCCCACACAGGCAATGACATGATCGGGATAGTCCCGGTTTTCTTTTTCCAACAATTGCGCCTGGGTTTCCGCACTGATCACCGATTGAAAACGGGCCACCATGTCGGGATAGGGGTGAGGCCCCACCACCGAGCCGATGATGTAGTGGGTATTGACCGGATTGTTGATCCAGTCGCGGATGGCCTCATTGGTGGCGTCTTTGAGGGTTTTACTGCCCGATTGTGCCGCCCTGACTTCTGCGCCCAACATTTTCATTCGGGCCACATTGGGGGCCTGGCGTTGGATGTCCAAAGCACCCATATAAATGATACATTCTATGCCCATCAAGGCGCAAACGGTGGCTGTGGCCACCCCGTGCTGCCCCGCTCCGGTTTCAGCAATGATGCGGTTTTTACCCAAGCGTTGGGCCATTAAAATTTGCCCGATGGTGTTGTTGACCTTGTGGGCTCCCGTATGACACAAATCCTCTCTTTTGAGGTAGATCCGGGTGTTGTATTTTTCCGACAAACGCGCTGCAAAATACAGCGGGGTGGGACGACCTACATAGTCACTGAGCAGTGACTGAAATTCCTTTTGAAATGACTCTGATTCACTGATCTGAATGTAGTTTTGTCTCAATTCTTCTACATTGGGGTAGAGCATCTCGGGGATGTATGCGCCCCCGAAATCACCGTAAAATCCCTTTTCATCTACCTGATACTTCATTTTATAGTGTTGCTTTAAATTGCTTTATGATTTCAATGTTTTTTAGTCCCGGCTCTCTTTCAAATTTGCTGTTGATGTCTAGGGCATAAAGAGGCAAATTTAAGTTAATTATCGATGCGATGGCACCCTGGTCTCCCGGACTGATTCCGCCACTGAGAAAGAAGGGTTTTGCTGCAGGGTACCCTCGCAATACCGACCAGTTAAAACGGCTGCCGTTGCCCCCGGGCAATTCGCCCTTGCTGTCGAACAAAAAATAATCGCAAACGGATTCGTAGGCCTCCAAAACCGAAAAATCAAAAGCAGCGTCTACCGCAAAAGCTTTGATGACTTCCAGTCCTGTGGTTTGAAGTTTTTGACAAAAATCGGGGCTTTCGTCCCCGTGGAGTTGAAGGGCCTGAAGTTGGTGTTGTTTTGCAATGTCCAGGATGTAGGTCAAAGTGGCATCGACAAAGACCCCCGTTTTTTTGATCGAGGCCGGCAATTCGGGGGTGGGTGATGTGACAAACCTTTTGGAGTGTTCCCAAAAAATAAAGCCCATATAGTCCGGGGCCAATTGTGATAGTGCCATTATGTTGTCGGGCGAACGCATCCCACAAACTTTGAGTTTCATGAGACGAGAGTTTTGATGAAATCTGCGGCAGCAAGGCCGGGGGATTCGGTTTTCATAAAGTTTTCGCCGATCAAAAAGCCCCGGTATCCGAAGGGCTGTAGGGCCTGAATGGCGGCAGTTGAACCGATCCCGCTTTCGGAGACTTTGACAAAATCGTCGGGGATATGCTCGGCCAAGGCCTTGCTGGTGTCCAAACTGACTTCAAAGGTTTTGAGGTTGCGGTTGTTCACCCCCAGCATGTCCAAAGAGGGCATTAGGGCCTTGTTCAATTCCTCTTGGTTGTGGACTTCCAAAAGTACTTCCAAGCCCAAATTTTGGGCGGTTTGGGACAGTTGTTTGATCTGTTCCCGATCCAAAACGGCTGCAATCAACAAGATCACATCGGCACCGTGGGCTTTGGCCTCGAACAGTTGATAGGGATCGATGATGAATTCTTTTCTCAAGAGCGGAAGTTGACATACTGCCCGGGCAGCGGTCAAATCTTCCAAACTGCCCCCAAAATATTTTTGATCAGTAAGGACAGACATCCCGCAGGCCTGTGCTTTTTCATAGCCTTGAGCGATCTGGTGGACGGACAAACTGCTGTTGATGTTGTCCCGCGAAGGAGAACGCCGTTTGTGTTCGGCGATGATGCCCGAGGGGCTGTCTTGCAAACGTTGGGACAAAGAAAAGCCCTCCCGTTCAAACCAAGGGGATTGTTCCCAATAGGCCCGGGGGAATGCTTTTTTTCGCAGTTCAACCTCCTTGATTTTGTCTGCGATGATGCGATCCAGTATGGTCATGTTGCACTGAGTTTTTGAAGGGTTTTAAAGGCTTTGGCGGCTTTTCCCGACAAGAGGGCGTCTTTTGCTTTTTCAAAGCCTTCCAGTGGGGTGCAGTCGGTGGCAGTGGCAATGGCCATGGCCGCATTGGCGCATACCACATCGTTTTGGGCTGGGCTGCCTTTTCCGTCCAATACAGCCGTAAAGATGGCCGCAGAAGAGGGAACCGTATCCCCACCGCTGATTTGTTTTTCATCCAGTGGTGCCAAACCGAAATCTTGAGGAGTAACGAGGCTTTCTCCACTGTTTCTGATGGCCTTGGCCGGACCGGTCAGTGAAATTTCATCGTAGCCGTCCAAGGCATACAATATGGTAAAATTTTGATCTGTTTTTTGGAAGAGGTAGCCGTAGAGTCTCGCCAATTCTAAATTAAAAACTCCGGTGAGTTGGTGTTGGGGAAAGGCGGGATTGACCAGTGGCCCGAGCATGTTGAAAAATGTCTTGACACCCAATTCCCTGCGGATAGGGGCAACGTTTTTCATGGCTGGGTGGAAGAGGGGGGCGTGGAGGTTGCAAATTCCCGCTTGGTCGATGCAGCGTTTGAGAAAATCGGCATCATTGGAAAACCGAATTCCCAAATGCTCCAAAACATTGCTGGAGCCACAGCCCGAAGAAACACCGTAATTGCCGTGTTTGGCGACCTTAACTCCAGCCCCTGCGGTGACAAAGGAAGCGAGGGTAGAGATGTTAAAGGTGTCCTTGCCGTCTCCGCCCGTTCCGCACAAATCGATGGGACTGAATTCACTCAAGTCGATGGCCAAACACAGCTTTTGCAGTGCTTTTCTAAAGCCTTCGAGTTCCTCGAGGGTGATGCTGCGCATCATGAATACGGTCAAAAAAGAGGCAATCTGACTGGGGTTGTACTGTCCCTCTGCGATGCCCGTAAGTACGCCTTCTGATTCCTTACGGTCTAGGGTTTCGTGTTGGGTCAGGCGGTTGAGTATGGCTTTCATCGTTTAGCTGTTGATCCAGTTTTCTAATATTTTTTTCCCATGGGGGGTCAAAATGGATTCGGGGTGGAATTGTACGGCCCTTACGGGCAGACTTTTGTGTCTGAGGGACATCAATTGCTGGTTGTCATCAAAAGAGGTGGCGACCAAATCCTGCGGCAATGGGGTTTGAACCACCCAGGAATGGTAGCGTCCCACTTCAAAATTTTGGGGTAAGTCTTTAAACAAGAGGTCGTCTTCGGCCACCCTTACCGGTGTGGCTACACCGTGGAAAACGGTATCCAAATTGACCAGACTGGCGCCAAAAACTTCTCCTATGGCCTGTTGCCCCAAACACACCCCCAGAATTTTTTTGGTGGAGGCGTATTTTTCGATGGTGGCTTTGAGCAATCCCGCCTCGTCCGGAATACCGGGGCCGGGGGAGAGCAAGAGGTATTCATAAGCCTCGGGCTCGGAAAGCTCAAATTGATCGTTCCGCCTCACGGTGACTTCGGCGCCCAATTCCTCCAGATAATGCACCAAATTGTAGGTGAAGGAGTCGTAATTATCAATGACAAATATTTTTTTCATGCTTATAATTTTTCGGCCAGTGTTAGGGCTTTGTCCAAGGCCCCAAGTTTGTTGTATACTTCTTGTAATTCGTTTTCCGGTACAGATTTTGATACGATGCCTGCTCCGGCTTGATAGTGGAGTTGCTGGTTTTTACTCATAAATGAACGGATGATGATGCAGTGGTTGAAGTTGCCTTGAAAATCCATATAGCCCAATGCTCCTCCATAGGTATTTCGGGCGGTGTTTTCATAACGGTCAATGAGCTGCAGGGCCATGTGCTTGGGTGCGCCGCTCAAGGTTCCCGCAGGGAAGGTATCGGCCACCACCTGAAAGGTTTTGGCTTTGGATTTGAGATGGGCTGTAACTTTGGAAACCAGGTGGATGACGTGGGAGAAAAATTGTATTTCCCTGTTTTTTTCTACGACAACCTCGGTACCGTTTCGGCTGAGGTCGTTGCGTGCCAGGTCAACCAGCATCACATGCTCACTGTTTTCTTTGGGATCGGCGGCCAATCGCTCGGCCGAAGCCCGGTCTTCCTCATCATTGCCCGTTCGTTTAAAAGTACCTGCAATGGGGTGAATTTCTGCTTTGCCTTGTTCTACCACCAGCTGTGCCTCGGGCGAACTGCCAAAAATTTTGAAATCACCGTAGTCAAAAAAGAAGAGATAGGGCGAGGGGTTGATGGATCTCAATGTGCGGTATACATTGAATTCGTCTCCCGAAAAGCCTTGTGAAAATCGTCGTGAAAGCACCAACTGAAAAACATCTCCCCTAAAACAATGTTCCTTGGCCTTGTTGACCAAGGTGGTAAACTCTTCATCCGTGAGGTTGGAGGATTTTTCGCCCTGCTTTTTGAATTGATAGGTAGTGGCGTTGTCTTTTTTGAGGATTTTTTCAATCTGATCCAGGTTGTTTGACCCATCATAACTGTGGGAAAATAAATGCGCTTCATGATTAAAAAGACTGATGGCGATGATGTTTTGGTAAACGGCATAATAGATTTCGGGGAGCTCCAGATTGTCTTTATCGTTTCTGAGGGTCAAATGGTCAAAGTGGGCCACGGCCTCGTGGGCGATGAATCCAAAAAGTCCGTTGGTAATGAATTTGAAAGGGTATTTTTTGGACTCGAATTGCTGCGCAAAATCTTGAACCAACTGGGGGACTTGGTCTGCTGCAGTCAAACTTTTTTCTTGATGGCTTCCGTCGGGAAAGGTGTAGGCTATTTTTCCCCCGCTGATGCTCAGACTCGCGATGGGGTTACAACAGATGTAGGAGAAGTTGTTGGCCCGGGCATCGTAGTCGCTACTCTCCAGGAGCAAGCTGTGGGGAAATTGATCCCTGATTTTGAGATATACGCTGACTGGAGTGAGGGTGTCCGCCAGAATTTTTTGGTGTTCGGAATGTAATTTAAACCTTGGATTCACACGTTTAAATTTAAGTTAATTGGCTGATATTTCATCATTTTGTTTTGTTGAGGAATTTATCTTGTCTGTTTAAATCCCTCTATAAGGGTTCATGGTATAAAATTAAAAAAGGCTTGTCGTGATGACAAGCCTTTTGTATGGATAATGCAGGATCACGAATTGTTTATCACAGTTCGTTCCACCAGCTTATTTTAAGGTTTTTTAAATTCATATGACAAATATATATGAAAAAAACATTAAAGCAACCCAATGTTGATTTTTTAAGCCTAATTCCACTGCAGGCTCACTTCCATTCTGATATCGTCAAGGATGAGTTTGTCGCCGAGGTTTTCGAAAAAGGAACCGGAACGGAAACGAACATTGTATTTGGATCGATCAAAAGTGAGATTGGCCAATGCAGTGTTGTTGTCTCCTAAGGTGATGGTAAAATCGACAGGGTGTTGGATGCCCTTGATGGTCAATTCGCCATACAGTTTTTGTACCCCGCCTTCTACTTTGGCTTTTTGGGTAATCTTTAGATTGGCTTCCGGATGTTTGTCGACACTAAAGAAATCGTCTGATCTAAGGTGACCTTCGAGCTTTGCCTTTCCTCCACCTGACAAATCCTCGACAGTGAGAGAGGTCATGTTTACGACAAAATTCCCGCCGGTAATCACACCATCCTGAAGCTCGATTTGACCTTCCTTAAAACTGAGGTTGCCAAAATGGGTTTTTCCGGTGAGTTCTTCACCGTACCAACGGATGTTGCTTTGTGCTTGGTTGGCAGTAAGGCTTTGGGCTTGTGAAAAGCCAAAGGCCGTTAGAGTCAAAGTAAGGCTGAGTAGTAATTGAAATGGTTTTTTCATTGTTAAAGATTTAAAAATTAATGATTTAAAGTTATTTTATTGATTAAGCTTCTTAGGGTTTTTTGTTCTTCCAGGTTTAACGGTTGCAATATGATGGCCTCTGTTTCTTGGATTTTGGTATCGAGTTGACTGAGAACCTCCAAGCCCTTGTCGGTAATGGTGATTTCAATTTTCCTTCTGTTTTCTTTACAAGTTTTTCGGACCACCAATTCCTTTACAATTAATTTGTCTACCAAGCGGGTGGTGTTGCTCATTTTGTGTATCATCCGTTTTTGGACGGTTTGTAAATTTGCCGGTATTCCCTTGCGTCCCCTTAATATTCTTAGTACATTGAACTGTTGTAATGAAATATCAGAGGATTTTAGGGTGTTTCCAATACATTCTTCAACTTTACATCCTGCCTTGAGTATTCCGACAACAGTGTTTTTGGCCAATTCTAAAGATTCCATATTTGTAACTACAAATTTTGTTCGTACAAATGTAATAGAAATTTATAAATTTCCAACAAAATTTATTTTTTTAACCCAAGTCTGTTAATTTTGAATTAAAAATAAATGATGGATTTATCCCAAGAAGATTGGAAGAACAAGTTTGAAAGCGACGACAATGCCTTTTTGTTGGACGTGAGGACTCCTGAAGAGTTTGAAGAAGGGCATATCCCAGACGCAACATTGTTGGACATTCGCCAAGCCGCTAATTTTATGGAAGGCATTCAGTCTTTGGACCGTTCCAAGAATTATTACGTTTATTGTAGATCAGGTGCGCGAAGTTCCCAAGCCTGTCAATTGATGAATCAGACGGGTATCGATACCACCTATAATCTACTGGGTGGGTTTATGGAATGGGACGGAGCCTCTGCCTAGACGATTACACTAACATAACGACCCCAAATCGAAATGAAAGAGGACTTTCTGCATTATCTGTGGCGATTCCAAAAACTGGGCCGCCCCACCCTGAAGACCGTGTCTTTGGATCCGGTCACGGTTGTACATCCCGGCCAACCCAATCCCGGTCAGGGACCGGATTTTATTCACGCCAAAATTTGGATTGGGGATACCCTCTGGGCAGGAGCAATAGAACTTCACCTTAGAGCTTCTTCGTGGTATCATCATCGGCACCATCTCGATAAAAGTTACGACGCTGTCATCCTCCATGTGGTATGGGAAAATGACGCAGAAGTTTGTTATCCCTCCGGGCAATTGATCCCTTGTTTGGAATTGTCTCCATCCATTGCCCCCCAATCGGTCGAGGCCTATTTCCAAAAATTCAAAAATACACACCATTGGATTCCTTGTGAAAAACACTTTGATTGTTTTCCGGATCTGCAATGGCAAAACTGGAAAGAACGCCTTTACTTCGAGCGATTGGAACAAAAAACCGAACTTATTTCTGAGCTTTTAAAAGTCAATAAAAACGATTGGGAAGCCACGCTGTTTCAGCTTTTAGCCAAAAACTTCGGCTTGAATCAAAATGGCAATGCGTTCCTCAAATGGGCACAGTACCTTCCCTTTGGTGTCATTCGAAAAAGCTGTTCTGAGCCGGAGGTATTGGAGGCTCTTTTTATGGGGATTTCCGGTTTGCTGAAGGGGGAAATAAATTCTCCATACCCAAAACGCTTGCGCGCCCATTATGATTATCTTAAGCAAAAGTTCGGTTTTGAAGATATATTGGGGATAAAAGTCAATTTCAAAAGTTTACGTCCCTCTAATTTTCCTACCATTCGCCTTTCTCAATTGGCGCAATTCTATGCCCAAAACCCGCGTCCATTTGCCCGGCTGATTGAGGCAAAACATCCAAAAGACTTGGTCTGGATCCGAAAAGTGGGGGTGTCCGACTTTTGGAAAACACATTATACTTTTGATCGGGAGTCGGCCTCTAGTCCCAAACGGTTGTCTCAATCTTTTTTTGAGTTGGTGATGATCAACACCTTGATCCCGCTGCGATTTGCCTATGCCCAAAAACAGTGGGGAACTACTGATGAGCAGATCATTCAGTGGATTGACGCCTTTCCGCCCGAGCGCAACAGCATCACCAAAGGTTTTTCACGATTGGGACTCTCAATGGGTTCGGCTCTGGATTCCCAAGCCTTACTTCAGCTCAAAAAATTCTATTGTGATAAAAAAAGATGCCTGCGGTGTTCCGTGGGGTTTTATTTGTTCGATTTTTAGTTTTAAATTTATGCCATGAGTCAGGTGAGTACATTGCGTCATTTTTTTGAAAAGTATGGCTTTGCCGTGTCCACCCGTCTGGCCGACTCTTTGGGCATGAGTGTGAAGAGTGTTCGTTTGTTTTTTATTTACGCTTCTTTTACGACCATAGTGGGGGGCTTTATCATTTATTTGACCTTGGCGTTTTGGCTCAAACTCAAAGACTTGGTTTACACCAACAGAACTTCCGTATTCGACCTATGACGTGAAATCTTTTAGCCCCAATATTTTTTTCCGCTTTACTTTTAATTTTATTGGTTTCCTGCATAGGCGCTGTGGGATATTATTGGTTGTTGCCAGACATCAGTTTGGTCGATGCCCTCTATATGACGGCCATCACCCTGAGCACCGTGGGTTTTGGAGAGGTTACTCCCTTGACCCCTTCAGCCAAAATTTTTACCATATTTTTTATCATGATGAGTTTAACGGTTTTTGCCTTTGGGATCAAAGAGCTGACCCAGTTCGTTCTGACAGAAAATATTTTTGAAAAAATCAAACAAAAAAAAATCAAGAAAATGACAGCTACACTCAAAGACCATACCCTGATCTGTGGTTACGGCCGCAATGGTCGTCAGGCTGCACACCGACTGCTGAATCACGGCCATCCCTTTGTGGTGATCGAGCAAAATCAGGCAGTGGTGCAAGAGCATGAGAAGATCCATTTTATCCCTGGTGATGCCCGCCAAGATGCAGTTCTGGAGCAGGCCAATATCCGAAAGGCAAAACATTTGATTGCGGCACTGCCCGATGATGTGGACAATTTGTTCGTGGTCTTGTCTGCCAGAGAACTCAATCCCGAGCTGTTAATCATCAGCCGTTTGACCGAAGCCGGAAACCGCGCCAAGCTCCGACGTGCAGGGGCCGATCACATCATCATGCCCGACACAATCGGGGGAGATCATATGGCCAGTTTGTTGATGGTTCCCGATCTGATCCATTTTTTGGAGGAATTGAGTTGGCTGGAAAAAGACAGTCCGAACTTGGAGGAGGTTTCCATAGATGCCCTGCCCAAAAAATACCTCAATCGCTCCCTATCGGAATTGGAAATCCGCCGAAAAACCCATTGTAATGTGGTGGCCTTCCGAAATGCCCAAGGGCAATTGATAATCAATCCCCCTGCCGATCTCAAATTGGAGTCCCACAGCAAGTTGATTGTTTTGGGGGATGGTAGTGCAATAAGCAAATTAAATGCAATGTTTGATTTGGATTAATTTGATTTTCCCACGGTTTTTAGGATATTGCAAAAGCCAATACAAAAATCATGAAGCAGCCTTCCCGTTCCAAAACCCTCCTTTATTTTTTTTTAATGACTTTGATTCCCTGGGCCGGTAGGGCACAGGAGCAAGGTTTGGACGATAGAATTAACGAGGCATTTACTCCCATTGCCAATTGGTGGGGTGCAGTCATTTTACACGATTTTCCGGGAACATCTATTCCGACCATCATCATCTTGCTGGTGGGGGGTGCATTGTTTTTTACGGTCTATTTTGGATTCGTGAATGTCAGGCGTTTTCCTACAGCGATTCAGACGGTCAGGGGGAAGTATGATGCAGTGGATCACCACGAAGCCGGAGCACCGGATTTGGCTATCGGGGGAGACATTAGAGATACGATAAGGGACGAAAGTCAGGAAGGGGAGGTGAGTCACTTCCAAGCCTTGGCCACAGCAGTCTCCGGAACTGTAGGCAATGGAAATATTGCGGGTGTGGCACTGGCGATTGCCGTAGGAGGTCCCGGGGCTACATTTTGGATGATTCTCTGTGGACTGTTGGGCATGTCGACCAAGTTTGTAGAATGTACCCTTGGGGTGCGCTACCGCGATGTTGGCGAGGACGGAACCGTCTATGGAGGTCCCATGTATTATTTGACCAAAGGCCTCAAAGAACGGGGTATGGGCAAAATCGGAAAGTTTTTGGCGGTTACCTTTGCAGTGCTTTGTATCGGAGCTTCCTTTGGAGGGGGGAATGCCGCCCAGTCCAATCAAGCTGCCATGCAATTGGTCAATTCCCTGGGAATGACCGGAGGCAGCGCCAGAACTATTATCGGATTGATCATGATGGTTTTTGTGGGCATAATCATCATCGGAGGGATCAAACGAATTGCCTCAGTCACAGAAAAAATAGTCCCCTTCATGGCATTGATGTACGTATTGGCATGTGTCTATATAATAGGAAGTAATTTTAGTTATGTCGACGATGCTTTTGGAATGATTTTCACCCAAGCCTTTAATCCTCAAGCAGGATTGGGAGGTCTTTTGGGGGTGCTGATCACCGGGTTTCGTCGTGCGGCATTTTCCAATGAGGCAGGGGCAGGATCGGCCTCGATTGCCCATGCGGCCGTAAAAACAAAATATCCCGCCTCGGAGGGATTGGTGGCGCTTTTGGAGCCTTTTATTGACACCGTAGTGATCTGTACCATGACCGCTTTGGTGATCATCATATTTAACGGAGACAGCACCGTCTTCGACTACGGAGGGGTAGGTGGAAAGGTGATGATCGATGGAGTGGCTGTTGAAGGAGCCGGAATTACGGCTGCCGCCTTTTCGAAATACATCGTTTTTGCAGGGCCATTTTTGACCATTGCCGTGGTGTTGTTTGCTGTTTCTACCATGATCTCATGGTCCTACTATGGATTACAGTCCTGGATGTTCGTATTTGGCAAGAGTAAAGCGGCTGACCTCTCCTACAAAATTTTGTTTTTGATTTTTATCGTGATCGGTGCTGCCGGAGACATGTCTGCGGTTTGGACCTTTTCCGATGCCATGATTTTGGCCTTGGTGTTTCCCAATATGATTGGCTTGATACTACTCTATCCCAAAGTAAAAGAAGAATTGACGGTCTACCTCGCTGCCATCAAGGGCAAGTAAGGCTGGCCCCAAAACCCGTAATGAAATTTATTGGCCCCCATTTACAACTGCGTAAAGCCCAGCGAAATGCCCTGCTGATCCTGGTGGTTTTGCTGTTGTGTATTCCTTTTATAAATGATTTTGTAAAAATCTCCAAGCCTATTCAATGGGACGAAAAGGCAATGGCACAACATCAAAAATGGATTGATTCTACTGCAAAGTCTGATACGAAAAAATTAAACCTTTATCCTTTTGATCCCAATTTTTTGTCAGACTATCGTGCTTATATGCTGGGAATGAAACGCCATTCGTTTGATCGACTGATGGCCCATAGAAAATTGGGAAAATGGATAAATTCTGCCGAACAATTTCAGTGGGTAGCAGGAGTTGATGACGAACTGATGGCGGTGCTGAGTCCCTACCTGACTTTTCCAGAATGGAAGAAAACAAGCCCTCAAAACACAAAGAAGGTAAAAAAAATAGGACTGAACCATTGCCAAGCGGCGGATTTGGAAATCATTTATGGAGTGGGTAAAAAACTTTCTCAACGGATCATCAATTACAGAAAATATTTAAAAGGGTATAGTGATCTGGATCAGTTGTATGAAGTTTATGGCTTGGACAGTGCGGTTGTTCAAAGAATTCAAAAGCGATTCGATATCAAAGTTTTACCTCAAATGAACAAATTGCTTTTGGATACAGTTTCCTACGATGAGTTGAAGGCTTTGCCCTATATTTCAGCCCAAGATGCACGGAACATCATCAAATGGCGAAGCTCCAATACGGGAATTGGGTTTGGTGATCTTCAAAATATTGAGGGATTTGACTCATTGAAAATAGAGAGAATAAGTTTATATTTACAGACATTTTAAGACTATGTTTGAGTTAGACAGAGCGGTGAGTATGAACTATGGAGAGACCACAAAGATGGTCATTGAGTCCGCAAAACATTTTTCAGATCAGTACATTCGGCCGAATGTGATGGAGTGGGATGAGTCACAATTTTTTCCTGCAACAGTTTTGAGAAAAGCTGGAGAATTGGGTTTTATGGGGGTGTTGATCCCCGAAATCTATGGTGGTTCCGGTATGGGTTATCACGAGTATATTGCTGTGATCGAAGAAATTTCAAAAGTTGATCCTTCCATTGGTCTGTCGGTAGCGGCTCACAATTCTTTGGCCGCCCAACACCTTTACCTATTTGGTAATGAAGAGCAACGAATGAAGTGGTTGCCCAAATTGGCCACCGGTCTGTGGATAGGAGCATGGGGATTGACCGAGTACAACACGGGCTCTGACGCAAAAGGTATGAATGCGACTGCCAAAAAACAAGGTGATCATTGGGTCTTGAATGGAACTAAAAACTTTATTACCCACGGTAAGTCCTGCGACTTGGCTGTTGTTATTTTTAGAAATGGAGAAAAAGGAGATAGCCATGGGATGACCAGTTTTGTCATCGAAAAAGGTACGCCGGGTTTCAGCGCTGGAAAAGTAGAGAACAAATTGGGAATGCGTGCCTCGGAAACCGCTGAGATGGTTTTTGACAATTGCATCATTCCGGACAGCAATCGTCTGGGAGATGTTGGTGAGGGATTTATTCAATCGATGAAGATACTGGACGGTGGAAGAATTTCGATCGCTGCACTTTCTTTGGGAATCGCCAAAGGTGCTTTTGAGGCTTCAGTAAAATACGCCAAAGAACGCAAACAGTTTGGCAAGCCCATCGGTAGCTTTCAAGGCATATCGTTTATGTTGGCCGACATGGCCACCGAAATAGAAGCGGCAAGTTTGATGACCCATCAGGCCGGGGAAGATAAAAATCAAGGGAAAAACGTGACGCAAATCGGAGCGATGGCAAAATTATTTGCCTCCGAAGTATGTGTCAAGGTCGCCAATAACGCAGTCCAAGTTCACGGTGGTTATGGTTTTATCAAAGACTTTCCCGTTGAAAAATTCTATCGTGATTCCAAATTGTGTACCATAGGAGAGGGAACCAGTGAGATCCAAAAACTGGTCATCGCTCGTAATTTGTTAAAATCCTAAAATTTCCTTTTTTCTTACTTGCATTAGTGATACTATTGTTATATTTGCGCACCATTATGAAAGGAGGTGCCAACACATGCTAATCATACCAGTTAAAGACGGAGAAAACATCGATCGCGCGCTCAAGCGCTTCAAGCGAAAATTTGATAAAACCGGCGGGATGCGTCAGTTGAGAAGTAGAAAGCAATTTGTAAAGCCTTCTATCAGGAACCGTGACAAGATCAAAAAAGCACAATACATTCAGCGACTTAGAGACCTAGAAAACCAATAGGTAATTTAATTTAGTTGGATCATAAACGTTGTAAGTTTTAAGTTTCATAACTTTGATTTACAACGTTTTTTTTATGTCCATCGACCGATTCCTGGATTACATCGCCCACGAAAAAAAATATTCTACCCACACCTGTACTGCCTATAAAAAGGATTTGAGTGACTTCAGCGACTTTTGTAAAACCCATTTCGAGTTGGACAGCATAGAGCATGTGGATTACAGTCATATCCGGACTTGGATCATCAGTTTGGTACAAAGCCAAAACACCAATAGAACAGTCAACCGTAAAATTTCTGTTCTACGATCCTATTACAAATTCTTACTCAGAACCGAAACCATCACAATCTCCCCGCTCAAGCTTCACCGACCGCTCAGAGTTTTAAAAAAGATAAATGTACCCTTTTCTACGGAGGAGGTCGATCGGCTGTTGGATAGCAATTTGTTTCCCAAAGATTATGAGGGTGTACTCCAAAAAACCATCATCAGCTTGATGTATTACACGGGACTCCGACGACAGGAGTTGATCGAGTTGGAATGTACATCGGTAGATTTTGAAACCAATTCGATTAAGGTGTTGGGCAAGCGCAATAAGGAGCGTATCATCCCGCTTTTGCCCGAAGCGGTAGATCGCATGAAAAACTACATGACTTATAGAAAACAGTTGTCTGTGAGCTTGCCGAGTTGTTTTTTTTGCTCGTCAAATGGATTAAAACTCACAGAGGGATTTGTATATCAAACCGTAAATCATTATTTTAGTATGGTATCGTCCAAGGTTAAAAAAAGTCCCCATATGTTGCGACACAGTTTTGCAACCCACCTGCTGAACAACGGTGCTGATCTCAATTCGGTTAAAGAATTGTTGGGACATGAGAGCGTCGCAGCGACTCAGGTCTACACCCACAGCAGTTTGAAAAAGATACAGGAGATTTATGCCAAGGCACATCCAAGGGGTAAGAAAGACTGATCTAAATTTTAAAACTTTATATTATGAATGTTAACTTTCAATCCGTCAATTATACAGCCGACATTAAGTTGGTTGAATTTACCCAAAAGAGAGTGGAGAAAATCGCACAATTTTACGATCAAATCGTCGATGTTTTTGTTTATACCAAGGTGGAGAACTCTTCGGATAAGATCAATAAATTTGCAGAACTAAAGATTGGGATTCCAGGGGATGACGTGATTGTAAAGAAGACCGCCAAGAGCTTTGAAGAGGCGATCAACCAGGCTGCAGATTCTGCTGAAAGGGTCCTTAAAAGACGTAAAGAAAAGCAGCGTCTTTTCGGCTGATTTTTTTGGGTTATTGTTTTGAAACCCGAAAAAATAATATTTACTTTGCAGACCGTTTTTACGGTCTTTTTTTTGTAAGAAAAGCCGATGTAGCTCAGCTGGCTAGAGCAGCTGATTTGTAATCAGCAGGTCGTGGGTTCGAGTCCCTCCATCGGCTCTTAGTTCTTTAAAATATCGGGGAGATACTCAAGCGGCCAACGAGGGCAGACTGTAAATCTGCTGTTTTTAACTTCGCAGGTTCGAATCCTGCTCTCCCCACTATTTAAGCGGGAGTAGCTCAGTTGGTAGAGCGTCAGCCTTCCAAGCTGAATGTCGCCGGTTCGAACCCGGTCTCCCGCTCAAATTTTTTGCCGGTGTAGCTCAGGGGTAGAGCGTTTCCTTGGTAAGGAAGAGGTCACGAGTTCAAATCTCGTCATTGGCTCTTCTTTTTTTCTTTCATCAAATTTCTGGTACTAATTTTGCTAATTAATTTATATCATTAGCTTTACCATTATGATTAGAAAATTACTTTTTATTTTTTGCCTTTCTTTATTTTTTTCATGTGAATACGAAGATTTTGATGACAATAAAGATATAGAGACTCCACTAGCAACATGCGTTGATGGTTTTGCAACTATTCCAGGAACTGATCACACTTACGAATGTTTGGATTATGATTTAATGGGTCATGTTTCTCTTGAAGAAATGGATGCTGAAGCCGGCAATGATTGCTGGGGTTGGACTGATGAAATGACAGGAAGAGAATATGCGATCATGGGAGTTAACAATGGAACTGTGTTTGTTGATATCACTGATCCTACTAATCCTACTTATCTAGGTAAGTTACCTACAGCAACAGTTGATAGTTCATGGAGAGATATGAAAGTTTACAAAGATCATGTTTATATAGTGAGTGAAGCAACTAATCATGGACTACAAGTTTTTGATTTAAAAAAACTAAGAGGATTAGAATCAGCTAAAACATTTGTTTCTGACTTTCTTTACAATCAATATGGACAAGCGCACAACATTGCAATTAATGAAGAAACTGGTCACGCCTACACCGCCGGTGCTAGATCAAGAGGAATTCATGTTTTAGATCTTT
>JBESZM010000082.1:0-38646 GCA_041254175.1 Flavobacteriaceae bacterium | reverse complement strand
TTAAATTTAGGTTAACTAGTTGATATTTAAGCATTTTCTTTTATTGATAAATTTATCTTGGTTGTTTAAATCCCTCTATGAGGGTTTCATGAGGTTCAATTAAAGTTCGAGTTCTACTCCCACTGGGCAATGGTCAGAATGTTTGGCATCGGGAAGTAGGTAGGCACGTTTGATGTTGTTTTTAAGGTTTTCACTGACCAGATTGTAATCGATCCTCCACCCTTTGTTGTTGTTTCTGGCGTTGGCCCGATAGCTCCACCAGCTGTATTGGTGAGGTTCCGGGTTGAGGTGGCGAAAGGAATCGACAAATCCATTGTTCATAAATGTATCAATCCATTGGCGTTCTTCGGGCAGAAAGCCGGAAACATTTTTGTTGCGAACAGGGTCGTGGATGTCTATGGCACGATGACAAATGTTATAATCGCCACAGACCACCAATCGGGGGTAGTCTTTTTTGAGGGTATTGATATAGTCTTGAAAATCGTCCATGAATTTGAACTTGTGTTCCAATCGGTCGAGATTGGTGCCGGAGGGGAGGTAGAGGCTGATGACCGATACATTCTCATAATCGGCACGTATGACCCTGCCTTCAAAATCCATATGTTCTATTCCAGTTCCAGCCTGAACGTGTAGGGGATTGGTTTTGGTTAAAATGGCGACCCCGCTGTATCCTTTTTTTTGAGCAGAGTGCCAGAAGTGTTGATAGCCCATTTGTTCAAATAAATCGGTGTTGACTTGTTCTTCTAAGGCTTTGGTTTCCTGTAGACAGACCACATCGGGGTCTGCTGCGCTGAGCCACTCGGCAAAGCCTTTGTTCAGGGCGGCACGGATACCGTTAACGTTATAAGAAAGGATTTTCAAACTTTGTTTTTATCAAATATAAAAAAACGAAAGCTGAGTAAAAATTCAAAACCGGTCTATGGGAAAGAAGATTTTAAAGCTTTTTCAACAATTCGCTCATCGAAAGCTTGTCTCTCAACAAATCTCCTAGTACCTCGATAGCGATTCGTTCTTGGGTCATGCTGTCCCGGTCTCTGATGGTCACACTCTGATCTTCCAAGGTTTGATGATCTATGGTAATGCAATAAGGAGTCCCCAATGCATCTTGTCTGCGATAACGTCGGCCCACGGCATCTTTTTCGTCATAGGTGACGGAAAAATCCCACTTGAGATCCCTCACAATTTTTCGAGCAATTTCGGGAAGTCCGTCTTTTTTAACCAAAGGAAAAACGGCCAGTTGGGTGGGCGCCAAAACAGGTGGAAGTTTGAGCACCGTTCGGGTGGATCCATCCTCAAGGGTTTCCTCTTGCAGGGCTTTGGAAAAGACCGCCAAAAACATTCTGTCCAGACCGATAGAGGTTTCTACAACATAGGGGACGTAGTTTTCGTTTCTTTCGGGATCGAAATACTGTAGTTTTTTTCCGGCATATTTTTCGTGGTTACCCAAATCAAAATCGGTTCGGGAATGGATGCCCTCCAGCTCTTTAAATCCAAAGGGGAATTGGAATTCGATATCGGTGGCTGCATCGGCATAATGGGCGAGTTTTTCGTGGTCGTGGAATCGATAGTTTTCGTTACCAAGGCCCAGTGTTTGGTGCCATTTGAGTCTTTTTTCTTTCCAGTGCTCGTACCATTCTTTTTGTGTTCCCGGTGGGATGAAGAATTGCATTTCCATTTGTTCGAACTCGCGCATGCGGAAGATGAATTGACGTGCGACAATTTCGTTGCGAAAGGCTTTTCCAGTTTGTGCAATACCAAAGGGAAGTTTCATCCGTCCCGATTTTTGGACATTGAGGAAGTTGACAAAAATTCCTTGTGCGGTTTCGGGCCGCAAATAAAGATCCATGGCAGTATCGGCCGAGGCACCGAGTTTGGTTCCAAACATAAGGTTGAATTGCTTTACGTCGGTCCAGTTTCGGGAGCCTGATTCGGGGCAGGCGATTTCCAGTTCCTCGATCAGCGCTTTGACATCGGCCAAATCTTCCTTTTCAAGGGATTGCCCCATGCGTTTGAGGATTTTATCGGCTTTGTTGCGATATTCGACCACTCGGGTGTTGGTGGAACAGAATTGATCTTTGTCAAAAGCATCACCAAAACGCTTGGCGGCTTTATTGACTTCTTTGTTGATCTTGTTTTCAATCTTGGCGACATAATCCTCAATGAGGACGTCGGCGCGGTATCTTTTCTTGGAGTCTTTGTTGTCGATTAGGGGGTCGTTGAATGCATCGACATGGCCGGAGGCTTTCCAAGTGGTGGGGTGCATGAAAATGGCAGCATCGATCCCTACGATGTTTTCATTGAGTTGTACCATGGCTTTCCACCAGTAATCGCGTATGTTTTTTTTTAGGGCCACTCCGTTCTGTCCATAATCGTAAACAGCACTCAAGCCATCGTAAATTTCACTGGATTGGAAAATAAAACCATACTCTTTGGCATGGGAAATTACTTTTTTAAAGATCTCAGATTGTTGCATAGTGGGGCAAAAATAAGTCTTTTTCGTATTTTTAGAAGGCCTTGAATCCATTTCGATGAAAAATTTAATAAAGCCGACTCTTGGTGCTTTTGTTTCACTGTTCTTTCCCAAGCTTTGTCCGGGCTGTATGAACCCCCTTTATGGGACCGAAAAGATCGTTTGTTTTGATTGCCAGTTGTCCCTCCCCCAAACGGATCATCCTTGGGATCATCACAATCTTTTATGGGAGAGAATCAACGAACGCCTCAAGGTGGAGCGTGCTGTCTCATTATTTGATTTTAAAAAACGCAGTAGGGTAGCGTCTTTGCTGTATCAATTGAAATATCGAGGTCAAGAGGAAATCGGAGCATTTCTTGGAGATTGGTTAGGACCACTGCTGCGGCAGTCGAGTGTATTTGGAGAAGTCGATGCGGTTTTACCCTTGCCACTTCATCCCAAACGATTGAGGCAAAGAGGTTACAATCAGGTTCAATTGTTTTCCAAAAGTTTGGCAAAACACCTCAAACTCCCGTTGATCGATGATTTGGTTTACCGAAAAAAACAAACCCGGCAATTGGCAAAAATGCAGGGGCTGGATCGCTTTAAGGAGGTAGATGAGGCTTTTGCCATTCGCCAAAACAATCTTTACCCACCTCAACATTGGTTATTAGTGGACGATGTGATCACCACTGGGGCAACGATTGTAAGCTGTGGTAAAACCATTTTGGAGGATTGTGGAGGTCGTCTCAGTATTGTATCGCTTGCCAGTAGGTTGTCTTGAGAATATTGCGTTATTTTGTCTCCACAAAAGATGGGTATGATTAAATCCGGGAAGTACTTTTTGTTCTTTTTGATTGTGGTTTCCCTCACCCAATGCGCCAGAAAATCTGCTCCAACAGGAGGCCTAAAGGACACTTTGCCCCCGGTGATGATCAATGCCTCCCCTAAGATGAACACAGTTTTTTTTGACAAGGAAAAAATCACCATCACTTTCGATGAGTTTATCAAATTGAAAGATATTACCAAGCAGTTGATCATTTCCCCCCCTTTGGAACCCTCCCAATACAAAATCAAACCTCAAGGAACTGTATCCAAAAAAATTCAAATAGAACTTTTGGACTCACTCCAAGAAGGAACCACCTACACTTTTAATTTTGGGGAAAGCATCATAGACAACAACGAGAGCAATCCTTTGCCTTTTTTTCGCTACGCTTTGTCTACAGGTCCCATTATTGATAGTTTGGAGATCAAGGGTAAAATCACCGATGCTTATCAACGCATCACCGAGCCCTACACCTCCCTTCATTTGTATCCTGTAGACAGTACTTATTCCGACTCTACCATTTTCCTAAAAAAGCCCTTCTATGTGACCAGCACCCTGGACTCTGTGATTTACAATTTTAAAAATTTACGTCCCGACACCTATGAGATCATTGCCATCAAAGATGTGGGCGGAAATTATTTATTCGATCAAAATATAGATAAAATAGGTTTTTTGGAGAAGCCGATTACCCTACCGGGGGACAGTATCGTCAATTTCAGGATCTTTAAAGAAATTACTAATCTATTCTGGACAAGGCCCTTTTTTATCAACACCAGCCAAATAGGTTTTGGGTATTATGGCGAAGCTGACATAGATGCCATTGAGGTGAAAAGTAAAGTGCCCCGTAATTTTAGGTATTTGATCAATAAGAACCGTAAAACAGATACTTTAAATTTCTGGTTTAGAGGAGATAAATTGGATTCGTTGAAATTTGGCATTAAAGAAAAAGACACTACCCGTTTGTTCAATATTAAGTTCAAAAAAGAGTTGAGGGATTCCTTACAAATTTCTGCCCTAACCCAATCAACCATGGGCTTGTTGGACAGTTTTAAAATCGGATCGAATTTGCCATTGGTCAAAATCAATTTGGATTTGATCAATATCAAAGGATTGGATTCTATGGCGGTTCCTTTTAAGGCATCTTTGGATGTAAACTACGATAGGCTGTCTTTCTTTTACGACTGGCTGCCCAATGATAATTATAAAATTGAATTCCTACCCAATGCTTTGATAGACTTTTGGGGAGCAACCCACGACACACTCAATTTTAACATTAAAACCAGACCCATTGAAGATTACGGTAATATTTTCCTACAAATCCTCAGGGAGGATAAAGATCCCTTTATCTTGGAATTGGTCAACCTCAAAGGAGAAAGTCTAAGAAGGTTCGATGTATCCAATGAATTGGATTTTTATGAATTCAAATATCTTCTGCCGGGAAATTATTTGTTTCGATACATCAAAGACAAAAACGGTAATAAAAAGTGGGATACCGGAAACTACCTTAAAAAAATTCAACCGGAAATGGTTTACTACTCTCCGGATACAATTGAGTTGAGGGCCAACTGGGACATTAATCAGCAGTTAAAAATACCTGCTGAGGTGGAAATTTTTTCGGTTCCGGATTCTTTGGACATTAACATAAAAAAGGAGATTCCTCCTGCTCTTGACTCTTTGGAAATATCAAATAAATAGTATATTTGAAAACAAAAAACAATGGGTGTAGGTAATATTGTATTGGCTTCTGTTTTGGTTTGTATTGTGTTCGGTGTTGTTGCCGTGATTCAATCCAGACTATAGGCAGATTTATACCACTTTTTCAAAACCCTGTACGCCCTGTACAGTGGTGTATTTCATGTTGAATTTTTTATCGGGATTGATGATTTTATAGCACGACTGAACCGCCAAGGTGGCTTCGTGGAAACCGCAGAGAATGAGTTTTAGTTTGCCGGGATAAGTGTTGACATCCCCTACGGCAAAAATCCCAGGCGTATTGGTTTGATAGTCTAGGGTGTGATCTACTTTGATGGCATTTTTTTCGATTTCCAATCCCCAGTCTCCTATGGGACCTAGTTTGGGCGAAAGACCGAACAAGGGCAGCCAATAATCAACATTAATTTTTTTGGGTTCTCGATCTTTTTGATGCAGTTCGATGGATTCCAAAACTTGATCACCCGCCACTTTTTTGATCTCAGCATGGGTGTACAATTCGATTTTCCCTTTTTCTTGAAGTTGATAAACCCGATCCACGGAATCTTTATGAGCTCTGAACATATCCGAACGGTGAACCAATCCCAGTGGCAGCTCGCTGTTTTCGGCAAAGTAAATGGCCCAGTCCAATGCAGAGTCTCCACCACCGGAAATGAACAAACGTTTGTTCAAAAGCAGTTCCGGTTCTCTCACCATATATTCAATTCCCTTTTTTTCAAATTTGTCAAGGTTTTCCACCAAAGGTTTCCGAGGTTCAAAACTTCCCAAACCACCGGCAATAATAACAGTTGGGGCCTGGTGTTGAGTACCTTCGTTGGTGGTAACGACAAAAGTTCCATCGGATTGTTTTTCTATACTTTCAGCCCGTTCCCCCAGCGTAAAACCGGGTTGAAAAGGTTCGGCTTGTTTTTCTAAGTTATCGATGAGATCACCCGCCATTACACTGGGAAAACCTGGAATATCATAGATGGGTTTTTTGGGGTAGATTTCCTTCAATTGCCCTCCAACTTGAGGGATGGCATCAATCACATGACAATGAAGTTTCATCAGTCCTGCTTCAAAAATCGTAAATAGCCCTACGGGCCCTGCTCCAATAATGATGATGTCTGTTTTGATCATTTTCTATTTGATTAGTGATTCTGTTATTTTGTTCATTTCTTTGACCTTGTATTCAAAGTCGTTTTTTAATGTTTTTCTGTATTTCCTCAAGGTTTCCAGTAGTGGGTCAATCTCTTCGGGAAGGATTTCTTCCAGCCACTGTCTCATTCTTTTGGCAAGGGTAGGTGATTTCCCGTTGGTTGAAATAGCAATTTTTAAATTGCCTTTTGTGACGATCCCCCCCATGTAGAAGTCGCATTGGTCGGGGGTATCGGCCACATTGACCAGTATATGGCGTGCTTTACAGTCCTTATTGACCCTGAGGTTGACCTCTGGGCTGTCTGTAGTGGCAATGACGATGTTCTTATTTTTGAGGTATCGCCGGCGGTATTTTTTTAGAATGACCTTGACAGGTTTGTCCTCAATAAAATCAAGGGTTTCTGCCCTTATAAAAGGTGCAACTATGGTGACTTGAGCATCTGGACTGGATTTGTATAAAAACTCCAATTTTTCCAAGGCCACATAACCTCCTCCTACAATAAGGAATTGCAGTTGGTGTGCCTTGATAAAAATAGGGTAGAGTGTATTCACAGTACGATGGCTTCTCTTTGAACTAAATTTTTATATCGGGTAACAGGGTCGTTTGCAGCCAGCCCAAAAATGAGTACCGAAGGATTTTGAATATCATATTGATCTACTTGTGCGACGATGGTGTCCAAATCAGCCACCAGAGATCTTTCGGCTTTGGTGGTTCCATTTTGGATCACCGCTACAGGGTGATTGCCCTGTTTGTTTTGCTTGAAAGTGGCTACAATTTCAGGGAGAAAACGCATGCCCATCAATACCACTACAGTAGCAGTAGATTGGGCCGCTAGTGCGATGTCAGAGGACAATTTACCCGATCGGGTATGTCCGGTTACCACCCAAAAACTTTCGTGTTCGGCTCTTTTGGTCAGGGGTATTTGGTGTTGTGCTGCTATCCCTGTATAAGAAGCAATTCCAGGAATAACAGCAGTGGGAATATGGGCTTCTTTGGCGGCTTCCAGCTCTTCACAAGCCCTTCCAAAAACCAAAGGGTCTCCTCCTTTTAGGCGAACAACATCCAACCCACGTGAGGCGTAAAGGACAATGAGCGCATTGATTTCTAGTTGGCTTTTTTTGACAAAACCCCTTCTTTTCCCGACAAAGATTTTTTCTGCATGGGGATTGTGATCCAAAAGTGCCGGATTGATCAATGCATCATAGAGGATGACATCGGCTTTTTGAATGGCTTTAAGTCCTTTAATGGTTAACAGATCGGGGTCTCCTGGACCCGCACCCACCAAGGTTACTGTTCCTTTATTCAACGTTGACATGACAATGGTTTTCAATCCACAACAACAAGGGTTGTGTTTGTTCTACATAATTTTTGGCAAAGTAGGCAGAGGGCTTGTTATTTTGTACTTTTACGATCTCTTCTTTAAAGCTCAAACCTTTTTCTTTTTCGTATTCGGGATATTCTGGATCAAAAGCATCAATGATGGAAGCATGGCTGTTGATTTTGGCATTGCCTTTGGTCAAAATGGCCTTGGCGGCTCTGACTCTAGCATTATAGGCATGGTAAACCGCATCCGAAAAACGTTTTTCATCAAGAGCTTCTTGGGCCCATTCGAAGGCTTCTTTGGCATCAAACAATAGGGTTTGTACCAAATCAATGGTGACCCCGGCACATTCGCCTATACCGATGGCTTTCTCGTATTTTTCTTTGACACCCCAATCGATAAAATCGTCTGCTGTAAGGTGCTCTACCTCACTGTAATGTTTTAGATTCTGGTAGTAGTAGTCTTTGGTTTTTCGGTCGTAATAGTCAAAAAAGTTTTCGTCATTTTGTCGCTGGTTTTCAAAATCATCAAGAATCCAGCGCAGCACTGCAGGTGTTCTTTTTGAGGGAACCTTGAGAACTTTGTCTGCAAATCTTCCGGTACCATTTCCCAGCACGCCACCTCCGAGGAGGATTTGGGTGGCCGGAGCGACTTTTCCATTGGACTTTACGGTCATCCCCTGGAAACCAATGTGTGCCAGAGTGTGCTGCCCGCAGGCATTCATACAACCACTGATTTTGATGTCGATTTGGTGTTTTTGTATAAAATCGGGATACTCTTTTTCAACAACTTCTTGGAGCACTTTGGCCAAGCCCATACTGCTGGCAATCCCCAGATTACAGGTGTCGGTCCCGGGACAGGCAACAATATCATTGATGCGTTGAAATCCGACCCGATCCAGTTGAAGTTCTTTGAGGGCCAAATAAAGGGCGGGAAGGTGTTCTTCTTTTACATCCCTCAAGAGTACACTTTGCCCATAGGAAAAACGATTGTCATCTTGAGTAAATTGTAAAATGACTTTGGCCAGTTGTCTGGCTTTTTTTGAATCAATATCCCCTACGGTAATGGGGATACCCACAGCAAAAAATCCCTTTTGTTTTTGTACATAGAGGTTAGTTTTTTTCCAATCTTCATAGGCAGGGTCGTCGATGGTCAAAGTCTCATCACCATTATACAGGGGTTGTTTGAGCGTTCTTTCGTTGGCTTCTATGGGAAAAGTGTCATGGGGCAATCCTTGTTCTTCGATGTGTACCAGTTCAAGAAATGCTTCTAAACCGATTTCTTTGATCAAAAATTTGAGTCGGGCTTTGTTGCGTCGATTGCGTTCTCCATATCGGTCAAAAACCCTGATGACAGCTTCGCTAAAAGGAATGATACGTTCGACTTCCAAAAAGTCAAAGACCTCATTGGCACCTAGGGGTTGTGATCCTATCCCCCCTCCCAGTAGTACCCTAAAGCCTCTTTTACCTGCTTTTATTCTGGGGATAAATCCAAGATCGTGGATAAAGGTGAGGGCTTGGTCGTCGGATGAGCTGGAAAAAGCAACTTTGAATTTCCGTCCCATTTCTTGACAAACGGGGTTGCGGAGAAAGTATTCAAAAAAGGCATGGGCATAGGGAGTAAGGTCAAACGCCTCGTTGGGGTCTATCCCGGCATAGACTGATGCCGTGACGTTTCTAACAGTATTTCCACAAGCTTCCCTGAGGGTGATTTTATCTTTCTCCAGTGTTGCCCAAAGTTCGGGTGTACGGTCTAGGGGGACATAGTGTAATTGAATGTCCTGACGGGTAGTAATGTGGAGGTTTCCCGAGGCAAACTCATCCGAAACTTCAGCCATTCTAAGGAGTTGTTGGGCGGTGAATTTCCCCAAAGGTAATTTGATTCGTATCATCTGAACACCGGGTTGTCTCTGTCCGTAGACACCTCTGGCCAATCGCAGGCTTCTGAATTTTTCTTCGTCTATTTTTTGATTGTTAAAGGCATGGATTTTTTGTTCTAAATCCAGTATGTCTTTTTCTACAATCGGGTTTTCTATTTCTGTTCTAAAACTCTGCATTTTATTGTATAAAGCCTACGCCGGCTGTGTTATTGGTTTGAGTATCAATGAGTATAAATGCGCCTAAACTTTTGTTGGTACTATAGGGTGCGTAGATCAAGGGTTGGGCCAATTGGAGATCTACTGACCCTATGTCATTCATGGTCAAACGATCGGTGGAAACTGATTTCCATGCTTCCCAATCCATTTTGGATTCGATGCCATTGATCTTGACCAAACTTTTGTGAACCCCCTGTTGCAACCAGTATTTACTGTTGGAATTGAGGTCGGTAGATTGCATCCAACAGATTTTAGCTTTTACTTTTTTGTCAATTTTCAGGCTGTGATTGGTTTTGACGATGGCATTGCCTCTGGAGGCGTCAATTTCGTCATCGAGCAAGAGGGTTGCGTTTTCACCAGCTACCACCTTGTTTTTTGCTGTTCCGTATTTTTCAATCGATTTTACTGTAGTTTTTTGACCTGAAGGAAAAATTTCAATTTCATCCCCCTGACTGAAAACGCCACTTTTTACTTTTCCGGCAAAGCCTCTGTAGTCGTGAAACTCCTCTGTTTTGGGACGGATCACGTGCTGGACTTGAAGAAATCCATCTAAACGGTTGTCTTCGGTAATGGTCAAAGATTCAATTAATGATAAAAGGTCAGTACCATCATACCAAGGCATGTTATCACTTTTTTGAATGACGTTGTCGCCTTGAAGTGCTGAAACAGGAATAAAGTTTAATTTGGGCTCCCAATCGTATTGATCCACCAGTTCTTTAATGACCCCAACGATACTGTCGAATTGCTCTTGGTCGTATTCAATCAGATCCATTTTATTGATGGTAAAGATCAAGTGTTTGATGCCGAGCAATTGGGTGATGTAAAGATGTCTTTTGGTTTGTTTCATCACCCCTTTTCTGGCATCCAGCAGTATGATGGCTACATTTACATTGGAGGCACCTGTCACCATGTTTCTGGTGTATTCCACATGACCAGGGGCGTCGGCAATGATAAACCTTCTTTTAGGGGTACTGAAGTAGAGGTGAGATACATCTATGGTGATGCCCTGTTCGCGTTCGGTCAGCAGGCCATCTGTGGCCAGAGAGAAATCGATATAATCGTAGCCAAGTGATTTACTTTTGGCTTTGATGGTTTCTACTTGGTCTATTTTTAGGGATTGTGTTTCGAAGAGGAGTCTACCGATAAGGGTACTTTTTCCGTCATCCACACTTCCTGCGGTTGTTATTCTTAAAATCTCCATTGGGTTAATCTTTTAGAAGTAGCCTACTTTTTTTCTTTCCTCCATGGCACCCTCGGATCGTTTGTCGTCCATTCTGGCACCGCGTTCGGATATTGAAGAACCTCGAATTTCATCGATAACGGTGTCGAGATCCATGGCTTTGGAAGGAACGGCGGCAGTGCAGCTCATATCACCTACAGTTCTGAATCGAACAGATTCCTTAAATACATCCTCTGGCTTGTGAACGATAAAATCGGAGCAGGGCATCAATTGCCCGTCTCTGTTAAATACTTCCCGTTGGTGGGCAAAATATATAGAGGGTATTTCGAGCTTTTCATGTCTGATGTATTCCCAAACGTCTAGTTCAGTCCAATTGCTGATGGGGAATACCCTTACGTTTTCACCCGAGTGGATTTGTCCGTTGAGGATGTCGAATAATTCCGGGCGTTGCAATTTTTCGTTCCATTGACCAAAATCATCTCTTACAGAAAAGATACGCTCTTTTGCTCTTGCTTTTTCTTCGTCTCTACGTGCTCCTCCCATACAAGCATCGAATTTTAGTTCTTCAATGGTTTCGAGCAAGGTGGTGGTTTGCAGGCTGTTTCGACTGGCATATTTGCCTTTTTCCTCTACTACTGTTCCCTGGTCAATACTTTGTTGTACGCTTCCAACATGGAGCTGTACCTTGTAGTGTTTGACCAGTTCATCCCTTAGGGTTATGGTTTCGGGAAAATTGTGTCCTGTATCAATATGGAGTAGGGGAAAAGGAATTTTTGCCGGCAGGAATGCTTTTTGGCAAAGGTGTAACAAGACGATTGAGTCTTTACCTCCGGAAAAAAGCAGTACCGGTTTATTGAATTGTCCGACCACCTCTCTGATGATGTAGATGGCCTCCTCCTCCAAGTAGGATAGGGTATTCATTAGTTACGATTTTTGATTCAAGTGTAATCCACATTCTTTTTTACTTTCTTCCCACCACCAGCGTCCAGATCGAAGATCATCACCAGCTTTTATGGCACGTGTACAAGGGGCGCAGCCAATACTGACATAGCCTTTTTGGTGCAGACTGTTTTGTGGGACGTTGTTTTTTTCTAAATAATTATTGACACGAGACAGATCCCAATGTGCCAATGGATTGAATTTGGGAAGTCCAAACGCATTATCATAGCCAAAGATTTCTATTTCATTTCGTGCAGTACTTTGAGCAGCTCTCAGTCCTGTGATCCATAAATCCACACCCTTGAGTGCTTTTTGAAGAGGTTTTACTTTTCTGATACCACAACATTCTTTTCTGTTTTCTACACTTTCATAAAAACTGTAGGGACCTTTTTCGCTTACGAGTTTTTCTACTGCATCGGTGCTGGGAAAGTAGGTAATGATGTTTTTGTTGTATTTTCTTTTGGTGTCATCAAGAACCTTATGGGTTTCTTCAAATAACCTTCCAGTGTCTAAAGTAAAAACTTCGATGGGGTAATCATTTTTAAAGATGACATCTGCAATAACTTGATCTTCTTGACCAAAAGAAGTAGAAAAAGCCATGTTTTTAAAACCCAACTGTATGAGGTAATGAAATGCTTCTTCAAGTGAATAATTTCTATAAGTTGTGTTGAGTTTTTCGATGCGATGGTTTTCCATTTTAAATTATTTTTTGCCCCATTGGAGTCTATTCCAAAGACGCTCGTGAAAGAAATAAAGTACAATTTTGGTTCCCCATTCAATAAACCCTATGGAAAGGGCTTGTGAAATGGTTCCGGTAATAAGATAGGCGATAAGAATGGTATCCAATGTCCCCACCAACCTCCAACTGATGGCTTTTAGAGCGCTTCTGGAGATGGATTCTTTAGGGGCACTGTTTTTTTTATCTCTATTTTTTCGATTTAAATGAAGATCTAAAAACATATAATTATACTTTGACGCAACAAATCTATCAACTTTAAACCTATAAAACAAATAAATCCTATAAACTTTATAGGAATTAATTTTTTTCCTTTTTATTTTCTATCTTACATTAATTAATATGATATCTAAGAAATGTAAATATGCCATCAAGGCATTGCTTTATCTGGCGGACCATCAGTCTGAGGACCGTTCTATATTTTCATCGGAAATTGCCGAGCAGGAAAAGATTCCCAAAAAATTTTTGGAGACAATTTTGAGAGAGTTACGCAATTTTAAGTTGTTGCAAAGCCAAAGGGGGAAAACCGGAGGTTACCGTCTTTTGAAAGATCCTAAGGATATTTTTTTGGCGGAATTGATTCGTCAAGTAGATGGGCCAATAGCTATGTTGCCCTGTGTATCACTGAATTATTATGCCTCTTGTGAGGAATGCGATGAGGAGAATTGTCAAATCAAAAATGTTTTTGAGCAGGTAAGAGACAAAACCCTAAAAGTCCTTACGACTACTTCCATTGATTCAATGCGCAGTAAAATTTAAAGGCGGTTGATAAAACTTCCTAATGAGTCTTTGAACTGTATTCCTTCAAAGGTTCTGAGTTTATTTAATTTTTGATTTGCTTCTAGCCCCCACAATAGGAATTCGACCATAAAGTAATAATCTTTTGAGTCCAGTTCCGATTGAAACTTTTTCATGATTTTTTGGATTGCGGGAATACTATCCAAAGATTTTTGGTGATTTTTTTCATCTGAGACGTCTTCGAGAAAGAGTTCATTTTCTTTAAAAAACCATGCTAAAAGTTGATCATAAGGGCCTTCTTCATTGGGTTTTTCAAGTTTTTCGATCTTGGGAAAGTAAAGCGGGAATAGGCTTTTGATGGCACACGAAATCAAATGATAAGCGACTTCTCCGGCACCTTCTTGTTCCCCTTCGTAAACCAATTCTATTTTCCCATTGATGGCGGTAATTACTCCCAGAAAGTCACTCATTCGGATGGAGGTTTTGGAATCATGGGTAATCAGCAACCGTCTTTCGGCGGTACTGATCAGGTTTTCAAATGCCGTGATGCTCATTCGGGTACTCACCCCGCTTTTGGCATCAACATACTCACTTTTTCGTGCCTCGAAACCAATTTGTTCCAAAAGGTCTTTGGCCAACTCAGGGATGTGAATTTGTACTTGGTTCTCTTCACTGATGATGGCTTCTTGTTGAGTAATCATTTTTGCTATCTCTACATTGTGAGGATAATGAGTCAAAATCTGAGAACCGATCCTGTCTTTGAGTGGGGTTACGATGCTTCCTCTGTTGGTGTAATCTTCGGGGTTTGCCGTAAACACAAATTGTATTTCAAGGGGGAGTCGCAGATTAAAGCCTCTGATTTGAATTTCTTTTTCTTGTAAAATAGAAAAGAGTGACACTTGAATTCTGGCCTGTAAATCCGGCAGTTCGTTGAGGACAAAAACACACCTGTGAGCACGTGGGATCATCCCATAGTGTATCACTTTTTCGTCCGCATAGCTCAATTTGAGTGTTGCGGCTTTGATGGGGTCAACGTCACCGATCAAATCGGCTACCGTAACATCGGGTGTGGCTAATTTTTCAAAAAAACGTTCATTCCGATGCATCCAAGCTACAGGAGTATTGTCTCCTTTTTCTTCAATAATTTCTTTGGCCCAGCGTGAAATAGGTTGAAGTGGATCGTCATTGATTTCAGATCCGGCAACCACTGGGATCCATTCGTCTAGAAGTTCGGTCATTTGTCTTGCCAGTCTGGTTTTTGCTTGCCCTCTCAACCCCAAAAGATTGATGTTGTGGCCGGAAAGTATGGCCCTTTCTATATCCGGGATCACTGTATTTTCATAACCGATCAATCCTTCGAAAGTGGTTTCTCCTTTTTTGATTTTTTCTCTGAGATTTTGTGCGAGTTCCTCCTGTATGCTGTTGGGTCGGTAAGTCGTTTTTTTGAGTTCCTTAAGGGTTGTTATTGTTGGTTTTTCCATGGGTTATCCAAAGCGTTTTTTTCTGTTTTTTTCATAATCTTCAAAAATCATTTCACCGAGGTTGTTTAGTCCGGTATAGAAAGCCTTTCCATTGTTAGCTCTGGTAAATTCTTGAACAAATTGTTTGAGATAGGGGTCAGAGGCGATCATAAAAGTGGTTATAGGGATTTTAATTTTTTTGGCTTGCCGAGCCATGGAATAGCATTTTTCTACAATTGACCGATCAAGTCCTGCACTGTTTTTGTAGTAGCTTCCATCAGGCATTTTGAGGCAACTGGGTTTGCCGTCGGTGATCATAAAGATTTGTTTGTTGGTATTCCTTTTCCTTCGGAGCATGTCCATGGCCAAGTCCAAACCGGCAACAGTGTTGGTGTGGTAAGGTCCTACTTGCAAATAGGGTAATTCTTTGATGGATATGGGTCGTGCATCATTTCCAAATACTAAGATGTCTAAGGTATCTTTGGGATAGCGGGTGGTTATGAATTCTGCCAGTGCCATGGCTACTTTTTTGGCGGGGGTAATCCGGTCTTCACCATATAAAATCATGCTGTGACTGATATCAATCATCAATACCGTACTCATCTGTGATTTGTGGTGGTTTTTTTCTACCACCAAGTCGTCTTCTGTGATTTGAAAGTCACCGATACCCGAGTGAATTTGTGCATTTTTGATGCTTTCGGTCAAAACGATGTTCTCCAGCGAATCTCCAAATTGGAAGCTACTGAGCTCTCCGGATTTATCGTCGCCTGCTCCTTGATGCTGGGTGTTGTGGTTGCCCAATCCTGATTTTCTCAACTTTCCAAAAATTTGCTTTAAGGCGTATTCTCGCAAGATTTTTTCAGTCTTGGCGGTAATTCCCATGGATCGTTCACTGCCATCGGGTTTGATCTCGGCTTTGATAAAGCCTTTGTCCAAAAGGTCTTCGATAAAATCATCGATGGTGTATTTCTCATCTGTCAATTGATACTCCTCGTCCAGTTCACGAAGCCAGTCGATGGCTTCATCAAAATCTCCAGAAGTATGGGTAATCAATTCCTTAAAAACTTCAAATAGTTTTTCAAAAGGGGATTGATCTGCCGATTGGGCTTGACGAAATAATACTCCTGTCCTTGAGTTATAAAAATTCATTCAAAATGATGATCATAGCAATTTAATTCAAAGATAAATCAAAATAGCGCCAAAGAAAAGATATTGATTATAGAAATTGTAGCCTAGATTTCGATTGAAAGAATCGATTACTTCAATTATAACAAATCTTTTGGCCAAACCTTTTTTGTCTAATTTCAAGAAATTTTAAATCATCTCAAACACACAGTTGGTGTAACAGAAGCTTGAAAAATTAACCGATTAAAATTTAAAATAGAGTAATGGTTAAAAATGTTATATTTGCAAAGCATTATGAAAAACAATCAGAGGCGACCATTGAGTCCCTCTTTTTTTTGAAATGAATTTTAATCAAAAAGTTGAAGATTTGTTGTCGATGGCTTTGGAGGAGCACCCTAATATTTTTTTGGTGGATCTCAAAATCTCAACCGACAAATCGATCAAGGTTATTTTGGACGGAGACAAAGAAGTCAACGTCAAAGATTGCATCAATATAAGCAGGGCTATTGAAAGTGCTTTGGACAGAGATGAGGAAGATTTCAGTTTGGAAGTTGCCTCGGCCGGTGTGGGAAGTTCTTTAAAATTTCCAAGACAATACCATAAAAACCTTGGGAGAAAATTGGAAGTCATCTCAACGGATGGATTGAAATTTGAGGGAGAGTTGATCCATGTCAAGGAAGACACCATAGAGTTGCAATGGAAACAACGGGAACCTAAGCCCATAGGAAAAGGAAAAGTAACAGTAATAAAAAATAAAACCTTAACGTTTGACGAAATCAGTCAAACCAAGGTGATGATCAAATTTTAATATTCAGAAATGGAAAATTTAGCACTAATAGAATCTTTTTCAGAATTCAAAGACGAAAAGTTAATAGACAGGGTTACCCTGATGGTAATTTTAGAGGAGGTTTTTAGAAATACCCTAAAAAGGAAATTTGGCTCAGACGAAAATTTCGACATCATCATTAATCCAGATAAGGGTGATTTGGAAATATGGAGGAATAGAATTGTCGTAAAGGATGGTGAAGTGGAGGATCCCAATCAGGAAATTGAATTGGCAGAGGCACAAAAAATCGAGCCTGATTTTGAAGTTGGAGAGGATGTTTCCGAGGAGGTAAAACTGGTTGATTTGGGGCGAAGATCCATTCAAACATTGAGACAAAACCTCATATCTAAAATATTTGAACACGATAGCACGAACATCTTTAATCAATTCAAAGACCGAACTGGAGAACTTTTCACTGCCGAGGTACACCACATTAGAAATCGTGAGGTAATTTTGTTGGACGATGACGGTAACGAAATTATTCTTCCCAAAGACCGTCAAATTCCCAATGATTTTTTCCGCAAAGGTGACAATGTAAGAGGAGTCATCGATTTAGTGGAGTTTAGAGGAAACAAGCCCAGAATAATTCTTTCCCGTACCTCCCCTGTATTTTTAGAGAAGTTATTTGAACAAGAAATCCCTGAAGTTTTTGATGGTCTTATCACCATCAAGAAGGCTGTAAGGATTCCTGGAGAAAAAGCCAAAGTGGCTGTAGATTCCTATGATGATCGCATTGATCCGGTTGGCGCATGTGTTGGAATGAAAGGTTCCCGAATACACGGTATTGTGAGAGAGCTTGGGAATGAAAATATTGATGTGATCAATTATACCAATAACCTACAATTGTTTATAACCAGAGCCTTGAGTCCCGCCAAAATTAATTCTTTGAAGATTGACGAGGACACCAAAAGAGTTCAGGTTTTCCTCAATCCCGAAGAGGTGTCAAAGGCCATTGGAAGAGGAGGTCACAACATTCGTTTGGCCGGAAAGCTAACGGGATACGAAATTGATGTGTACCGTGAGGGTGTAGAAGAAGATGTTGAATTGACAGAATTTACAGATGAAATTGACGCTTGGGTTATCGAAGAATTCAAGAAAGTTGGACTTGATACCGCCAAAAGTATTTTGGAGCTCGATACAGCCGATTTGATCAAGCGAACCGACCTTGAAGAAGAGACCGTTGCTGAGGTCATTAGAATTTTAAAAGCAGAATTTGAAGAATAAAAGCAGGGATTTTTCCTACTTTTGACAATGAATTTAGATATATGTCAGAGATTTCAACCATAAGATTAAATGTTGCGCTTAGAGAATTAAATATTTCTCTGGATCGTGCTGTGGAGTTCTTGGCACAGCAAAATATTGAAATTGAAGGCCGTCCGACTTCCAAGATTTCTAAAGACGTTTATCAAATACTTTTGGATGAGTTTGAGACAGACAAATCCAAAAAAGATGCTTCTCATGAGATTAGTGAGGAGAAAAGGAAGGAAAAGGAGTCCATGAGAATTCTTCAAGAAAAGAAGGAACAAGAGCGTTTGGAACAACAGCAGAGGAGACAGGAAATCATCAAGGCCAAGGCATCGATCAATAAGCCTGTTACCTTGGGGAAAATTGATCTTGATGCTCCAAAAGCGAAACCTATACCAGCCACTGCCAAAGAGGTCGTCAAGCCAAAAGTTGAGGAAGCCGCTCCGCAAAAAAATGAAGCTACACCACTAACCGAAGAAAAAAAGGATACAGTGGTAAAATCCGAAAGTGAGCCCAAAGCTGAGCGAGATAAAAAAGAAGCTGCCCCGCCAACAGAGGCCGGTGATTCCAACGCCATAAAAACACAATACAAAACCCTTACTGGTCCAAAGAAAACCGGTCAGACCATAGATCTGGATGAGTTCAAAAAGAAAGAAAAAGGAGTAGAAGAGGCGCGAAAACGCAAAAGAAAGAGAATCAGTAAAGAGTCTTCTCCCAAACCTTCTTCGAAGAACTCAAACAATCAAAATAGGCAGTCCTCTCAACGAAACCGGTCCAATTCACAGCCTGAAAAGGCTGAGCCTACGGATGAAGAAGTACAAAAACAAATTCGTGAAACCTTGGAGAAACTTCAAGGGAAGTCCAATAAATCTAAGGGGGCCAAGTACAGGAGGGACAAAAGAGATCAGCACCGTCAGAAGTCGGAGACCGAACAGGCCGAACAAGAGGCCAGCAGTAAAATTTTGAAGGTCACAGAATTCATTACTGTAGGGGAGATCGCTACTTTGATGGAAATCAGCTCTACAGAAATAATCTCTGCTTGTATGACATTGGGTATCATGGTGACCATGAACCAACGACTGGATGCAGAAACCTTAAGCATTGTTGCCGACGAGTTTGGCTATCAGGTGGAATTTGTCAAAACCGAGTTGGAAGAGAGCATAGAAGAAGAGGAAGACCAAGAAAGCGATCTGCAGTCACGTGCACCCATCGTAACCGTAATGGGTCATGTCGATCACGGTAAAACCTCCTTATTGGATTACATCCGTGAGGAAAATGTGATTGCTGGAGAATCGGGTGGAATAACCCAACACATTGGGGCTTATTCTGTAATGCTCAAGGACAATCAAAAAATAACATTTCTAGATACTCCTGGACACGAAGCATTTACGGCCATGCGTGCCAGAGGTGCACAGGTTACTGATATCGCGATCATTGTAATTGCGGCAGATGATGATATCATGCCACAAACCAAAGAAGCCATCAGTCATGCTCAAGCTGCAGGTGTTCCCTTGATTTTTGCCATCAACAAAGTGGACAAGCCCAATGCCAATCCCGATAAAATCAAAGAAGCCCTGGCAGGAATGAATTTGATGGTAGAAGAGTGGGGTGGTAAAATTCAATCTCAAGACATCTCAGCCCTAAAAGGCACAGGGGTCAATGAATTACTAGAAAAAGTATTGCTCGAAGCAGAACTTCTTGAACTTAAAGCCAATCCCAACAGAAAGTCCAAAGGAACCGTAGTAGAGGCTTTTTTGGACAAAGGCCGAGGTTACGTTTCCACCATACTGGTTCAAACAGGAACCCTGAAAATAGGAGATTATATATTGGCGGGTAAACACAGCGGGAAGATCAAAGCCATGTTCGATGAACGTGGAAATCATTTGGAGTCGGCTCCCCCCTCAACTCCAGTTTCTATTTTAGGGTTGGATGGAGCTCCTCAGGCAGGAGACAATTTCCACGTACTGGAGGACGAAAAGGAAGCCAAGCAAATTGCCGCCAAAAGAACTCAGCTTTTGAGAGAGCAAAACGTAAGGACACAGCGGCACATTACCCTGGATGAAATTGGAAGAAGGATTGCTCTTGGAGAATTCAAAGAGTTGAACATGATCCTCAAGGGTGATGTTGACGGTTCTGTAGAAGCCCTTACAGATTCTTTGCAAAAGTTATCCACTGACGAAATACAAGTGAACATCATTCATAAAGGCGTAGGAGCCATAACTGAGTCTGATGTATTGCTCGCCTCAGCCTCCGATGCCATCGTGATAGGGTTTAATGTGAGGCCTATGGGTAATGCAAGAGCCATAGCAGACAAGGAAGAAATAGATATTAGGTCCTATTCTATCATCTACGATGCCATCAACGATGTTAAAGATGCCATGGAGGGGATGTTATCTCCCGAGATGAAAGAAGAAATTACGGGTACTGCCGAAATCAGAGAAACGTACAAAATTTCTAAAGTGGGAACCATTGCAGGCTGTATGGTTACCAGTGGAAAAATCTACCGTAATTCCGGCATTCGCTTGATCCGTGAAGGGGTGGTTGTTTTCTCCGGAAACCTTGCCTCTCTAAAGCGATTCAAGGACGATGTCAAGGAAGTGGCCAAAGGCTATGATTGTGGTATACAAATCAAAAATTTCAATGACATCAAAGAATCAGATGTTTTGGAATGCTTCCAGGAGGTAGCCGTCAAAAAGAAGCTTTAATCCTTGATCTCCAGTAGAAAGGCAGCAGGGTATACTCTCTTTATCTCTTTTAATTTATTCAGCCCAAGGTAATAGTCTTTAAATCGACCTACCTGAACTTTGTAATTGGGAGTTTCGAAGCTCAGGTCTACTTCCCAATCCGGAAAACTTTGCTTAAAATTTTCGAACAGTTCCTGTGCGCGCTTGTTATCTCCGTAAAACAACTGTATGGTATAAAACTTCGAGGAGTAATTCTGAGTATCGATCTCAATTTTGGTCGCCATCAGTTTGGTAATGGTTGAATCTTGTTCAATCTTTACTGTAGCCGATTGCGCAGTGAGTTTAGGTGTAGATAACAGCACTAAAACAGTGATATATATCCAGTAAATCTCAGGTTTTTTCATATCACAAAAGAACAAAAAAAACAAAAAACAGTCTTAAAAATCGCATATTAAATTAAACAACTATTTAGAATTGGTATAAATTACAAAAATGTTAAATCGCAGGTTTTAAGTTAACAAGTCTATGACTTAAATTTGCTGAGGATTTTAGAAAACAAACATTGTTGTCCCTACCAATTAAACTAATCGAAGTTTCTATAAGAAACAAATTTTCATCAAGACTTTTTGTCTTGTTGACCCTAGCATTCACCTTTTTTTCAATATTCACATTATTTGCTCAAGAGGCAGATGTTCAGGCTGGGAAAAAGCTTTTCAACGCCAACTGTGCTTCTTGTCACAAATTGAATAAAAAAGCGGTTGGCCCAGCGCTTAAAGGAGTTTCTGCCAAGTATGATCGTGAGTGGTTATACAGTTGGATCAAGAACAGTTCGGCCATGATTAAAGATGGTGACCCACAAGCAGTAGCCGTTTGGGAAGAATATAACAAGGTTGCTATGAATGCCTTTCCTATGTTGTCGAATGCTGATATCGATAATATCATAGCCTATACGGATTATACTCCTCCTGCTCCAGTAGCCACAACTGCAACCCAACAGCCAGTCGCCGCTGCTTCCGGTTCAGGCACCAGTAATGATCTGATCTTAGCTGCCCTGACATTGGTGTTTATTATGTTGGTGGTTATGCTGTTTTTGGTGCAAAAAACATTAAAGAGAATTGCTGTTGCCAGCGGTGTAGACATTACGCCTCCTGTCAAAGAAAAGCGTCCCCCCTTGTGGCAAGTAGTTGCCAAAAATCATTTTCTAATTTTCCTTATAGTTATTGGATTCCTGTTGAGCAGTGCCTATTTTGTATACGGTTTTCTGATGCAAGTAGGAATTGACCAAGGCTACATGCCAGTACAACCCATCCATTATTCTCACAAGATACATGCAGGGGCCAATCAAATTGAATGTAAATATTGTCATTCCTCAGCCAGAGTTTCCAAACATTCAGGCATCCCCTCGTTGAACGTCTGTATGAATTGTCACAAGAACATAGCCGAATACAACGGAGAAGAAGACATTGAAAACGGATATACCAAAGAGTTCTACACCAAAGAAATCAAAAAGTTATACGATGCTGTGGGTTGGGATGAAGATAATCAAGCCTACACGGGCGTTACCAAACCTGTAAAATGGGTAAGAATTCACAACCTGCCTGATTTTGTATATTTCAATCACGCCCAACACGTCCAAGTGGGGGGTATAGAATGTCAGACTTGTCATGGACCTGTTGAGGAAATGGAGGTCATGTATCAGCATTCTTCTCTGACCATGGGATGGTGTATCAATTGTCATAGAGAAACCAACATAAAGGTCAAGGATAATGAATATTATGCCAAAATTCACGATGAATTGTCCAAGAAATATGGAGTCGAAAAATTGACCGTTGCCCAGATGGGAGGTTTGGAATGTGGTAAGTGTCATTATTAATTACGTTTAAACAGCATTATGTCATCAAATAAAGTTTATTGGAAAAGCGTAGCGCAACTCGATAAAGACAATGAGTTGGTTCAAAAGCTGGAACAAAATGAATTTGTCGATCAAATTCCAGTAGACGAGTTTTTAGGAGACGAACAAACCATGAGTCAATCCAACACCAATCGAAGGGATTTTCTCAAATATGTTGGGTTCAGCACAGCAGCTGCCAGTTTAGCAGCCTGTGAGGGTCCGGTAATAAAATCAGTACCTTATGTAGTACAACCGGAACAAATAATCCCCGGAATTGCGAATTATTATGCCACAGCGATTGCTGATGGCTTTGACTTTAGGAGCGTCATAATAAAAACCCGAGAGGGACGACCAATAAAGGTCGAAAACAACAAAGAGGCCCCCACCCTTGGGGGAGGAAATGCCAGAGTCCACGCCTCGGTATTGTCCATGTATGACATCAACAGATTGCAAGGGCCAAAAGCAGGGGGAGAGGACATCAACTGGAGTGATTTTTATGGTCGGGTAGGTGCCAAACTCAAGGCGATGGCGGTTTCGGACAAGCCCATTGTTTTGCTTACCCAAACTTTTGCCAGTCCCACTACCCAAAGCATTATTGAAAAATTCATTGCGCAGTTTCCCAATGTAAGTCATGTGGTATACGATACCCTGTCTTCGAGTTCTGCTCTAGATGCCTTTGAAAATGTTTATGGTGCAAGGGCCTTAGCAGATTATGATTTCTCTAAAGCGGAAACCATAGTTTCTATAGATGCAGACATTCTCGGCGATTGGCAAGGTGGTGGTTATGACAGTGGCTATTCCCAATCCAGGGTTCCGAAAAAACATCATGGAAAGTCACAAATGTCCTACCACATTCAGTTTGAGTCTAACATGACCCTTTCCGGAGCCAATGCGGACAAGCGAATCCCCACCGATCCGGATACCCAGAAAAAGATTTTAGCCCAGATTTACGCCCAACTCACCGGAACATCAGTTGCTAATGATTTGAGTCCTCAGTTTTCAAAAGCGGTAACCCAAGTTGTTACTCGATTGAAAAGATCCAGATCCAAAGCAGTTGTTGTTTCAGGGATTGAAGATGTTGCGGCTCAAGAGGTTGTTTTGGCCATTAATGATTATTTGGGATCAGAAATAATAGAGGTTGCTCAGCCCAAACTTATCCGTCAAGGAAGCAACCAACATGTCAATCAAATGATTGACGATATGGAAAGTGGTAAATTAAAAGGATTGATCACCGCTGGTGTGAATCCTGGCTTTACTTTACCCAATGCCGAAGCTTTTACTGCGGCACTTTCAAAATTAGAATTATCTGTAGCTTTTGCTTTAAAAGAAGACGAAACTGCTGCGGCCGCGCAATTTGTGGCTGCTACACCGCATTATCTTGAGAGTTGGGGAGATTACCAATTCAAAAAAGGACATTATGCACTGGCACAACCCACCATTCGTCCCCTTTTTGATACCCAACAATTTCAGGATGTTCTTTTGAAACTTTCTGGAAGCAACAGCACATATTATGATGAGATCAAATCCAATTGGTCAGAAAACATACTTAAAGAAAACTCGTGGAATAAGACTTTACACGATGGTTTTCTTTCATCGGGTGATACAATCGAATCCGATGGTGTTTCGTTTGATGTAAGTCGCCAAATCAAAACATTATCCAATGCATCTTCAGGGGCCATGTCATTGGTCTTGTACAGCAAAACAGGAATGGGTGACGGTCAACAGGCCAATAACCCATGGTTGCAAGAATTCCCTGACCCTATCTCCAGAGTATCATGGGACAACTATCTGACCGTTTCTGCTGGCGATGCCAATAAGATTGGTCTAAAAAATGTAAATGTAGCCGACGGTGCACTCAACGGGAGTTATGCCAAAGTGACTGTAGGTGATAAAAGCCTAGTAGCACCTGTATTGATTCAGCCAGGGCAAGCCCAAGGAACTGTTGGCTTGGCTTTTGGTTACGGACAAACAAAAGGCCTGCAAGAAGAAATGCAGGTAGGGGTGAATGCATATCCTTTTTACAATAATTTTGATGCGGTTCAGCAAGTTACCCTAACCCCTGCAGAGGGTTATCATGAGTTTGCCTGTGTGCAATTGCACAATACCCTGATGGGTAGAGGAGACATCATCAAAGAAACTACCTTGGAAATTTTCAACACCAAGGATAAAGAATACTGGAACGCCATACCGAAAGTTTCGAAAAACCACATAGAGTACGAAGTTACCTCACCAGAGGTAGACATGTGGCAAGCTTTCGACCGTTCTGTGGGACACCATTTCAACATGTCTATCGATCTGAATGCCTGTACCGGATGTGGTGCTTGTGTGATTGCTTGTCATTCCGAAAACAACGTACCTGTGGTCGGGAAACAAGAAATCAGAAAGTCTAGAGACATGCACTGGTTGAGAATTGATCGCTACTACTCTTCAGGAGAAACTTTTGGAGAAGACGATCAAACCAAAGAAGATATATCCGGCCTGGGCGATTCATTGACCACTTTTGGTGAGATGGAAAATGCATCAGAAAACCCTCAGGTTGCCTTCCAACCTGTAATGTGTCAACACTGTAATCATGCGCCCTGTGAGACGGTTTGCCCGGTGGCCGCCTCCTCCCACGGAAGACAAGGTCAGAATCATATGGCTTACAACCGATGTGTGGGAACGCGTTACTGTGCCAATAACTGTCCTTATAAAGTGAGGAGGTTCAATTGGTTCCTTTACAATAAAAACGATCAGTTTGATTATCACATGAATAATGATTTGGGCCGTATGGTTCTCAATCCCGACGTGGTAGTTCGCTCAAGAGGAGTGATGGAGAAGTGTTCTATGTGTATCCAGATGACTCAAAAAACCATTTTAGATGCAAAGCTCGAAGGCAGAGCAATCAAGGATGGAGAGTTCCAGACTGCTTGCTCCAATGCTTGTAGTAATGGTGCTATCGTTTTTGGAGACATCAATGACAAGGAGAGTCAAGTGGCTGCTTTAAAAGAAGAAGATAGAATGTATCACTTATTGGAAAGCGTGGGCACCAAGCCCAATGTCATGTATCAGGCCATGGTAAGAAATACTGACCAATCTTAGAAATAGAAAAAACAATCGTATGGCATCTCATTACGAAGCACCAATAAGAAAACCCCTAGTAACTGGTGATAAAACATACCACGACGTCACGATAGACGTTGCCGCTCCTGTGGAGGGAAAAGCCAACCGCCAATGGTGGATTGTTTTCGGAATTGCCCTTACTGCATTCTTTTGGGGGCTTGGTTGTATCGCATACACCATAGGAACAGGTATCGGAACCTGGGGTTTAAACAAAACTGTAGGTTGGGCTTGGGACATTACCAACTTTGTTTGGTGGGTAGGTATTGGTCACGCAGGAACTTTGATCTCTGCTGTTCTCCTTTTGTTCAGGCAAAAATGGAGAATGGCCATCAACCGATCTGCGGAAGCCATGACCATTTTCTCTGTAATTCAAGCTGGATTGTTTCCCATTATACACATGGGAAGACCATGGTTAGCATATTGGGTATTGCCTATTCCCAACACCTTCGGATCCCTATGGGTGAATTTTAATTCTCCACTTTTATGGGATGTATTTGCGATATCCACTTATTTATCGGTTTCTCTTGTCTTTTGGTGGACGGGATTACTACCAGATTTTGCAATGATCCGTGACCGAGCGATCAAACCTTTTCAAAAGAAAATATACAGCCTTTTGAGTTTTGGTTGGTCGGGTAGGGCCAAAGACTGGCAGCGTTTTGAGGAGGTGTCATTGGTTTTGGCCGGATTGGCCACCCCATTGGTGCTTTCTGTTCATACCATTGTATCCTTTGACTTTGCCACTTCGGTAATTCCCGGATGGCATACCACCATTTTCCCTCCCTATTTTGTAGCGGGAGCGATTTTCTCGGGCTTTGCCATGGTACAGACTCTTTTGATCATCATGCGAAAAGTCTCCAATTTGGAAGACTATATCACCATACAACACATTGAGTTGATGAACATAGTAATTATGATTACCGGTTCCATTGTAGGAGTTGCCTACATTACCGAATTGTTCATAGCTTGGTATTCAGGGGTAGAATACGAACAGTATGCCTTCCTCAACAGAGCGACCGGACCCTATTGGTGGGCCTATTGGTCGATGATGACATGCAATGTTTTCTCACCACAGTTCATGTGGTTTAAAAAATTGAGAACCAGCATTGTCTTTTCCTTTATCATTTCTATTGTTGTGAACATAGGTATGTGGTTTGAAAGATTTGTAATCATTGTGACCTCATTGCACAGGGATTACCTTCCTTCTTCTTGGACCATGTTCTCACCCACATTTGTAGACATAGGAATATTTATAGGAACCATTGGATTTTTCTTTGTACTGTTTTTACTCTATTCAAGAACCTTCCCTGTCATCGCTCAGGCGGAAGTAAAAACCATTTTGAAATCCTCGGGAGAGAAATATAAAAAATTAAGAGACGGAGAATGAGCAGTAATCAAATAATACACGCTTTATACGACGACGACGATATCTTGTTGTCTGCGGTAAAATCGATCCGTGAAAAAAAGCATCATATCGAAGAGGTCTATACCCCTTTTCCCGTTCATGGTTTGGACAAAGCCATGGGATTGGAAGAAACCCGAATTTCGATCATGGCCTTTATCTATGGGTGCATTGGTTTTTCGGTCGCGATTTTGATGATGAATTATATCATGATAGAAGACTGGCCTCAGAACATTGGTGGAAAACCCAGTTTTTCCTACCTGGAAAACATGCCTGCCTTTGTGCCAATTATGTTTGAAATGACAGTGTTTTTTGCGGCTCACTTGATGGTTATCACCTTTTACCTCAGGAGTAGGTTGTGGCCTTTTAAAGAAGCTGAAAACCCAAATCCACTGACCACAGATGATAAGTTTTTGATCGAAATTGAGTTACACAATAACGAAAAAGAACTCAACGCACTGTTAAAAGAAACAGGTGCTATTGATATTACAACCATTGAAAAAAAGAGCGATCATGAATAGAACTACTTCTTTTGGGTTGCTTGTGGTACTGCTGTTGAGCCTGCAGTCCTGTTTCAATCCCTCGAAACCCAACTATCAATATTTCCCCAATATGTACGAACCTGTAGGTTATGAAACCTATGCAGATTCGGATGCTTTTGCCAACGGTATCGAAGCACAACTTCCTGTTGAGGGTTCCATCAACCGAGGTTGGATTCCCTATGACTATCCGGATTCTAACCAAGGATACGAAGCGGCCAAGGCGGACTTGAAATCGCCTATTGAGGTCAATGCTGATCACCTCAAACAAGGAAAAGAATTGTATGGTATCTACTGCGCTGTTTGTCATGGTAACAAAGGGAACGGACAGGGCATTTTGATGACCAGAGAAAAGTATTTAGGGGTTCCCAGTTATGCGGACCGCGATATTACCCCCGGCAGTATTTACCACGTATTAATGTATGGTAGAAACGCTATGGGTTCTCATGCAGGACAAGTCAATGCCACAGAAAGATGGCAAATTGCCCAGCACGTCATGGAGTTGAGAAAAAACCTAACTAAATAATTTATTGGAAGACGGTATGTACACTTTTACAAATAAATTAAGAAACTTCTCCATCACTCTGATGGTTGTAGGATTTTTAGGTTTGACCTATGGTTTTTTAACTGCTCCCGAGACCGTTGAAGAAGCTACTGCAATGGTTGCAGATGCGCATCACGGCGAAGGTCACGGTGATGGCCATTCCGATACTGCTCATGACGACCATCATGAAGCTGCCTCCGCTCATGGAGAAGAACATGCGGAAGATCACCACGGTGAACATCTGCTCCACCAACTACAAAATAAACCTTGGGCTGCCCTCTATGTAGCGGCATTCTTCTTTATGATGATCGCCCTTGGGACTTTGGCTTTTTACGCCATCAATCGTGCAGCTCAGGCAGGGTGGTCACCTGCCCTATTTAGGGTCATGGAAGGAATTACAGCCTACCTCTTGCCCGGTGCAATTATCGTTTTTGTGATTCTCGCCCTTTCCGGAATGCATTTCAATCATCTCTTTATCTGGATGGATCCCGAAGTGGTGGCTCATGATAAGTTGATTCAAGGAAAAACAGGGTTCTTAAATACCCCTTTTTTCTTGGCAAGGGCGGCTTTTTATATTGCTGGTTGGGTAACCTACCGCTATTTTTCCAGAAAATTTTCATTGGCTCAAGATCAAGTCAGTGACGTGTCCAACCACAAAAAGAATTTCAGAATATCAGCGGCATTCTTGGTATTCTATATCGTAACAGAATCCATGATGTCATGGGACTGGATCATGTCCATTGACCCCCACTGGTTCAGTACACTCTTTGGGTGGTATGTGTTTGCCAGTATGTTTGTCTCTGGAATTACAACCATTGCCTTGATCGCGATCTATCTCAAATCCAAAGGTTATTTGGAAAAAGTCAATGACAGTCACATCCACGATTTGGGTAAATTCATGTTTGGGATCAGTATTTTTTGGACTTATCTATGGTTTTCACAATTCATGCTCATCTGGTATTCCAATATCCCCGAGGAAGTCACTTATTTTATCACTCGAATTGAGGATTACAACCTTCCGTTTTTTGGTATGTTGGTCATGAATTTTATTTTTCCCTTATTGATTTTGATGAACAGCGACTACAAGCGAATCAACTACTTTATTGTAATGGCAGGAATTGTCATTCTATTAGGACACTATATGGACGTATTCAATATGATCATGCCCTCGGCAGTCGGAGACCAATGGTTTTTGGGTATTCCTGAGATTGGAGGCTTTCTATTTTTCTTTGGTCTGTTCATATTTGTTGTATTTAAAGAAATTTCGAAAGCACCACTTCATGCAGCGGGAGATCCATACATGGGAGAGAGTGAACGCTTTCACTATTAACAATTAATGGTAAGATAAATGACGATTTTATTGACACTTACGGTATTAGCGTTGATCGCAATTGCCCTTTGGCAAATCACCAAGATATTTGAATTGTCTCAACCCAAAAAAACGAACACACAGGTAGCAGACGACGATGACAATCGTTGGAATGGACAGTTGATGTTCGCCTTTTTAATATTCATCTATGCCATCACCTTATTTTCGTTTTGGAAGTGGGGCGATGTACTTTTACCCAATGCTTCTTCAGAGCATGGTCTAGAGTATGATAATCTGATGTGGATTTCATTTGCCATCATCTTTTTTACCCAAACCATCACCCAAGCTCTTTTGCACTACTTTGCCTATAAGTACAGAGGTGAAAAGGGAAAAAAGGCTTTGTTTTATGCCGATAATGACCGTTTGGAGGCCATATGGACCATTATTCCTGTGATCGCCTTGGCGGGATTGATTCTCTATGGATTGTACACTTGGACAGACATCATGACCGTAGAGGAAAACGATGATGCACTGGTTGTTGAATTGTACGCTCAGCAGTTCAATTGGAAAGCGCGTTATGCCGGAGATGACGGTGTGTTAGGAGATGCTAATGTTAGATTTTTACAAGATTTTGACGGAAAAAATCTTGTTGGAATTGACGCTACCGACCCCAATGGATTCGACGATGTAGTGGTCCAGGAATTGCACCTGCCTGCCGGCAGAGAAGTCATTTTTAAAATGCGTTCTCAGGACGTATTGCACTCGGCCTATATGCCCCACTTTAGAGCACAGATGAATTGTGTTCCCGGTATGATTACAGAATTTGCCTTTACCCCTACTGTAACCACAGAGGAAATGCGGCAAACAGATGACATTAAGGCCAAGGTGAAAAAGATCAATGCCATCAGAAGAGAAAATAGTCAGGCGCTTCTTGCAAAAGGTGAGGAAGCATTAGAGCCTTATGTCTTCGATTATTTGTTACTTTGTAATAAAATTTGTGGGGCTTCGCACTACAATATGCAAATGAAAATTGTCGTAGAAACACCTGAGGAATTTGAAAAATGGATGACCGACCAGCAAACGTTTGCAGAAGTCATTCAATAACCTATTAAAATAAATTTAAGATCATGTCAACAGCAGCAGCGCAAGTACACGAAGAGGAGGATCACGGGCATCATCACAAAGAAACGTTCATTACCAAGTATGTTTTCAGTCAAGATCACAAAATGATCTCAAAACAATACTTGATCACGGGATTATTTATGGGAATCATTGGGATTGCCATGTCTTTACTGTTCCGTTTGCAACTGGCTTGGCCGGAACAGCCCATGGGCATCATGTCAGCTCTTTTGGGAAAATGGGCTCCTGACGGGGTAATGGATCCTAATGTATATTTGGCCTTGGTTACCATTCATGGTACCATTATGGTATTTTTTGTTCTCACTGCAGGGCTGAGTGGAACCTTTAGTAACCTTTTGATTCCACTACAAATCGGTGCTCGAGATATGGCTTCCGGATTACTCAATATGATTTCCTATTGGTTGTTTTTCCTTTCCAGTGTCATCATGGTTATTTCCCTTTTTGTGGAAGCAGGACCTGCGGCAGCGGGTTGGACCATCTATCCACCATTGAGTGCCTTACCACAAGCCCAACCCGGTTCCGGTTTGGGAATGACCCTATGGTTGGTTTCTATGGCTATTTTTATTGCCTCTTCACTTTTGGGGTCGTTAAATTATATCGTAACCGTATTAAATCTGAGAACCAAAGGAATGACCATGAGTCGTTTGCCTTTGACCATCTGGGCTTTCTTTATCACAGCCGTCATCGGAGTGGTTTCCTTCCCTGTACTTTTATCAGCAGCCTTATTGTTGATCATGGACAGAAGTTTTGGGACTTCCTTTTTTCTTTCAGACATATTCATCCAAGGAGAAGTATTGCATTACCAAGGAGGTTCGCCAGTACTCTATGAACACCTTTTCTGGTTCTTGGGTCACCCGGAGGTATACATCGTATTGTTACCTGCTTTGGGGATCACCTCAGAAATCATTGCAACCAATTCCAGAAAACCCATTTTTGGTTATCGTGCCATGGTCGCTTCTATTTTGGCCATCGCCTTTTTGTCTACCATTGTATGGGGGCACCATATGTTTATTTCAGGAATGAACCCATTTTTAGGATCGGTATTTACTTTTACAACACTATTGATTGCCATACCCTCAGCGGTCAAGGCGTTTAACTATATAACCACCCTTTGGAAAGGGAACTTACAGCTCAATCCAGCCATGTTATTTTCCATTGGTTTGGTTTCTACTTTTATCTCCGGAGGTTTGACCGGAATCATTCTGGGGGACAGTACCTTGGACATCAACGTTCACGACACTTATTTTGTAGTAGCCCACTTCCATTTGGTAATGGGTATCTCTGCACTCTATGGTCTTTTTGCAGGAGTCTATCATTGGTTTCCCAAAATGTTTAAACGTATGATGAACAAAAACCTAGGTTATGTGCACTTTTGGGTCACTGCCGTTTGTGCTTATGGAGTATTTTTCCCCATGCACTTTATTGGTATGGCGGGACTCCCCAGAAGGTATTACACCAACACTGCCTTTCCTTATTTCGATGATTTGGCCAATATCAACGTAGTGATTACAGTCTTTGCATTGATTGCAGGTGCAGCACAGTTGGTCTTTCTATACAACTTCATCCACAGTATCTTTTATGGAAAACCTACCGAACAAAATCCTTGGCGTTCCAATACGCTGGAATGGACGGCACCCATTGAACACATTCACGGGAACTGGGAAGGAAAAATCCCAGAGGTACACCGTTGGGCTTATGACTATTCCAAGCCCGGACACGAGGAGGACTTTGTGCCGCAACACATTCCTTTAAAAGACGGAGAAGAAGAACTCCAACACTAAGATGCCGAATATACATAAAGCTGCCTAAGGGCAGCTTTATTTTGTTTCGACCTGATTGATTTGCAGCGAATTTTCATCGGGGGAGATAAAGGGGATTCCCAGCCCCAAACCTCTGGACAATATCCATACGCCCATGATAAATATGGCAATGGGAAATAGTTGGTCGAGGAAAGAGATTATTCAGCCAAGGTTTAATTTGGGGAAAAGATAATAGCCGATCATTACGGGACAGGTCCCAAGTCCAAAGATTGCCATATAAATCAAGCTTTGGTCAGGGCTGTTATAAACCAACGCTCCACTGAGTGCAATATAAACCAATCCACAGGGGAGAAACCCATTGAATCAACCATCAGAATGCTCAAAGACTTTAAACAGAAAGGCTTGATATTACTCAATGGAAAATCCCTTAAGCTCTTTGATTTATTGGTTTGGAGAACATTTCCAAGGGATTTAAGATCTAAGCGGTAAAACATTTATCTTTGTTAGAGATGAATGAGTTTTTAGACCCATCTGGTGACCAATTTACACCCGAGGAAAAAGATATTGACAGGGCTTTGCGGCCGGAGAGTTTTGATGATTTTGCAGGTCAGGAAAGTATATTGGAAAACCTCAAAGTATTTGTTGCTGCGGCCAACCAAAGGGAGGAGGCACTAGACCACACCCTATTTCATGGCCCTCCGGGTCTGGGTAAGACCACACTGGCCTACATACTGGCCAGTGAATTGGAAGCCGGCATCAAAATGACTTCCGGGCCCGTACTGGATAAACCCGGAGATTTGGCTGGACTGTTGACCAATCTTCAGCCCAGAGATATACTTTTTATCGATGAGATCCACCGGCTCAGTCCCATTGTAGAAGAATATTTGTATTCCGCTATGGAGGACTACAAGATCGACATCATGATCGAAACGGGTCCCAATGCCCGAACGGTCCAGATCAACCTCAATCCTTTTACCTTGGTCGGGGCCACCACCCGTTCGGGATTATTGACCGCTCCTATGCGTGCTCGTTTTGGCATCACCAGCCGATTGGAATATTACAATACCGAACTATTGTCTACCATATTGGAGCGGAGTGCCAATATACTCAATGTATCAATCACTTCTCAAGCAGCCATTGAGATTGCCGGTAGGAGCAGGGGGACCCCGAGGATCGCCAATGGACTCCTCAGAAGAGTAAGGGACTTTGCACAGATCAAAGGAAATGGCAAAATCGATATAGAAATAACCCAATATGCTCTAAATGCCCTAAACGTTGATGCCCACGGTCTTGACGAGATGGACAATAAGATCCTTACTACCTTGATCGACAAATTCAAGGGAGGACCGGTGGGCATTACTACACTTGCCACCGCAGTTTCGGAAAACGGAGAGACCATTGAGGAGGTCTATGAACCCTTTTTGATCCAGGAAGGTTTTTTGGTCAGAACCCCAAGGGGTAGGGAGGTCACTGAGTTGGCTTATCGGCACCTGGGAAGGATCAAAGACAATCAGGGAGGCTTGTTTTAATTTCTCTTAGTAGTAGTAGGCTCAGCTCACCAGCCCAACTTTATTAAACTTTAAATCTAACTTTATAAAGCAATAATTAATATAGTAAATAATTAATCTATTCCATTTGACATAATAATGGTTATAAGCGTTGATTTTCAAAAATTTTGTATCGAGCAAATGTTAATTTTTTTAAAAAAGTGAAGGTTAGCCCCACTCAAAACCAAATCTTATCAAAAATATGACTTATTACTACAAAAATGTGTTTAGTTGTCAGCGTTGGTTTTTTTCTTTACTTCTAACGCTGCTTTTTTTTAATACTCATTTGAGTGCACAAATTACACTAAGTGGAACCGTCACAGATGATGATGGATCACCCATACCTGATGTGGCTGTTGTCATCAAATGAACTACCGAGGGAACAACTACTGACTTCGATGGGAATTACACCAGCACAGCCAATTCAGATCATGTCCTTGTTTTAAAAGTATCGGATTTGCAGATCAGTAAGCGGCCATTTCCAGACTATATGGAGGGATCCATTATATGATGGCCATTGATAAGGGAGTGTCCCAAGGTCAAAAAGTGGGAACACACATTGTTGACAAGATTCAAACAAAAATCCTCAACCCCGAAGGTCAATAATTTTAAATTCCATGGGGTTACTTTTTATTTTTCCGCTAAATTGCTGTTGTCCTTAATCTTTAACGAAAAGATTTAAGAAAATGTTGTCTTTATCCGGCAGAGCAGCCATAATCAAAACCGCCGCCAAGGATTTGGGATTCCTCTCTTGTGGCATCTCCAAAGCCGAATTTTTGGAGGAAGAAGCCCCGCGGCTAGAGCAATGGCTAAAAGAGGGCAAACACGGCCAAATGGCCTATATGGAAAACCATTTTGACAAACGCCTCGACCCCCGACTATTGGTCCCCGGAGCCAAAAGCGTGGTTTCCCTTTTGCTCAATTATTACAACGAAGAACAACAAGCGGAAGGTGCCCCTAAAATCTCTAAATACGCCTTTGGAACCGATTACCATTTTGTGATCAAGGAAAAGCTCAAACAACTCTTTCAAATCCTTCGTGAAGAAATAGGAGAGGTCAACGGTCGGGTATTCGTTGATTCTGCCCCGGTCATGGACAAGGTATGGGCCTCACGTAGCGGTTTGGGATGGATGGGTAAAAACACCAACCTGATCACCCAAAAAGTAGGGTCTTTCTTTTTTATTGCCGAAATGATCTTAGACTTGGAATTAGAATACGACACCCCCGTAACCGACCATTGTGGCACTTGTACCGCCTGCATTGATGCCTGTCCTACCGACGCACTGACCCCCTACAATATTGACGCCAGCAAATGTATTTCCTACCTCACCATAGAACTCAAAGACCAGATCCCCGGTGAGTTTCAAAACAAAATGGACGATTGGGCCTTTGGATGTGACGTTTGTCAGGACGTATGCCCTTGGAACCGTTTTTCCAAATCTCACAACGAACCCCTGTTTGATCCAAACCCCGAAATATTGGACTTTAACCGAAAAGACTGGGAAGAACTCACCGAGGCCACCTTTGAGACCATTTTTAAAAACAGTGCGGTCAAAAGAACCCGCTACGAGGGTCTAAAAAGAAACCTTTCCTTTTTAAGTAGATAATCGTGAGTTGAATGGCCAGGACAAAAACTACAAAAAATTGTGGTGGAATAAAAAATAATAAGACATATAAATACGACAAAAAAAGCCGTCTCGATAAACTGTTGAGGGGGTTTTCTTTTTTATGAGTTTTTGTGGTATGGTTGTTTTTAAAACATCAAGATATCAAGACTTTAGACCTAAAAATTAACTAATTTTGAAAAAAAATTAGCATTGATGACTGTGAGTTTCCCAAAAACCTCTCAAGAAAGATTTATAAAAACCCCAGCTTTATTGGTTTTTATTTTGTTACTGTTTGTCCACTGCCAAAAGCCGCTAACGCCCATAGAGATCAGTGCGGAAGATTTTCATTTGGCTCAGGATGAGTTGACCGCTGTGATGGTACACGATATTTTTTCTCCCCCTTTGGCCAGTAGGGTTTATGCTTATTCAAACATCGCTGCCTACGAGATCCTCGCTCAAACAAAGGAGTATCCCTATCCCAGCTATGCTCAGGTATTGAACGGTTTTCAGGGCATCAGTCCGGCCAAAGACAGTTTGGTCAACCCCAAGCTTGCCGCCCTGATCGCCTTTTTGGAAGTGGGAAAAAACCTCATCTTTTCTGTGGACAGGATGTCAGCATACACTGATAATTTGTCCCAAAAATGGAAAGAACAAAACCCCGAGGTTTATACGGCTTCATACGATTACGCCCTTCAAGTGGTGGGGGAGATCAAAGCTTGGTATGACAAAGACAATTACAAGCAAACCCGTACTTTCCCCAAGTTCCATGTAGATTATGACAGTCCCTCCCGCTGGCAACCTACCCCTCCGGATTATATGGATGGAATAGAACCGCATTGGAGTAAAATCAGGCCTTTTATATTGACTTCCTCTGAGCAGTTTCAACCCGAACCGCCACCGTCTTTTTCGATGGAGCCCGAATCCCCGTTTTACAAGGAGTTGTTGGAAGTTTACCGGGTGGTTCGTGAGATTCAGCAAAATGATCAGGAGGACGAACGACAGGAGATCGCCAAATTCTGGGACTGCAATCCCTATGTCTCCACCCATAAGGGTCATGTGATGTTTGCCCTAAAAAAGATCAGTCCCGGTGCGCATTGGATCGGGATTACTAAAATTGTAGCCCGCAACAGCAATGCCAATGTTGATACCACTTTAGCGGCCTATACCCATACCGCCATTGCCATAGCCGATGCATTTATCAGTTGTTGGGACGAAAAATACAGGAGTAATCTGATCCGTCCGGAGACCCTGATTAACCAAGTTTTAGATGAAGATTGGTACCCGGTATTGCAGACCCCGCCTTTCCCGGAATATACTAGTGGTCATTCTGTCGTATCAGGTGCGGCCTCTGTGATCCTTACCGATTTTTTTGGAGACAATATTGCCTTTGATGATGATACCGAACTGCCCTACGACCTCCCCATTCGCAGTTATAAATCATTCAATCATGCTGCAGAAGAGGCCGCTATCAGTAGAATGTATGGAGGGATTCACTTCAGAAAGGCCATCGAAGAAGGCCTAGAACAAGGTAGAAATGTAGGGAATTATATCAGTCAAAAACTGGGTTTACGATAACCAAATTCCCTTAGCCAAAATATATACTACTTGGAGTTGAGAAATTCCGACAAGGTTCCGATAAAATTCTTATTCCATTCCATTTTGGGGTGGGTATAATAAAATTCAACTAAGGCCTTGGTTTGAGGGCTTGATCCATGCTGTGATGCCAATAGCTGTGCAATAAATTGTTGTGCCTCTTTCTCTCCTTGGGTTTGTGCTAGGGCATAGATGCCCAAAAGATGATTCTTGGAGGATTTAAACAATTGCTGTTTTGAGAACTTGGCCACTTGTTCTAGCGATTTTTGAGCCTTTTCGCTTTGTTGGTCTTGATGCAGAAGGTAAGCCATGAGAAATCTTTCCCAGCGCTCTTCAGGATCAAAAGGTTTTCCTACTCCAAGGTGTTCCGGCCAAAGCAAGGCTTTCTCTAGTCTTTCAGCAGCTTTGGTATGATCTCCTTTAATGATCGCTTGCAAAGCACTGCCGTTATGGGCATTGGTATAAATCCTTCTACCCTCGGTGGCATGTTCGTATGGCAAAATTCTTAAATCTTTGAGCAGTCCGATGGCCTTGTCATAATCTTTAAGCTGATTGAGTGTTTGTGCCAAAAGCATACCTGCAAAATAGTTGTCCTGATCCTGTTTGTAGGTCTTCAGTATGATTTTCAAAGCGGCTGATGATTTTCCGGATTTAAAATTATCCTCTGCCAAAGCAAAGGCATACCGCCAATTTTTTGGGGACTGCTTATAGGCCCTTTGTAAATCCTTTTGATATCCCGCCAGTTGATGTTCTTTAAACAACATTCCTCTGACATAGTAGAAGAGGTGATCATTGGGCTTTTGCCCCAAATCTTTAAAAATTTGAATGCCCTTTTCCATTTGCGCACGTCCCATGAGATTGAGACCCTTCAGATATTGGGCCCTCCATGAAGGATTATTGGCAACCACCCATTCCAGCATATTTAGGCTTTCTTTCCTAAAGGGAAAAACAAAAGCAATGGATTCATTGTCCAACGTGCTGAGGGCCATTTGGTTTTGATTTAGATAAGCCAACCAAAGTGAATTGAGCAAATGCTTGGGGCCTGTTTCAAGGATTTTAATGGCTTCCGCATCATTGTTTCTGTTGTGATAGAACAAGGCCAACTCCAGGAAAGTCTGGTAGGGAAATTCCGATCGATGGGAATCGGTAACCGCTTTTTTGTCATTTTCACCCAGCAAATACTTTTCATAAACTGCAAAATGATTTATGGGGTCTATTTCTTCAATATCTGAAATTGTTTTGAGTGCATTTTCTTTGTCACCTATCATTCGATAAAGCAGAGCTTTTTGGGAAAGGGCATTGATGTTTTCGGCATTAAACTTTAGGGCGATGTCATTGTAATGTTGGGCATCGCTGTATTTTTTTTCAATCAGATGGATTTGCGCCAGTAAAGTATTGGCAGCGGAACGGTAAGCCACTGTTCGGGCTGCCCACCCCAGATGTTCTTTGGCATTGATCCAGTCTTTTTGTGCCATATAGGCAATTCCGGCAGTGTAATTGAGTCCGTTGTGATAGGCGTCGATTTGTAAACCAATGTTGGCAATGGAAAGGGCTTGGTCATAATCACCATTTCTGTAGTAGAGAAAGGACAGTTCTTTTCTGGCCTCGAGATGAAGGGGGTCTTCTTCAATAACTTCTTTGAGCAATGCTTCTGCCAATGGGTAATCACGATAGCGCTGGGCGTCTTTGGCCTTTAAAAAAGTTTTTTCTAGAGTATTTTGAGCAATCACTCCGGGATTGTCA
>JBESZM010000081.1:0-75733 GCA_041254175.1 Flavobacteriaceae bacterium | reverse complement strand
ATCAGTAGAGCTGTGCCACTGATAAGTAGTAGAAGCAGCTCCTGCTACAGTAGGTGTTGTCAGTGAAGTGATCTCAGCCGGTATGTTACCACTACAAATGGTTTGCGTTCCAGATATGGTTCCTGCAGTGATCGGGTTTTCAACAACATCAATTGTAGCACTAGAGGTACAACCTTCGGGGGTTGTGATCAATACTTTAATCGTCATAGAGCTCGTATAAGGAGCTACAGGAGTGTATGTTACAAATGTTTCTGCGAGGGATGTTGTGACGGTTTGGGTTGGAATGGTATTGATTATGAACTGATAGGTTGCTCCAGCGACGCCACCTGCAGTAGCGGTTAATGTAAATGCCTCATCATCACATATGGTATTATTTAGCTTGTCTGTTGTTAAGGTAGCCAGTGGGGCATCAACTATGGTTACGGTTACATCACTACTGGTCCCTGAACATGCTGTAGGATCAACTGCACCACCACTCAATGGTTTGTCATAAGCAATTACACTTACTTGATCTCCATCATTGATTGTTATTCCAAGGGCGTCAGGATCAAATGATGCAGTTGTCAAACCTCCGTCTGCATCGGTTGTGTATTCTATTACTCCTCTTACCAGAAATTCAAACGATTGACCTCCTTCTCCTCTGAAGGTCAAATCCTGATCAGAACAGAGCGTGATGTCAGTATTGTAAATACCAACATTGGACCACAATTGTGGAGTAGGCGAGGGTGAGACAGTAATTTTTACTGATGCACTTGGTGCACTGCAATCAACTGTATTCAGGGTCCCCAATACGGATCTCCTGTAATAACGAGTAGGATGTGATGAATTGAATGGTATCACATAAGAAGCATTATTACCATTTAAAATAATTTCTGTCCAATTCAAATTGTCAGTAGAATATTCCCATTGGTATTGACCATTTACAGCAGGTACACCATTAATGGATCCCGATGTAAGGGAATTGAGAACTATGGGGTCTGTACTATCCGAACATACGGATTGAGTGCCGCTGATAGTTCCTGATTGGATATCGTTAATTCTAACAATAACCTCATCCTCACTGTAGCATCCATTAGCCGAATTATTATAAACTCTCAGGGTTACGCGTAAGCCATCAGATATTGCTGCTCGGACCAATTCAAATGTTCTTGAAGTAGCATCTGACTGTTCTAATCCACCTCCTACATAGAATTCATAGAGGCTTGCATTAGCATCATTGGCCGCAGTAAATGTAATTGTCCCCGTTTCAGTAGCACAAATGGTATGTGATGGTTTGTTGGAGGTTAATGTTGCTATAGTGGAAGTGTTAGTGTCCATAGTAATCGTAACTATATTACTATAGACTTCACATGCTACTCCGTTGAGTGTGCTTTTATAAATTCTTTGATAAGCCGATGAAGACCCGACTAAAGTAGGGGTCAAAGTTGCAGAATCTTCGCCAAGAATTTCACCCCACACACCTGTAGACGCTGGTCTGATTCTCCATTCGAATGAAACTGAACCGGCCGATGCGGGAACTTGTAAAGAATTGATCATCGCTGGAGATTCACCGGCGCAGAGCTCTTGAAGCACCGGACCTATCTCATTGGTCCCTGTTATACTGTTAATAGAGATGGTTATGGTAGTATCATCATAACATCCATCTCGGTTGTTTCCTGCAAATGCTCTCACGCTGAAAGTATCACCGTCATTCAATGTTTCAGTTGTGGTGAATGAAGAGTCAGTTACGGTATGAGACAGCATTGGATTGCCATTGTGGTAAAACAAATAGCTATTGGCATTTGAACTCAAGCTGGCATCTAATGTTATCGAACTGGTATCAGTGCAAAGTGTATTAGAGGATAGCCCGGTTGTAAGGTTGGCAATTGGAGTAGGACCTGCATTGACCGTAATGGTAACTGTATTTGAAATGTATATATTAGAGGGTACTGTACATTCAAGAGTACCATAAACGGCTTTAGCCAATCTTCTGTATGCGGTAGTAATGTTTAAAATGGGAGGATTAAAAAACTCTTCATCTGAATCAAAAATGGTCTGCCAACCTGATCCATCGTTCAACTCCCATTCATATTTAATGGTTCCACCGTCTGCTGCAAGATCTGAAACAGGATTCGATACCCCCTGAATTGCAGGCTCAGGATCAGAACCTCCACAAACAGGGTTAGGACCCGTATAAGAAATAATATTGTTGTTGGACATTGAGTTTACCCTGACCGTCATGGTGGCATCATTAAAACAACCAGTTCCTGTATCTACTCCAGTGTAAACCCTAACTCGAATTTCATCTCCGTCAACAAGGGTTACACTGGTTGCAGCGGTGTCCAATGTATTTGAGGCTGAAATGCCTTTGGATTGGTTTCGGACAAAAAATTCGTAAAAAGTGGCCGATGCATTAGAAGTAGCCGTAAATACCACATCATCTCCTGGACAAATTACGTTACCACCCCCTGAAATATCTGTTGACAGACTGGCTGGTGGAGCACTTCCTGCAGTGCCTCCTATGGTGATGGTCACAGTATTTGAATAATACATCGTACTGCTTGGAGTACAAGTTACGCTACTGATTGTAGCAGTTACCAGTCTACGGAATTCATGTACTCCATCTCCGATTGATGAAGAGGGATCAAAGTTTTCCGACTCTGCATCGTTTATCAGAGACCAACTGGCAGATAATGAGGGTGTTCGGGTTTCCCATGAATAATTAATTGTTGCCCCTGGGACAACTGTTGGATTGCTTAAAGCAGTGATCAACGTTGGATTTGAACCACTGCAATAGCTCACAGTACCTGTAGAAATCTCATTTGAGTTACCCAATAAATTTGTAGTGAGAACCAACGAGGTGCCATCGGCTGTTGAAGTACTATCAGCACATCCGGAAAGATTATCGACAATGGTCACATCAATTTTGACAGGATTGGTAAGCGAGGGCACCAAACTCAAGTCTAACGAGTTGGTCGTTACGGCAGCTCCCGGTGCAGGTAAATCGTTAATAAAGAAGGAATAAGAATAATTTCCACTAGGAGTGGCCACGACTATTGGAGCTTCATTTTCACAAATTACATCGTTTACAACCCCAACAGCAGTCAGCACAGGGTTAGGATTAGAGTTTACCAATATATTGATCGGATCAGATGTTACTGTGCACCCATCTTTAGAAATCTCAACGGTTATTTGTTGACCATTGGTTGGGTTTAGTACAAGGGTTCTGCTGGTCGAAGCTGCCCCTTGAGAATTACCATCGACAAAAAATTCGTATGTAGCTGATGCAACTGCAGAGGCTTGGAAAATTACGGGTTCACCGGTACAAATTTCCGCAGGATCTGGATTTGTAGTAATGGTTGCTGTAAATGAAGGAACTACATTTACCACTGCTATGTTTGAAACCTGAGTGGGTGAACTGGTTCCATCACAAATCAATCCACTAAAGGAGGCTTTAGCTAACCTTCTGAATTCTGTCGTTGAGGTTAATTGCCCGCTAAGAGGGTCATAGCTTTCAATATTTCCACCAGGAATATCAGTCCAAGTGAGTGTCCCTTGTTCCCTTTTTTGCCATTGATAGTTAATACTTCCTCCGATTAAATTGTGACTGGGAGTTGATACTGAGGTGATTGCAACAGGGTCACCTTCAAAACAAATGGTTTGGGGGTTGTCGTCAATCCTATTATTTCCAGTCATTGAGTTTACTCTGATCACAGATGTAAAATCAGAAAAACAGCCTGTACCATCTACATTTTCGAAAACCCTGACTTGAACTCTATCACCATCACTAAAAGAGACGTAATTATAGGTGCTAACATTTGAGACCAACTGAACGGGTACTTCATTGAGGTAGAATTGATAACCATTGCCTGATGAATCACCAGCATCTATTATAATCCCTTCGCTTTCACAAACCGTTTGATTGGTAACTTGTGCCGAGGTGACTGTATTGGTCATTGTAACGGTTAATGTGGGTGCAGCTCCACTGCCAACAGTGATGGTAACCGTATTACTGGGAGGGGCATCACAGGATAATGAATTATACTCATTATAAGTAACCCTTCTAAAATGATGAATTCCATCATCCAGTGTAGGGGGATCGAAATCAGCTAATGTGGCTGGGGGTATGTTTAATGGTTGCCAAGTGGTAGAGGTGGGGCTTGATTTTCTGGTTTCCCATTGGTAAGTGATTGAACCACCATTGGCTGCCGATCGGCTGTTCATTCCTGTAATGAATACTGGGTCAGCTCCTGAACAATATTCAACTGTAGTTGTGGTAATGGTGTCAGTTCCAATGAAATCGTTAAGACTTATTGTCAATGATGCAGCACTTGAACAACCATTTGCGTTGGTTACCACCACACCGATTATGTCACCGTCTACAAGTGTTCGCGTAACAAGGGAAGTCAAAAGTGAATTTCCCGATACGGCACCTGAGGGAACAGGTATGGAGGCGATATAAAATTGGTAGCTCACTCCCGAAGCAGGGGTGGCATTAAAAACAGGCAAATCATCATAGCAAATGGTTCCATTGGTCAGGTCAGTTGAAGTCAGTCCTGCTGCAGGGATATTTGATACAGAAACCTGAATACCAGCAGGAGTAAATTCACATCCCGATCCAGTCGTATCTTCAATAACCACCGATACAATCTGACCATTAAGTATACTTGAGGTGGTAAATGTTGTTGATGTGCTTTTGGCTTTTGCTACACTTCCCCCTATATAATAGGTGTAGTTAGCTCCAACTGGGCCTGTTGAACTAAAAGTAATGGTTTCCCCGGTACAAATTGAAACGGTTGAGGCTACTAGAGTTCCTCCCGGATGTGCGTTAACATTAATTATATGGACTGATGACTCTGATAAATTTTGAGGCAAACTACAGCTGGTACTTGAACTCGTATAAGTAATCAGTCTTCTAAAACTTGTTGTTTGGGTTACCGATCCAATAGGAGGGTCATAGTTTGGAAGTTGAGCTGCACCACCAGAAATAGGAGTCCAAGTTGGGCTTCCAAACTCTTGACGTTCCCATTGATAAGTTGCAACAGCGTCAGTTATTGTAGGGGTAGGAGTATCAGTTACTGTGATAGAACTGGGGTCATCTCCTTCACAGATGGTTTGAGAATCGGTGAGTGTATGTGCACCTGTAAATGTATTAACTCTGATGGTTAATGTGGCAGTCGAGGTACAGCCCGAACCGTCGGCATTTTCAGCAACCGTTACGGAGAAAGTATCTCCATCTGAAAAACCGGTATAAGTAATGGTCGAATTGGCAGAAAAAACACCAACTGGATTTCCATTGTATTTAAATTGGTAACCATTTTCCCCGGTGGAGGTTCCTGCATCAAAAACAATGTCATCTCCGGCACAAATCAGTTCATTAATGGGATTGGATAAATTGTCGTAGGAAACCAAATCAGCCGAAATCTCTACTTTTTGTTTGGTTACTACATTTGAGTAACTGTAACATTGAATTCCGTTTAACTCAGATTCAATTTCTCTTCTGTAGTCTGTATCTCCACTCAATGAGGGAGGAGTGTAGCTGGGAACTCCTGTTGCTACTAATGTCCATGTTGGTGTGACCAGACCTGATGGGCTGGAATACCATCTGACGGTAATGGTTCCTGGAGCAGTAGGGGAGGACTGATCTGAAATGGCTGAGATTGCATCGGAGTTACAAACCACTTGATTTCCAGTAATTTGATTTGCAGTGGTATCAAACTCATTGACCCTAAGTACAATAGTAGCAGATACAGAACAACCCGTACCATCTTCATTTTCATATACGCGAACTTGGATCTGGTCATTATCATTTAATTCAATGGTGGAGCTGACCGTAATCGAGGCTGTACTTCCCCCAACAATCAGATTTCCGATGGGGGCTAGGTTGTGAAAAAATCTGTAGCTTGGCGTGGTAACTCCCGTGGAGCTAACCTCAAATACGGGTTCATCAGTATCACAAATGGTGTTGTTGGTAGAATTCGTCAGTTCAAAATTCGTGATGGTAGCGGGATTGTTAACGGTAACCGTCACTGTATCTGATATATTGATACATGTTTTGGTGTTGAATTCGCTGCTCAAGACCCTTCTGTAAGCTGTGGTAGTTGACAAGGCTGGGGGTTGATAGCTAGATGAATTGGATGCTCCAATAGGGATCCACCCCAAACCTTCATTTTTTTCCCAATAATAGGTTACCGTTGCTCCATCTCCCTCTCTCTCAGCAACAGCTTCAGTGATGCTTCCCAATAATGATGGAGTGTCATTGGAACAAACTGTGTGATCTCCCGAGATGTTGTTCACATTAGAGAATGAATTGATTCTTACTGTAACGCTTTTCTCGCTGTAACAAGTAGTTGATGAAGAGGTATAGTTTCTTACCGTTACCCGATCAAGGTCATTCAAAGTGGTAGAACTCCAAGTTTGAGCGGTAGAGGATTGAACGGTAGAAGTAGCGCCACCGGTAAAAAGTAAAAATTGATACCAATTTCCAGAACCTATACCGGTAAAGGAAATATTTTCTCCTTCACAGGCAGTGCCTCCAGTAAGGGTGGTGTTGAGATTAACGGTTGTGGTCGAAACAACATCAACGTAATACGTTAATGAATCTGTAAAACAATCTCCATTATAGGTTCTGACCTTAATTTCCTCTCCGCCTCCATTGATATTGGTCATTAAAACCGACGAGGAGACAGTTTTACCCATCGAAGTGAAGGTCGCAAGACCGTTTGCTTTTCGGAAAAATTCATAATGAGAATATCCCGTGTCAGCAAACAGTGTAATATCAGTCCCATTACAAATACTGATCCTTCTTCCTCCGTCAAAATTTCCTAAAGATGTTGTAATATTAACCTGTGGGGGGTTTGGATTCACATCCATTGACAAAGTAAAAGTAGCTGCGTCGGGGTTGTCTGGGTCCGTAAAATCGGTAGAATTGAGGAAAATTTTAAAAAGAATATCTGTGGGTCCATCTCCCGAGAGTTGAATGAGTTCTGAGCCACTTACAGGCCAGCGATAATAATCACTTCCTGCAGGTCCTAACTCAGTATTACCTGATCCAAAACTGCTAACTCCGGTAACCGTTTTGGTAAAAACATTACCCAATGAGCCAATCGCAGTAAACTCTAAAGTACTTGTGCTGGTCAACGTGAGGGTAGTTGAACCGGCCTTTAAACTGAATTGAATTTCGAATTGGGGGATTTCACCTTGGCAAAACTCATAGGGAGCAGTTTCACCAACTACGACAACATCATCAATTTGAAGGTCGGTCGTAGCCTGACCCCACAGGATAGATGAAGTAAATATCGATGCAAGGATCGATATAGTCAATAACTTTTTGAATTCCCCCACAGAATATTTGTTAGTACTTCTCTTATTAACGGTTAATCTACAAATTTATTATATAGTTAATAAATATTTTAGGTATTTAATGTATTCCCATACATTAGTAGTTAACAATTGACTTAAAAGTTTTACCAGATATTGATCCAAAATCTTTGCCTCAGAATTTTAGATTACTAAATTTAACCTATGATCAGAAAAACTATTTTTGGAAGCATATTTATTTTACTTATAATCAAAGCCTGTACAATCACTCCCTCCTTTACCCCACTAGATAAGCTCAATGTGGTGAAAACATCCAGAGACTCCACCTATTTAATGGATAAGAAACCTTTCACGGGTCAGGTTAAAAGAATTAGCGACTTAGGTGTAACACTAGAATCTTTTTTTGTGAGCCAGGGAAAATTAGATGGCGAATATCAAAATTTTTACTCCAATGGGGCATTAAAATTAAGCTGTGCCTATGTAAACGGTTTCCTACAAGGTTCGTGGATTTCCTTTTATGAGAACAATCAAAAAAGTGAGATCATCAATTATGAGAATGGTTATATGCAAGGAAATAGAAAATCATTTTGGAGCAATGGTTTGGTCAAAGAGGAAAATGAATTCAATCGTGGGGTATTGACCGGTGTTAGTAATTTTTATTATTCCAATGGTCAATTGCGAAAAACCATTGCTTTTGATTTTAATGGAAATCGTGATGGAGACTGGCTGGATTATCACCCTAATGGTAAAATCAAACAAAAAGTTTCTTACAAATCCGGTAAAATAATCGACAGTTTAATTCGTTATAATGTAGAAGGAGAAATTGTTAAAACAAGGTAAATTGCTTAAAAACAAATTTTTTTTGATCATCACAACAATCATGTTCAGTTGTACCTCAAATAATGATCATCCACACTTCTCCCGCACTCTTTCAGATTTAAAACCACTAAATGGCCATTGGTATCTCTATCAAAAAATTATTCCGGAAATAAAGAGCAGAGACAGTATATACCCCATTGACAGTTCAACATATCAGGGAAAAAGAATCACTATTGATGTAGAAAAAATGCTATTTTCAATGGAGTTGTACCCCTACAATGCATTGGTTTCTAAGTACAGAATGATCATATCTCAAGACAGCCTAAAAGTCAAAGCAGGAGCTTTTCATGAGGGAGAACCCATATACAAAAACTCCTTTACATTCATGCTAAGTGAAAATACCGAGCACCTAAGAATTTATAATATTGATGAAAAAGGTTTAGAAATATACCATAAACGGTAATCCTCTAAAATGATTAATTATAGATATAGATTATCTTGAGTAAGAGATAATTAATAAATTTGTATCGTCCCAAAATTTTGAACAATGCCCCACATTGTAAAAAAAACCTACTTACTATTCTACATAGCACTTTGCCTATCTCCCATTATTTTTATTTTCAGTGATTTAAAGTCATTTCCTTTATACGATACCAAGCCTTCAAATTTATCGGCAACAGTCACTACTACACTTAGCAGCTCAGCTACCGGAGATACTTTTTGTACAGGGGATGCGGTTACATTCACAGCCACACCAGAGGATGGCAAAAATTATAAATTTTATATCAATGGGATTCTGAATGAGGGGCCGTCCAACAATAATATCTTCCAACCCACTGTCAGACTTTTTGATGGAGATAAGATCACCGTAACCCTTGAAAAGGGTGGAGATACCGGTTCTGCCTCTTTGACTGTTATTGAGAACATAATTGACGAACCGGGTAGGATTTTTTTTAACGGCTAATCCATTACTTTGGAAGAATTAACCGTATGTTTTGGATCTAATTCGGTCAAACTGGAATCTCACAGTTCTGCAACTATAAGGGGAACAGTCTTAACAAATGCTGATACCCGGTATCAATGGATGAGCTCTAATGATAAAAAAACTTGGACAGCTATTATCAATGCAAATCAAAGAAATTACAACCCACCCAGATTAACCACCACAACCTATTTTAGAAGGGATGTGGTCAATGACCTGACATAGCTAATCCAAAAGGACTAAAATTGGAGGGTTGGGATGGTCAAAATGGAAAATCTGAAACTCCCTACTTTATTTATGCGATTGAGGGAATTTTGCTTTCCGACCACGAGACCTTAATTGAAAGAAGTGGAACATTCAGTTTGTTGAGATAAATCTACATGAATAAAAGGTGCTTGTTATTATTACTTTGCTGTTTTCAATTTTCTTGGGGACAAGAGGACTATTATGCCAGTCAGTCAAGTTTTATGCAAAAAACCAATCCAAGCTATTTTGGGATCAATAATACCAATAAAATTGGGGTTTTATACAACTCTCTTGCAATCGATCAAAATACCAATTCAGACAATAAGTATGTTTTTGGTATGGTTTCCTTTGATGACAAAAATTTCAGTTTGGGTTTTGATATTAATTCCCTAAAAGTTGCCTCTACCGGGTTGGTCGTTAATTCGTTTAAACTTTCTTATATCTATAAAATTAGAGTAACCCATAATACTTTTTTTCTACCTACACTAAGCCCAGGTATTGGTAATACACAAGTCAACAGAGAAAAATTTATTTTTGGCGACCAACTCAATGCGACCACTGGCTTTATTAATACGCAGACCATAGATCCTTTGGGAGAATTGTTGGGAAATGTCAATTATTTTGATTTTGGAGTTCTTTTTTGTTTCACAATGAAGATTACATTGTGGGTTTGTCCATCAAACATTTAAATCGCCCCAATACCAGCCTGAACAAAGAAAAAGAGTACAATAAACCCATGAGTATATCCCTTCAAGGTGGGATGGAATTTAATATCATTCAATATGAGCGTAGCTTTTTACCAAGGTTTTCGTATTTATTTACCTATGCCGCAGTCAGTCAGACCGAAGATAAACTCTATTTTAATTTTGTTGAAGAATTAAGAATGGGAGGTTTTTCGATGGGCTTAAGTCAAAAATTTTCCAATGTAGGAAGTTTTAATTTTAATAGTATTGGCATTGGGGCTGGGCTTGAATTCGAAAATTTCGAATTTGGCATGGCTTATAGTTTTCCCCTCAGATCGAAAGCAAAGGTTCATTCACCCTCAATTTTTGAGATTTTTGTCACTTTTGATTTCAGTAGGTTTAAAAGAAATCAAAGAGGTTTTTTCAAACATTTACAAACGGATAGCTACTAAAAAAGGCCCCACTTTTATAGTGGAGCCAAATTAAACAACAATTAAATAACTAAAATTTAAAAACAGTATTTATTTTCTGCAATGACCTTATCGGCTATGCGATTCTTTAATCCTATTACGTCAGGCAGGTTTGTATAGCGACAAAGACGATGAACGCTTTTTAGAAGATTCACCTGCGCAGTGTCTTCGGCAATATTACCGATGATTTCCTTCGATTTCTTGATGACGATTTCTGTAGCCTCAAAAACATATAATTTAGCCATGTCCATTTGATGGGTCATGTCCATACCTCTGTTGATGTTCTTAATTACCCTCAGAGTAGTGGATTCCGAAAAGTAGATTTCAATCATCATATCTGACAGTCCCAACAAGCTTTGTTGATGCTTGTCGAGTTCCTGTCCGTATTTCTGAAACGCAGTGCCTGCAATCATCAAGAAGACTTTCTTCAAATTCTTGATTTTATTTAATTCTACAGAAAGCGGTTGATCAGTATTTATTTCATCTTCGACTTTTCCTGATGTCATTTCGTTGGCCACTTCCATAACAGCGTTCATCAGATCCAATTCCCCTTTCATTGATTTTTTGACTAACATCCCAACAGAAAGCATTCTGTTAATTTCATTGGTACCCTCATAGATCCGACCAATTCTAGCATCTCTCCAAGCTGATTCCATAGGAGTGTCGGCAGAGAAGCCCATTCCTCCATAGATTTGTATACCGTCATCAGCACAATTTTGAATGTCCTCAGAGGTTCCTACTTTGATCATGGAACATTCAATGGCAAATTCTTCTACACCTTTCAATTCGGCTTTTTGATGATTTAATCCCTTTTCGTGTAAACTTTTTATTTTTAGCTCGATATCATGAGCGGCACGGTAATTCGCTGACTCTGCTGCATAGCAGGAAGTAATCATTCTTGCTATTTTTTCTTTAATCGCACCAAATTGAGCGATAGGTGTTTTGAATTGTATCCTTTCGTTGGCATACTGAACAGCATTACTGATGACCCGCCTCTGAGCTTCCAAACAGGCAACACCTAATTTGATACGTCCCACATTAAGAGCATTCATTGCAATCTTAAATCCATGCCCTCGTTCGGCCAACATATGATCAACCGGAACTTTTGTCTCATTGAAAAAAACTTGTCGTGTTGAGGAAGCGTGGATCCCCAGTTTGTTTTCTTCATCTCCCAGGGTGATCCCATTTTGAGGGTCATTGGGAACAATGAATCCCGTAATGTTTTTATCATCTTCAATACGAGCAAAAACAATGAACATATTTGCAAACCCTGCGTTGGAAATCCACATTTTTTGACCTGAGATCAAATAATGGCTTCCATCTTCAGAGAGCACTGCTTTGGTTTTTCCAGAGTTGGCATCCGATCCTGCACCAGGTTCTGTAAGACAATAGGCTCCAAACCATTCCCCAGTCGCCAGTTTGGGTACATAATTTTGTTTTTGCTCCTCAGTGCCGTAGAGAACGATAGGCATTGTTCCAATACCCGTGTGGGCACCAAAAGCTGTTGAAAAAGATCCGGTTGCACCAGAGATATAATCACAAACCAACATCGTGGACACAAAACCCATTCCCATTCCTCCATAATTTTCGGGAACAGAAACCCCAAGAAAACCGAGTTCTCCCGCTTTTTGCATGCATTGTTTGGTAAACTCATAATCTTTTTTCTCAAAACGTTCTTTGTAAGGCCATATCTCACGATCAACAAATTCTTGAACGCTATCTTTCATCATGATTTGCTCCTCCGAAAAATCCTCGGGAGTAAAAATGTCTTCAGGCTGTGAGTCTTTGATGATGAACTCTCCTCCCTTCAGTAATGATTTTGTTTTAAGTTCCATAAGTTTTTGGGATTTATTGGATTAAAAAATGTTCAAACTTCTTACTTTCTTGCATTACACAGTCTGTTACCTCAAAAAAATGTTTGATTTGAACAGCTGTTAACTGCTTTTCTATAATTTGATTAAAATTCAATACCACTGATCGTGAATCGTCCCTTTTCTCTTTACCAAATGGAGTGAGGAAAATAAGTACACTCCTGCCATCTTCCGGATTGGGCACGCGGTTAATCAACTTTTTTTTCTCCATACTTTTCAATAAACGAGACAAACTTGTAGATTCCATACCCAATTTTGGACCGAGTGAACTGGAGGGAGTTCCTTCGGCTTCAATGTTTAAAAGTGCAAATCCAGTGGCCATTGTTGAATCAAATTTAGAGGCTTCCCTATTGTACATCTTGCTGACTGCATTCCAAGTGGAACGCAATGCAGCATCAATTGTTTTTTTTCTCATTTATTATATTAATCAAAACAAATATATAAAAAATATTATGCATGCATAATAAAATCAGCAAAAAAAAACCTATGAATAAATTTCATCCACCAAATATTGATATTTTTCGAGGACAATTTTTCGCTTAACTTTCATGGTAGGGGTGAGGTGTCCCTCCTCTACCGACCATATCTCAGGAGTCAATCGAATCGTTTTTACTTGTTCCCATTTTCCAAACTTATGGTCGTGTAATCTGATTTCATCATTTATTTTTTCAAACAACACTTGATTTTTGCAAAGGGATTCCAGATCGTCCTCACACCCAACACCCTGTTCTTCAAGCCAAATTTTGGCCTGCTCAAAACTGGGTTGGATCAATGCCGATGCCATGTTTTTTCCTTCTCCTACCACCATAATTTGTTCAATCAAAAGTGATTGTTTCAATTGGTTTTCGATCACCTGAGGTGCTATGTATTTACCTCCGGATGTTTTAAACATCTGTTTTTTACGGTCGGTTATTCTAAGGAATCCATCTTCGTCGAGGGTTCCAATATCTCCTGTTTTAAAATAATCGCCTTCCATCACTGCACTGGTTTGTTCAGGATCTTTGTAATAGCCTTTCATTACATTGGGACCCTTGCACAAAATTTCACCATCCGCCGCAATGACTACTTCTACACCCTCGATAATTTTTCCCACGGTTCCAATCTTCAAACCACCATTTCTCAAATCATTCACAGAAATTGCCGGAGATGTTTCTGTTAAACCATATGCTTCTGCAATGGTCATTCCCGCAGCACTAAAAACTCTGGCCAATCTAGATTGAAGTGGAGCGCTTCCTGAGCATATGATTTCCAAATTCCCTCCCAATGCCATTTTCCACTTCGAGAGAATAAGCTTGTTGGCGATCCAATGCTTGATGTTGTATACAATGTTGGATTTGTGATTGGGGTCATACTTCAGACCCACCTCGACAGCCCAATAAAACAAGGTTTTTTTTAAGCCTGTCAAGTCATTACCTTTGGCGTAAATTTTATCATAAACCTTTTCGAGTAGTCTAGGTACAGCCGTCATAAAGTTGGGCTTTACCTCATTTAAATTTTCACTGATCGTATCCAAAGATTCGGCAAAATATACCGAGATACTGTTGTGCAAATAGCCATAGATAAAAGTTCTTTCAAAAATATGGCAGATTGGCAGGAAACTTAATGCAGTTTGGTTTCTGTCTTCAAAGGGAAATCTTTTTGTAGCCGAGATCACATTGGATACTATATTGCCATGACTGAGCATCACTCCTTTGGGAACACCTGTGGTTCCAGAAGTATAAATTATTGTCGCAATGGAGTCGGATTCAACATTTGATTTAACTTCCTCAAGCTTTTCTTCATTCCAAGCCTTTTTTCCCGACTCTAAAAGCTCCGTCCAGTTTTTACAGCCTTCGATTATATCAAAACTGTATATTCCTCTAAGCTCTTTAACTTGTGATTTGACCGAAAATACTTTATCATAGATCTGCTGGTCTGAAACAAAACATAAAATACTTTCGGAATGATTGAGGATGTATTTATAATCATTTGAGCTGATGTTGGGATACAGAGGAACAGAAATGGCTCCCAATTGCAGTATGGCCATGTCCAAAATAGACCACTCTGATCTATTGGTGGTTGAAATCAACGCAATTTTGTCCTGAGGTTTCACCCCCATTTCGATCAGGGCTGCGCTAACATGGTTGACGGATTCGAAATATTTTAGGGTCGATATGGATTCCCAATTCCCATTTCTTTTGTCGCTCAGACATTTCTCCAGGGGATGGGTTTCCACCTGAAAGCTCAAAATATCAAAAATCCTTGAGGGTGTCATGGTTAACTTTGTGCCTAAAGTAATAAAATTTAATTAATAAAGTTCGCTTTATTATTTTTCGTCAAGCCAACGCTTTGCATTTTCAAAGGCAATGATCCAGGGAGAAAATTCATCCTTTCTATTTTGTGGATAATGCGCCCAATTCCAAGGAAAGGTAGAACGTTCCAGGTGAGGCATCATCACCAGATGTCTACCGTCTTCGCTACAAAGCATGGCAGCATTATAATCAGAACCGTTGGGGTTGGCGGGGTAGACCACTTGATGGTATTTTGCAGGGATTTGATATTGAGATTCATTCATGGGTAGGTGAAATTTCCCCTCACCGTGAGCGGCCCAAATTCCAAGCGTAGTATTCTCCAAACCTTGCATCATTACCGAGGAGGAGTGACCAATCTTTACTGCAGTAAATTGACATTCAAATTTTCCCGAATCGTTGTGATGCATTTTTGGAAGTAGCTCGTGTGAAGGAGTTATCATACCCAATTCAATAAACAATTGACAACCATTGCACACCCCAAGTGATAGGGTGTCTTCTCTGGCAAAAAAATCATCCAGACTCTTTTTGGCTTTGGGGTTGTAGAGGAAAGCACCGGCCCATCCTTTGGCAGAACCCAATACATCGGAGTTGGAAAAACCGCCCACTGCTGCAATAAATTGAAATTCCTCTAGCGTTTTCCTTCCCTCAATCAGATCGGTCATGTGAATGTCATGAACTTCAAATCCTACAGAATGCATGGCATAGGCCATCTCTCTTTCAGAATTACTCCCTTTTTCTCTGATGATAGCCGCTTTAATTTTACGGGGGTGGATAGGGGTTAGTTTCCCGTTGAATGATGAAGGAAAATTGAATTTTAGTGGGGTTGACTTGTAGTTTTCAAATCGTTCTTTTGCGCATTTATTTTGCCTTGCATCCAGTGCTGCTGAAGTAGAAAACCATATATCGCGATACTGAGCGACATCCAAGTCCAACTGATCTTGATGGTTTAGAGTCCTGAGTCTCCCTGTTTCGGTCACTGAACCGATGGAGTGGCAATCAATGCCATACGAATTAAAATGGGCAGTAAGATCCATTTCACTTTGGAGAACCCAACCTGAGTTTTCTGCGAAGAGCAGGGCCGTTGTATCCTTTTCTTGAAGAGATGTCAAATCGATTTCCATCCCTACTTCTTGTGAGGGGAAGCACATTTCCAACAAGCTGGTGATCAATCCACCGGATGAAACATCATGTCCAGAAATGATTTTTTGATCTAAGATCAATTCTTGAAGTAAATTGAAGGCCTGTTTAAAAAGACCGACGTCAGCAATACCTGGTGCTTTAGCGCCTATTTTATTGAATATTTGACCCAAAGAAGATCCGCCCAAAACATGTCGCTCTGAGGACAAATTGATGTAGTAAAGCTTTCCTCTATTGGGCAGTGATACAGGCGTTACGACTTTTTTGATGTCCTCGCATTGTCCTGCAGAGGATATGATAACAGTTCCGGGAGCTAAAACATCACCTTCCTGATATTTTTGTTTCATCGACAAGGAATCCTTACCCGTAGGAATGTTTATTCCCAGATCAATGGCAAAGTCCGAACAGGCTTTTACAGCCTCATACAATCGATCATTTTCTCCTGGATTGTTACAGGGCCACATCCAGTTGGCCGATACACTAACCGACTTAATCCCCTCCGACAGGGGGGCCCATACGATATTGGTCAATGATTCTGCAATTGCATTGATACTTCCCTTTGCCGGATTAATCAGTCCTATTACGGGTGCATGACCTATGGCAGTTGCCACTCCGTGTTTTCCATTGTAATCCAAAGCCATCACCCCACAATTACTCAAGGGCAGTTGTAATGTCCCTACCGTTTGCTGCTGTGCCACACGACCGGTAACACAACGGTCCACTTTATTGGTAAGCCAGTCCTTACAGCCCACTGCTTCCAGAAGGAGTAGATCTTTCAGGTAAGTCTCAACATTGGAAAAATCGTAGGAAGGATTTTCAAATTCTAATTTTTTCTTTTCATCCAAAAGACGGGTCTTGGGTGCATCACCAAACAAGGAATCAATCGCCAGATCAATCGGTTTTTCACCATTGATATCATTGACAAAAGAAAAGTGTTGGTCTCCTGTTACTTTACCAACGATATAGAAAGGCGCCCTTTCACGTTGGGCAATTGTTTCCAGCAATCGGGCATCTTTTTCAGACAGAATCAGGCCCATACGCTCCTGGGATTCGTTTCCTATAATCTCTTTGGCGGATAGGGTAGGATCACCTAATGGAAGTTGATTGATGTGTATTTCACCTCCGGTGTCCTCTACCAACTCTGAAAGACAATTTAAGTGGCCACCGGCTCCGTGATCGTGAATAGAAATGATTGGATTTTTGGCACTTTCCACGAGAGCTCTGATGGCATTGGCTACTCTTTTTTGCATTTCAGGATTTGACCTTTGCACAGCATTGAGTTCAATTTCATTACTGAAAGCACCTGTATTGGCAGAGGAAACTGCAGCCCCTCCCATACCAATCCTGTAGTTATCTCCACCCAAAATCACAATAATATCCCCTTTAGAGGGCATCTTTTTCTGCGCTTGTTTTAGATTGCCATAACCAATGCCTCCTGCCATCATGATCACCTTGTCGTATCCCAACCGCTGATCTTTTTCCTGGTGTTCAAAGGTTAAAACAGAACCTGAGATCAGGGGTTGTCCGAATTTATTACCGAAATCTGAGGCTCCGTTGGAGGCTTTGATCAGCAAGTCCAATGGGGTTTGATACAACCATTTCCTACTTGGGAAACCTTCTTCCCATTTACGATCTGTCGTGACTCTGGAGTAGGGAGTCATGTAAACGGCTGTTCCCGCCAATGGCAATGACCCCTGACCACCTGCAAGTCGGTCGCGGATTTCTCCGCCGGAACCTGTAGCAGCTCCGTTAAAAGGCTCGACTGTTGTCGGAAAATTGTGGGTTTCTGCCTTGAGTGATATGACACTTTTGATGGTGTTGGTTTCGTATACACTGGGAACAGAACCATCTTTTGGAGCAAACTGCTCTATTTCCGGACCGGATACAAAAGCAACATTGTCTTTGTATGCCGACACTATGCTGTTGGGGTTGGTTTTGGAAGTCTTTTTGATCATTTGAAACAAGCTTTCCTCTTGCTCCAATCCGTCAATTACAAAACGTCCGTTAAAAATTTTGTGTCGACAATGCTCTGAATTGACCTGAGAAAAACCGAATACCTCCGAATCGGTTAAAGAACGTCCCAGACGCTTTGATAAATCCTCTAGATAGGCAACTTCCTCTTTGTTCAAGGCCAGTCCCTCGGTTTGATTGTAGGCTGCTATATCAGTGATGTTATTTATTGGCTCAGGGGAAATATGGATGTCAAAAATGGTTTGATCTAGCCCTTCATAAATCTCATACAGCATGGGATCAAATTCCTCTTCCGGATTTTTCACAACAAACATCTCTATTCTTGAGATGCCATCAATATCCATGTTTTGAGTGATTTCGACTGCATTGGTACTCCATGGGGTAATCATCGTAGCCCGAGGTCCAACAAAACGACCCTCTATGTTTTTTTTATCAATTTGCGGTTGGTTGCCGAAAAGCCATCCCAATTTTTCTTGGTTGGAGGTGTCAAGTTTTTTTGAAGTTTGAATAGCGTATAGGTTCCGGGTGGGATTGCCAAAAAAATAAATCATCAATTGATTTTTGTTGTTTCAAAAATAATTTTTTCCAGTGATTCTAACCTCACTAAATTAGAAATGGAGCCAATAACTTTTCAGCATTTTATTCACATTTTTTTAATCAATCGGGCACAGTAAAAACCGTCGAAACCTGTCAAATGAGAAAAATAAGTGTGTTCTTTTTCCAATTCAAATTGCGATCCCAGTTGGCTTTTAAGGAATTTATCAACTTGAAGTTTGTTTTCTGCGGGTAAAATAGAACAAGTGGCATAAACTAATTTTCCCCCTTTTTTGACCAAGGGGGCATAGGTTTGAAGGATTTTTTCTTGTGTTTTCAGTATTTCTGTCAATCGCTCGGGACTCATATTCCATTTGGCATCGGGATTTCTTTTTAACACCCCCAAACCACTGCAAGGCGCATCGATCAAAACACCATCGATATCGGGCTCTAAGGTTTGTAAAATTTTCTCATTTTCCACATTTATCGTCCGAACAGATTGAATATTGTTTCGATAACACCTTTTTTGCAGTTCATCGAGTTTGGCCGGAAAAATATCCAGTGCTACAATCTTGGCGGAATCTTTTGTCAGATCAGCTAGGTGCAAACTTTTTCCTCCGGCACCGGCGCATGCATCCATATAATATTTTCCACATTCAGCCTCTAACCAAGGGCTAACTTTCTGAGAATTGGCGTCTTGAACCTCAAACCAGCCCTCTCGGTATTCTTTTATACTTTGAAGCGATTGTTTTTTGTCAAAAACTAAGGCATGGGGATAGTCAGGAATAAGAAGGGTGACGATGTTGTATTTTTTCTCCAGTATATCCTTTAGATTTTCGACTGTGGTTATCAGGGTATTGACTCTGACAATCAAATTTGCAGGGGTATTGAGTGCTGCGATTTCCTTTTCCCAAGTTATTTCTCCAAAAGCTTCTACACCCATTTGATCTAACCAATCGGGAATGGAATGCTTGTATCGTCTGTCTTGAACCAAAACGGGAGCTTTGGTCTTAATTTCTTGCGCATTGATATTGTTGAACTCTATCCATTCCGGTAGTGGGAAATCATTGAGTATCATCCAACACCCAAGAAGATTCCAAAGATTGAGGTCTTCACTTTCTGATCCGCTAAGGGCATGAAATAATCTTTTTTGACGAATGATATCGTAGAAAGCTTGAGCAATGGTTCGTCGGTCTCTCGACCCCCAACCGGGGTTGCTTTTGAGTAGCTTTTTGATGACATCGGCTGCTGGGCGTTTTTCGATCAGTGTGTTCTCCAATCCAGAGACAATACCCAAGGCAATGTTGCGGTGTAATTTCATGATGGGTACAAAACTAAACCGATATCACGGGTTTCAATGATCCACTTTTGTTTTTTTTAACTTGTAAACCATATCGCGGTTGAAATGGTATTCTGCATGATGCATTTTCAGAATCAGATTGGCTGAAAATTTCTCGAGTAGGGATTTGTCTCGCTCCTCTTTGAGTTGCAGGGCATGTTGTTCCAACGCATTAATTTTTTGAATCACTTCTAAAGCCTCATCGTTACTGATACTGTCATTGGACTTCATATAACTCTTTCTCAGGTTTTTGATCTTCTTTCTGCAATCAATAAACATCTTCTTTTCATATTGATCATAGATTTCCCAAAAGACAGATTCTTCAGCTTCGGTCAAACCAATTTTTTCGGTGATATAGCTCATTTTAAGTGCTTTGAGTCTTTCAAAACTCATTTTTCTTTTTTGTCCGAAGCTGCTGTTTAAAATCAGCACCATCATAATTATCAGTAGTCTATTCATCATCAAGCAAGTTTAAATTCGTAGGAGTTTCCCCGTATAATCTAATTTCCAGAGCATCGTCTACGGCAATGGATTCGTAATTTTCAATAAAATTTCTAATTTCAAACGAATAATCAGAATGTTCGGCAATTTCGTAGGTAGTATTTACGGTTAGGTAATCTTCAATAAAAAAATCTGCCAGTTCGGTCTGATCAACAGCATTTTTTTCAATCACAAAAAACAGACTGACCACACAGGCCACAGCCATGGATTTCCAAACATAGCCAGTAAAGGAGGGGGTTTTTGGCTCGGGGTAATCAATCCGATTCAGTATTTGATCTTCAACCTCTTGAAAATAATTAATGGGAGTCCGATAGCCATTGTTGGGGTTGATGGTGTCAATTTTTTGAGCCAATTTTTGATCAAAATGATTAAAATAGCCATCGGGTACTTTAAAAGGCGATTTTTTATCTATACTACTCATTGATTTTATTTTTAATCTTTTTTACAGCATGGTGATAAGATGCCTTTAAGCCTCCTACAGAGGTCTCCAAAATCTCTGATATTTCATCATATTTCATCTCTTCAAAATATCTCATATTAAAAACCAAACGTTGTTTTTCGGGGAGTGTGGCTATTAGTTTCTGTAATTTCAATTGCATTTCATCTCCATCAAAATAAACATCTGTTTCGAGTTTTGTCGCTTGCTTTTCGATCCATTCTTCATTGGATATTCCCAGCTGTCTCGACTTTTTTCCCAACAAATTCAACGATTCGTGGGTAGCTATCCTGTACATCCAAGTGTATATATTACTGTTCCCCTTGAATTTACTAATGTTTTCAAAGACCTTGATAAAGGTATTTTGCAAAACATCATCGGTGTCCTCATGGTCAAGCACAATTTTTCTGATGTGCCAATAGAGTCTTTCTTTGTAATCAGCAATCAATTTTTTAAAAGCAACCTCCTGAGTCTCAGAGGATGACAATGCCTTAATAAATTGATTCTGCTGTTCCAAAGTGTTTTATCCTTTGATCATATTTTTTGAAAAAAGTTTAATGCAATCCTATAAAGTTTGCAACTCCACCAGGTTCTTGTAGACGGACTTTTTTGCTAAAAGCTCTTTGTGGGTTCCGGTTTCAACAATTTTGCCATGGTTGAGCACCACAATCAAATCAGCTTTCTGGATCGTTGATAATCGGTGGGCAATGACCAGTGAAGTTCTGTTTTTCATCAAGTTTTCCAATGCCGCTTGTACCATCTTCTCCGAACCGGTGTCCAGCGCGGAGGTGGCCTCATCCAGGATTAAAATCTCAGGATCTTTTAGAATGGCTCGAGCAATAGACAATCTCTGTTTTTGTCCTCCTGATAGTTTGTTACCTCCTTCACCGATAATGCTGTCATACCCCTGTTCCAGTTTTTCTATAAACTCAGTGGCATTTGCAACTTTGGCGGCCTCCTTAATTTGGTCAATCGTGGCATTTGGATTTCCTAATGCAATATTATTTCTAACGCTGTCATTGAACAAAATAGAGTCTTGGGTGACCATCCCGGTAAGCCTGTACAGAGATTTTTTCTTTACTATATTTATAGGTGTTTCATCCAATGTCAAACTGCCTTTATCTATGTCATAAAATCGATTGAGCAAATTGGCCAAGGTGGTTTTTCCACTTCCCGAAGGCCCTACGAGAGCAACAGTTTGTCCTTTTTTGATTTCGAGTGAAAAATTTTCCAGTACAGGAGTATTATTGTAAGAAAAGGAAACATTATCAAATTTAATCCCCTTTTCCAATGATTTGATGTCAATGGCGTTTTGCACATCCTTCATTTCGTCTTTGGCCTCGAGAATTTCCAGTATCCGCAGTGCTGCAGCATCTCCTTTTTTGACGCTGTAGTAGGCCTTACTGATTCCTTTTGCGGGGGTCAAAATATTATATGCCAATCCCAAATAGGATATAAAGATTGCGCCGTTCAGGGTTTGATCGACTAAGACCATTTTTCCTCCGTACCACAACAGTACACTGATGACCATGATTCCCAAAAACTCACTGACGGGTGAGGCAAGGTTTTGTCGGTTTAAAAGCTTGTTCGAAAAATCAAAAAATCGGCCTGTAGACTGTTTGAATTTTTTGACAAATGTATTTTCTGCACCAAAGGCTTTGATGATTTTAATCCCTCCCAAGGTTTCCTCCAATAGGGATAAAAATTCCCCTTGTTCTTTTTGGACACGATCCGATTTTCGCTTTAAAGATTTACCGATTTGGGAGATGATACTTCCGGAAACAGGGATAAAAATCAGAACAAAAAGGGTAAGTTTTACACTGAAACTGAACATGACGATTAGGGAAAAAAGAATGGTCAGTGGGTCTCTGATGATCAACTCTAAAATGGATAAAAAGGAATGCTGAAGTTCCAAAACATCGGAAGAAATTCGAGCCATTAGGTCTCCTTTTTTCTTCTCCGAGAAAAAATACAAGGGCAAAGTTGTGGTCTTTTGATACAACTCATTTCGCAAATCCATTAAAACACCATTCCTGAGAAAAGTGATGAAAAACATAGCCAGATAGTTAAAGATATTTTTCAGGAAGAACAGGCTGATGATGATCGCAATCACAAAAAGCAGAGCCTTCCCGCTGTCTTGATCCATGTATTGGGTGACTTTATAATTGAAAAAATCTTCGAGATAATTTTTGATTTGGCCAATGCCCTCATAGGTTGGTGGGACATCCGTTTTGGGCGTTGTTCCAAACAGAATTTGCATCATGGGAATCATGGATACATAGGCCAGTGCACTAAAAATCGCATAGAGCACGTTGAAGAATATATTCAGGAAAGCGAACTGCTTGTAGTGTAAACCGAAGCGAAGTATTTTAAAAAAATAATTCATTTAGAGTCCTATTCCTTTAATGAGGGTTGCTATTTTTTGATCCAGTTGAAGTTCTACTGTATCCCAATCTTCGTTTTCGTGAAGGGTGTCATTTACACTGAAGTAAAATTTGATTTTGGGTTCGGTTCCACTGGGTCTTATGGCAATTTTAGAATGATCCTCCAGTGAAAATATTAAAACATCTGCTATCGGTAAATCGATTTTCTCCGAGCGGTTTTCCAAAAGGAAAATCCGTTCGCTTTTGAGGTAGTCTTCTGATTGAGAAACCTTAATTCCGCCAATTTCTTTGGGAGGGTTATTTCTATACCCTTCCATCATGGCTTTGATTTTGTCTGCTCCTTCTTTTCCTTTTTGAGTGAAGGAGATGAGTTTTTCCTTGTAAGCGCCAAACTTTCTGTAACATTCAACCAGGATTTCATAAAAACTTTGGTTGTTGTTTTTTGCATAAGTTCCCACTTCGCATGCCAGTAGTGTGGCAGTAACCGCGTCTTTGTCTCGAATGGCATCACCCACGAGATAACCGAAGCTTTCCTCTCCACCTCCGATAAATTCTAGGGAAGGGAAATCTTTGATCAGTTTACCAATCCATTTAAATCCGGTAAGGGTTTCCATGTATTGAATGCCATAAGCTTGTGCCATTTTTTGAACCATGGGAGTAGATACTATGGTCGAGGCCACAAATTGTCTGCCGTCCAGACGCTTGCTTTTTTTCCATTGTTCCAAGAGAAAATACGTCATCACCACCATGGTTTGGTTTCCATTAAGCAGACGGAATTCCTTGTTTTGATCTCTTACGGCTATTCCCAAACGATCACTGTCCGGATCCGTTCCAACAACCATATCAGCCCCGATGGCATATGCCTGATCCAAGGCCATTTTTAGGGCCTCTGGTTCTTCCGGATTGGGTGATTCTACCGTAGGGAAGTTTCCATTAGGGGAGGACTGTGCCTTAACCAAATGAACATCAGTATAACCCGCTTGGGCCAGTACCTGAGGAACAGCAGTGATGGAGGTGCCATGTAAAGGGGTAAATACAATTTTAAAATTTTCACGTCCGCCCTGTTCAAACTGACCCAATTGAACTGACTTGTCAAAAAAGGCCTGATCTACGTTTTGATCAATCCACTCAATCAATTCCTCATTTGCATTGAATTGGATGTCGGAAAAGCGGGTGTGATTGATTTGTTCAATGATCTCCTTGTCTTGTGGAGGAACGATTTGTCCACCGTCTTTCCAGTAGACTTTGTATCCATTGTACTCGGGGGGGTTGTGTGATGCCGTCAATACGATTCCACAATGGGCCTCTAAGTGTTTTACGGCAAAAGAAAGCTCGGGTGTGGTTCTCAAATCTGAGAAAATAAAGACCTTGATGTTATTGGCCGAAAAAACTTCCGCCACTTTTATGGCCAAACTTTTACTGTTGTTTCTGCAGTCGTATGCAATCACTACTTTGAGGGATGCTTTCGAGAAAGCACTTTTGAGGTAATCACAAAGTCCTTGGGTGCTTTTCCCCAATGTGTAAGCATTGATTCGATTGGTGCCAATTCCCATAATACCGCGCATGCCTCCGGTACCGAACTCTAAATCCTTATAAAAAGCATCTTCTAGTTGTTCGGGATTTTGTTTCAACACATTTAGCTGTGCTGAGGTTTCTTCATCGAAGGGAGGATGAGACCATTCTTCAATTTTGGCACTTAGTGCATTATTCATAGGTTGTATTGGTGATGTTATACCTTTTAATATTCTTGTTGTGACGGATTAAGATTTCGCCCAAAAATCCAGCGATAAAAAACTGAGCTCCCAAAATCATGGTAGTCAAAGCGATATAAAATTCCGGTCTTTGGGTAATTAACCGACTTTGGGTGTTGAAATAGAGTTTGTCAATGCCCAGATAGAGGGTAAAACTAAACCCCACGATGAGCATCAAAGTTCCCCAAAATCCAAAGAAATGCATGGGTCTTTTTCCAAATCCGTTGATAAACCACAAGGTGATCAAGTCCAAAAATCCATTGAGAAACCGATCGGCGCCAAACTTGGTTTTTCCATATTTTCTGGCTTGGTGTTTTACTGTTTTTTCATCTATTTTATCAAATCCTTCGTGGGCAGCAATCACGGGGATGTAGCGGTGCATTTCTCCAAAAACTTGGATGTTTTTGATCACTTCCTTTTTGTATACTTTCAGACCACAGTTAAAATCGTGAAGTTTGATTCCGGACAGCCTCCTTGCTGCCCAATTGAAGAGCTTGGAGGGTAGGTTTTTGAAGAGTATGGAGTCGTAGCGTTTTTTCTTCCAACCGGAGATGAGGTCGAGGTCTTTTTCTTTTAATAGGGTAATCATGGGAGGGATTTCCTCCGGTGAATCTTGCAGGTCTGCATCCATGGTCACCACAAATTCCCCTTGGGCTTTGAGGAAACCTGCATGTAACGCCTGTGATTTTCCAAAGTTTTTTGAAAACTGAATACCATGCGTATTTGCATGCTTTTGTGATAAATCTCTAACCACCTCCCATGAGGAGTCAGAACTCCCATCATCTATAAAAATGATTTCAAAGCTGTATTTTTCCTTTTTGAGCGACTGAACGATCCAATCGTGAAGTTTTGCTAATGATTCACTTTCGTTCAACAGTGGAATTACGATGGAAATGTCCATAGAAGGATGGTTTCACCGCAAAAATAGGAAATTTGTACTATTCCGGCTTAGATTTTTTAACGATCAGACCAACAATCAACGAAACGATAAAACCAAAAAATAAATTGAAAATGATTATGAATCCGGAGATCATGAATGGCCCTGAGAACTCTTTTTGCATGTCAAACATTTTATTCACGTTTTCGACGGAGATCTCGGGATTTTCCTGAAGTAACTTTTGTTTTTGATACTCGATGGATTTGTCTAAAAATTCGGGATCGAGGTATTGGGTCAGAATAAAAGTATAAATACAGACTATAAGTGCTGAAATAAGTGCAGTACCCACCCCTGTTTTTAGCGCCTCGGATAGAGTTATGAAACCATCGTTATTCTTTTTAAAATGCCGGATTGCCCAGAAAACACCACCAATCAAAATAAAATATCCGATGAGAGAGGTGGCCGTCTCTCCCTGATAATGCATATCTAAGAAGAAAAGCATGAGACTGTAAACAATGCTGATACCTCCTAAAATGAGACCAAAATTGAGGGCTGTTTTTGCGGTGGTGATTTTTTGATTTTCCATAAGTGATTTGTTTTGATAAGGTAATTTTGGTTTTTTAAATATTCAATCTTTGTAAATTTATTTAAAAAGATTAAATTTGCGGGCTTTTAATAATGAAATAATTATGAAAACGGGTATCCATCCAGAAAATTATAGACTTGTAGCTTTTAAAGACATGTCCAACGAAGACATTTTCATCACCAAGTCAACCGTTGATACAAAAGAGACCATCGAACACGACGGTGTTGAGTATCCTTTGGTTAAGCTGGAAATTTCCCGAACCTCTCATCCCTATTACACGGGCAAGTCGAAATTGGTCGATACTGCCGGACGAATTGACAAGTTCAAGAATAAATATTCAAAGTTTAAAAAGTAATTCTCCATATCCCAGCCTAATACTAAAACCGTTATTTATAACGGTTTTTTTGTTTTCCGAACTTTTTTAAGTTTGAGAACATTGACAGGGTTGAGGCTAAGTCCTTCCACTTCTTTTTGGGTAAATCGCACGACTTGATCGTAGAAAAGTGGGATCAAAGGATGCCTGCTCATGGCCAATGAGTCCATGGTTTGATAGTGCTTACTCCTTTTGTCTGCATCATTGATCATAAAGCTTTCTTGGTAATAGGAATCAAAAGTATCGTTATTAAAATGTGTGTAATTGGGCCCAGAGGGACTTAAATTTTTCGAATAGAAAAGGGACATGTAGTTTTCGGCATCGGGATAATCTGCGATCCAATTAGAGCGAAACATTTCCAATTTTCCTTGGGAGCGTGCTTGTTTTAGTGTTGCCGGGGGCATCACATCCACTTTGATCGAAATCCCTATTTTTTGTAATTCCCTTTGGATGTATTCACAGAGGTCGACGTAGTTTGGATCTGTGGCCAGTGTGATCCGAGCTTTGAGTCCTGTTTGTTTTTCGAAGGTTTTGACCAATGCTGCTGCCTTTTCGGGTTGATATTCCAGAAGTCGATTTTCGGGATGACCAGGAAGGCCCTTAGGAATAAAACCTTTGTCTCCTTCAAAACCAATATTATTCCTCAAGTAAGTCATCATTTTTTTTCGATCAAAACCGATGTTAATGGCTTCTCTGATCATCGGCGACTGTATGACCGGCGATGGGCTGTCTAAATAAAAACCTAGGTATTCCGTATTCAGGTAAGGCCCTTTTTGGAGATTGATTTTATCCCTGTATTTTTCAGGGAGCTGACCTTCCTGAGTCAGTAATTCATCTTTATAGGAATTGTCTAATGAATTCAGTAAATCTAATTTTCCCTGAAGGAAAAGCATGAATTCACTTTGTTTGTCCGGCACAAAACTAATGGCGACAGCTTCTAGATAGGGGAGGGTCTCCCCCTTGTGATCGCGCTCAAAATAAAGTGGATTTTTTCTCAACACCAATTTCACATCTTCTTCCCAATTTTTATAGGCAAAGGGGCCTGTTCCGATTGGGTTTTTTCTAAAATTCCCTCCTTTTAGACTGGCAATTTCGTGGGGGATTACTGAGCAATACCGCATACTGAGCAGCCCTAAGAATGCAGGAAAAGCTTTTTTTAGGGTGATGGTCAATAGTCGATCATTTTTCGCTTCGATATGTTTTACATTTTGCAAGACCCAGCCTCCCGGTGATGCCAGTTGTGGATCCAAAAGCCTTTTCAGACTGTACACAAAATCTGAAGCAATCACCCTTCGGGTTTTCTTGTCCCCAAAGGCGGGATGCTTGTGAAAATAAACATCCTCTCTGATATGAAACTCGTAGACCAAACCGTCGGTCGATACATTCCATTGCTCAGCGATATCGGGAATGACCTCCAAATTGTCATTGAGTTGAACCAACCCATTGAATAAATGTGTGGTGGCCCAAATATTTTCCAAGTTTCTCGAAAAAGCAGGATCTAATGAAGTGATGTTGCCATCCTCATTGTACCGAAAGACCAAATGTGAGCGATCCTCCTGCGGCCCTGTTGAACAAGCAATACCGCTAATGAAGAGTAAAAGTAAACCCAGACGGTATATTGCGGGTAAATAGTGCTGTTGAATTGACAAGTCTAAAGATTGTATATTTGCAGCAAAATACAACTTTTTTAATCCAATTTGATGATGGGCTATGCCGAGGAAATAACGCATAAAGTATCAAAACCCAGGGTAGCTTTTTACACTTTGGGTTGTAAGCTGAATTTTTCAGAAACAGCAACCATTTCAAGGGATTTTGAATCAGAACGTTATCAGCATGTTGCTTTTGACGCCCCAGCCGAGGTTTATGTTATCAATACTTGTTCAGTAACTGAAAATGCTGATAAAAAATTCAAAGGCCTGGTGAAGAAAGCCTTAAAGCAAAATCCCAATGCATTTGTTGCTGCTATAGGTTGTTATGCACAACTTCAGCCCGAGGCATTAGCAGAAATTGATGGCGTGGATTTGGTTTTGGGAGCTACCGAAAAGTTTAAACTGATCGACTATCTTGGAGATTTGACCAAAAAACCTCTAGGAACGGTTCACTCTTGCGAAATTGTCGAAGCCAATCACTACGAAAGTTCCTATTCACTTGATGATCGCACCCGTGCTTTTCTCAAAGTACAGGATGGCTGTGATTACAAATGTACCTATTGTACCATTCCAAGAGCCCGTGGAATTTCAAGAAGTGATTCTTTGGAAAATATCATCAAACAGGCATTGGAAATTACCCAAAGGGGGATCAAGGAAATTGTGCTTACTGGCGTCAACATAGGGGACTATGGTAAAGGAGAGTTTGGCAACAAAAAACACCAACATACTTTTTTGGACTTGATTGCTGCCTTAGACGAGATTGAGGCTCTGAAGAGAATCAGAATTTCCTCTATTGAGCCCAATTTGTTGACCGATAAAGTCATTGATTTCGTGTCCCAAAGCCGGGCGTTTGTCCCTCATTTTCATGTGCCGCTCCAAAGTGGTAATGACGAGGTTTTAAAAAAAATGAAAAGGAGGTATTTGAGTGATTTGTACAGGGATCGACTGACGCAAATTAAAAGTTTGATGCCCCACGCTTGTGTTGGAGGAGATGTGATTGTAGGATTTCCGGGCGAAACCGATACTGCATTTTTGGACACCTATACTTTTTTGGCTGATTTGGATATTTCTTATCTGCATGTTTTTTCCTATTCCGAAAGGCCCAATACCGAGGCCATCAACTTGCCAGATGTGGTCCCACCGGCCATAAGGAACAAGAGAAGTAAAATGCTAAGGGGATTGTCTGCCAAAAAAAGACGTGCATTTTACGAGAGTCAGTTGGGAACAACTGTAGATGTCCTCTTCGAAAATGAAAACAAAAGGGGGTACATCACTGGCTTCAGTGAAAATTATGTAAAAGTGAGAACCCCATGGAACCCAGAGTTGGTCAATAGGATACAAAGGGTATCTCTCCAATCAATTGATCAGGAGGGATTTGTAAGGTTCAAAAAAACGACTAAAGTTTAATCCCCACAGGCAAAAGAGACTTGTATGACTTGTTACGTCTGACAAATCCTGCAATTTTTGGTGAAGTGGGAACGACTCTAAGGTTTTTTTCTGAAATAAATTCTAAAACACTTTTGATGAAATTCTCTTCAAATTCAACATCATTAACATCTCCAGGGATAACGAGTTTGGTGAGGAAAATTTTTCTTTCTTGCTCGGCATATTCAATTCTTGCCAGCGAGCCATTAATCAAGGTTTCGAACTGTCTCAGGAATTCATTGTTTTGTAATTCAACTGGATACATTACGATGCTTACTAATTTGGTTTAATTAATAAATAATAAAAATTTGGTCTAATAACTGAAGAGGGGAACGCAAAATTAAAGATTTTTTGAGTAATTGACAATAATAAATAGTAAAAGATAATGATAGAATCAGTATATCTTATGCCAGGAATGGGTGCAAATCCAAGAATTTTCGAGTTTATTAACTTGCCTGAACACTTTGAAGTCAAATTTCTTTCATGGATTCCTCCGAAGAAAAATGAAAGCCTCGATCATTATGCCAAGAAAATGTGTGAGAGAGTCATACACAAAAATCCAGTCCTCATTGGTGTCTCTTTTGGAGGTGTTTTGGTTCAGGAAATGGCAAAGTACATCGATTGTAAGAAAATCATTATCATTTCCAGTGTAAAATCCAATGAAGAATTACCCAAACACATGAAACTGGCCCAATTAACCAATGCCCATCGATTACTTCCCACCCAATGGATTAAAAACATTGAAACTTTTACACTTTTTGTCTTTGGTAAAGGAATCCAACGCCGGCTGGAAAACTATCAAAGGTATCTTTCAGAAAGGGATCCCGAATATCTCAATTGGGCCATTGACCGATTGGTTAAGTGGAATAGAAGTATCCCCCACCAAAATATCATTCACATTCATGGAGCTCAAGACTCAGTTTTTCCAGTGAAAAACATAAAAGATCCGTTCATCAAAATAGTCGGAGATCATGCCATCATTCTCACCAAAAGTGATTGGTTTAATAAAAACCTTCCTAAAATTATAACTGAAAATTTGGTAGATTCAACATATTTGAGATAATTTAACCCTATGAAAAACAAAATTATTCCCCTGCTATGGGGTGGCCTCGCCTCCGTCGTTTTGGTTTTGATTACAGGGTTTGTGTTTACAATTGATGGCTTTACTGCTTTAAAAAGTTATGGAGAAGAGCCCACTTACAAAGTTTACGCATTAGAGTTACCGGATACGCTAAGCTTTGCCGGGGAAAAAGTTCCTCTGCATTCCCCAGACTTGAGAGAGCGCTTGGATAGGGAATTGTTGGTGAATACCTATTGGCAATCCAATATGATGTTGTTGCTCAAACGCGCCAACAAGTATTTTCCTACCATTGAAAAAATTCTAAAGGAAGAAGGTGTGCCTACTGACCTTAAGTATTTATCGGTCATTGAAAGTGGATTGGAAAATGTGATTTCACCGGCCGGTGCCAAAGGTTTTTGGCAAATTATGAGGAATACAGGAAGGGAATACGGATTAGAAGTCAACAGTAATGTCGATGAGAGATACCACGTAGGTTTTTCCACCCGAATGGCTGCTCAGTACTTAAAAAAGGCAAAAGACAAGTTTGGATCTTGGACCCTGGCCGCAGCTTCCTACAACCGAGGGATGTCCGGCATACAGAGAAACCTGAACGACCAAAAGGTGGAAAGCTATTTTGACTTGCGGTTGGGCCAAGAAACCAGTCGTTATGTATTCAGGATTCTTGCGGTAAAAGAAATCATCGAAAACCCTTCGAAATACGGCTATGTTTTTGACAATAGCGATTTGTATTATTCCGTACCGGTACATTATCACGGTTTGGATACCGCCATTTCTAACCTTACAACTTTTGCGCATAAAATGGGGGTCAATTATAAAATATTAAAAATTCACAATCCGTGGTTGTTGCAAAATCACCTCAACAACAGATCCAGAAAGTATTATGAGATTGCCATTCCCGAAAAGGGACACTATTAGATGCGTTTCATCTGTTGTTGCATCATTTTGACTTGATCCGCCAACATACCGTGCTTATCAAGTTTTTTGGCTTCGGCCAAAAGCGAAGTGGCTTCTCTTTTTCTTCTTTTTTGCATCATGATTCCTGCCAAGCTCATTTTTGCCATCGCCAAATCATGTGTCATGGAAAGCCCTAATTGGATCGCCTTCTTAAAGTGCTTTTCAGCCACAGTGAGATTGTTTTGGGATTGTATGATGCCATGGAGGTAGTAAAAATAGCCTTGTTGCTTTCTCACCAAAGAACTCTCAGGGTTTTTTATCTTATTGAGCCATCGCTCCGTACCCGGGAAGTCTTGTTTTCTCAACCTGAGAAATGCGAGGAAAATTATTTCATTTTTAAAATACAACAATACCATCATTCCTGACATAAGGGTCAAAAAGATTCCATTGCCGATATAACTTTCATAAAATTCGTAACCTCCATACAATAGAAAGGCTATGGCCAAAATGAGTTTAATTATTTTAGGAAACATATAAGATATATTTTGGGTTCGAAGTTAATAAGAATACGTTTAAAACCATTTGTATAAGAAAAAAGATGTTGTATATTTGCCCGACTTTAAAATAACGCATTTTAAAAAATGAAAAGGACTTTCCAACCTTCCAAAAGAAAAAGAAGAAACAAGCACGGCTTCCGTGAGAGAATGGCTACTGCCAATGGCAGAAAAGTCCTGGCCAGTAGAAGGGCAAAAGGTAGAAAAAAGATTTCTGTTTCCTCCGAGCCTCGCCACAAAAAATGATAATAAAAAAACAATATTTAAGGGTGTTATTCTATTTTGAATAACACCTTTTTTTTTATATTAAGAAAATTTTACAAACTATTATTTATGCCGAAAAGACCTGAGATAAAGAGCATTTTAATTATTGGTTCAGGCCCTATCATTATTGGGCAAGCCTGTGAATTTGACTATTCAGGAACCCAAGCGTTACGGTCCATTAGGGAGGACGGAATTGAAACCATTTTGATCAATTCTAACCCCGCAACGATCATGACAGACCCTTCTATGGCCGATCATGTTTACCTAAAACCGTTAACAACAAAATCCATAATAGAAGTACTTAAAATACATAAAGTAGATGCTGTGCTTCCGACAATGGGAGGACAAACTGCACTCAATCTCTGTATCGAGGCAGATGATAAAGGAATTTGGGAAGATTTTGATGTTGAAATCATAGGGGTTGACATCGAGGCAATCAACATTACAGAAGACAGAGATCGTTTTAAAAAATTACTTAAAACCATTGACATCCCTGTAGCCCCTGCCGAAACAGCGACTTCTTTCCTTAAAGGAAAAGAAATTGCACAAAAATTTGGCTTTCCATTGGTGATACGTCCTTCTTTTACACTTGGTGGAACAGGAGCTTCTTTTGTTCATCATGCAGACGAATTCGAAGAATTATTAACCAGAGGTTTGGAAGCTTCACCCATTCATGAGGTACTGATTGATAAGGCTCTTTTAGGATGGAAAGAATACGAGTTGGAACTTTTGAGGGACAAAAATGACAACGTTGTAATCATATGTACCATCGAAAACATGGATCCCATGGGAATCCATACCGGAGACTCAATAACGGTTGCTCCGGCGATGACCCTATCTGACACTGCCTTTCAGCGGATGCGTGACATGGCCATCAAAATGATGAGAAGCATAGGGGATTTTGCAGGTGGCTGTAACGTTCAGTTTGCTGTCAGTCCCGATGAAAAAGAAGACATCATTGCCATTGAGATCAATCCTAGAGTTTCTCGTTCTTCTGCATTGGCTTCAAAAGCCACAGGATATCCCATTGCCAAAGTTGCGGCAAAACTTGCCATAGGTTACTCTTTGGATGAATTAGAAAATCAAATTACCCAATCGACCTCTGCGCTTTTTGAACCTACACTGGATTATGTTATTGTAAAAATTCCACGTTGGAATTTTGATAAGTTTGAAGGTTCTGATCGTAAACTCGGATTGCAGATGAAATCAGTAGGGGAGGTAATGGGTATTGGAAGATCCTTCCAAGAAGCATTGCACAAAGCTACCCAGTCGCTGGAGATCAAACGTAACGGTTTGGGAGCCGATGGTAAAGGCTATACCGAATACGATCAAGTCATCGAGAAATTAACCCACGCCAGTTGGGATCGGGTTTTTGTTATATACGATGCCATTCAGATGGGTATCCCACTGAGCAGGATACACGAAATCACCAAAATTGATATATGGTTTTTGAAACAATATCAAGAACTGTATGAATTGGAAAAAGAAATTTCCAAATTCAACATTGACAGCCTGGACAAGGCTTTGCTTTTGGAAGCCAAACAAAAAGGCTTTGCCGATCGTCAAATTGCTCATATGCTCGATTGTCTTGAGAGTGAGGTGAATAAGAAAAGGGCCGATATGGGCATCAAGAGGGTCTATAAACTGGTGGATACTTGCGCCGCAGAATTTTCGGCCTCTACACCCTATTATTATTCCACCTTCGAAGAAAAAATGCAACTTAAAGATGGAGAACCCTACAGTGAAAACGAAAGTAAAGTCAGTGATCGTAAAAAAATCATTGTTTTAGGATCGGGACCTAACAGAATAGGTCAGGGCATTGAATTTGACTACTGTTGTGTTCACGGGGTTTTGGCTTCTTCGGAATGTGACTACGAAACCATCATGATCAATTGTAATCCGGAAACGGTTTCTACCGATTTTGATATTGCCGATAAACTCTATTTCGAGCCTGTTTTTTGGGAACACATCTACGATATTATTGAACATGAAAAACCTGAAGGGGTCATTGTTCAGTTGGGGGGACAAACGGCACTTAAATTGGCCGAAAAACTGGACAGATATGGCATTAAGATCATTGGAACCAGCTTTGAATCCCTCGACTTGGCAGAGGACCGAGGAAGTTTTTCTACGCTGCTGAAAGACAATGATATTCCTTATCCGGAGTTTGGGGTGGCAGAAACTGCAGACCAAGCACTTGCCTTGGCCGATGAACTGGACTTCCCTATTCTGGTAAGGCCCTCTTATGTATTGGGAGGTCAGGGAATGAAAATTGTCATCAATAAAGAAGAGTTGGAAACCCATGTGGTGGACTTGCTCAGAAAGATCCCCAATAACAAGCTTTTACTGGACCATTATTTGGATGGAGCCATTGAGGCTGAAGCCGATGCCATATGCGATGGAGAAAACGTTTACATCATCGGTATCATGGAGCACATAGAACCCTGCGGAATCCATTCCGGAGATTCCAATGCAACCCTACCCGTATTCAATTTGGGAGAATTTGTCATGCAACAAATCAAAGATCATACCCACAAAATTGCCCTGGCTCTGAAAACCAAAGGTTTGATCAACATACAGTATGCCATTAAAAACGACAAGGTTTATGTGATTGAGGCCAACCCTAGAGCTTCAAGAACAGTTCCGTTTATCGCCAAAGCGTATAACGAACCCTATGTGAATTTTGCCACCAAAGTGATGTTGGGACACAATAAGGTTACGGACTTTACTTTTAACCCCAAATTAGAGGGTTATGCCATTAAGCAACCTGTATTTTCGTTTAATAAGTTCCCCAATGTCAACAAACAACTGGGGCCAGAAATGAAAAGTACCGGGGAAAGTATATTGTTTATTGACAGCCTTAAGGAAGATGAATTTTACGATTTGTATGCGCGGAGAAAAATGTATCTCACCAAATAATAGATTATTCTGTATATTTGATTGATGATTGTTGAAGTATGATAAATAAGAATGTTTTTGTAGTCTCGCTGATTTTTTTTGCAATTCTGTCGAGATTCCTGCCCCATCCACCCAATTTTACTCCTATTGCTGCCATAGCTTTATTGTCCAGCAAAGGTTTTACCAACCGATGGATTGTGTTTTTGATTCCCATTGTAAGTCTGTTTATCTCTGACTTATTTATTGGTTTACATGCAACCATCCCTTTTGTTTACGCCTCTTTCATATTGATAGCGCTTCTGGGTAGGTACGTTAAAAAAATCAATATCAGCACCGTACTGCTTTCTTCCACACTTTTCTTTTTGGTCAGTAACTTCGGTGTTTGGCTCTTACATTATCCGATCAGTGTTGAGGGACTTGTTCAATGCTATACCTTGGCGTTGCCATTCTTTCTCAATACAGTTTTAGGTGATTTGGTTTATGGGGCCTTATTGATCTATCCCTTTTATGCTTTGCAAAGAAGAAACAGGCTTGCCGTCTAAAATGGATTTGTAGGAGTTTTCCTCCATTCTTGGCCTAAGATCCCAATTGCTTTTTTCTTTGTTAGTATCAAAATAGGAATTAGCCCATTCTCTTAAACTTATCAATGGCTTTTTTGCTATTGAATACATCCCCGAGACCGGACTGTAAACAACAATTTTGGATTACTCTGCAATGGATTTCCGGTTTACTTCTTTGCGACGGTGTTTTTGCCCGATCATGGTATTCACTTCCCTTACGGTGCGAAATCAGCCTCGTTATCGCCGGTGTAAGCAACGACTATTTCCCTTTCGAGCCTATAACTTCCTCTATCTCGGAAAGATGAACCTGAAGCTGCCGTACGTCATCCTTTTTGAGTTCCCCAAAATATTTATCCGCATGGGCGGCGATTTCTTTGTAATACCCCAAGGGCCTGTAATCCCACATGGGGATGCCATTTTCAGAAGTTATCTCTCGTATACCGTATTTTTCATCAACCTCGATCATCTTTGAATTGAACTCGAATCCGATATCAATCTTTTTTTGATCTTGTTGTTCCAATCCTTCCAACATAGTCCTGTCCAATCGGTCCAATACTTCAAAAAAGTCGCGTTCGGGCTTAAGATAGAGAGACTTCTTTAGCAGATCACTGCCCAGAAATTCAGCAAAATCCTTAAACTGCAATGCACCGCTTTCCCCTTTGCCCGAAGCTTTGTCATCGTAAAAGGTTATTTCATCCTTGTCAAAGCCCATTTCAACAAGAGTTTTTTCAATATCTTCTTTTGATATTTTCTGAGATTCTTTAGGAATTTCCGTATCGGTACACGAAACCGCCATGACAAGTACCAAAAGCCCTACTTTAAAAGAAAGTGTTTTCATCTTAATCGGTTTTATAAATTAATATTACTTATGTTGGTTGTCCCGTTCGGAACAATATCCTAGATTTTACCCGGGGATTAAAATACAGGGGGCATCTCTACACGCTTTTGATAGAAAACACACCCCTAAGAGGGAGGGCCGTATTGGCAACAATGTTCCGAGATTCGAAAAAACCTTTTAAATCTACCTGACCCTAGTAAAACACCAAAATCTTCCCAAAAACTTACGCGGCCGTGAATACTAAACTTCCACTGAACGTGCATCATACCTCTATCACAATATACCATTGCATAGGAATCGCTGTCATCAACCGCACATCCAAAACAGAGTCCGCCTATATACACACCCGCATAAGAATTGTAACTGTTGTTACCAAAGAATCTGGTTCCGGGGTAAGGATAGGCATCGGCAATACCATAAAGTTTCCAAAAACCCGAGTAACTTTCGGATAACACCTCCTGAAACTCACAACTTCCCGATGTAGTTGTGTTAGAAGAAGTAGAAATACCTAAAAAAAGTAGAGCGGATATTAGAAAAATAGGTTTCATGATGATTAAGATTTAATACTTAATTTTATACAAAACAACGATAAACTTTAGTTAAATTTTCATTAAAATTTTGTATAAAACTAACAAGATGCGAGTTTTGCGTTCGTAACCCCCGTCATTAAATAATCTTCTAAAATGGATTTGTAGGAATTTTCTTCCACTCTTTATAGGGTTGAATTGATGTGGCTTTTTTCTCTGTAATTATCAAAATTGTTCGCTGTATTGATCCGTATTATTGTGTTGATTTAAATTGCTTTTCATTCTCTACCCCTTGATTAATTTTCTTAAGTTTGTCCCGTGATACGGTTTTGCATCGCAAATGAAAAGGGAAGTTGGTGAAAAACCAACGCTGTACCCGCAACTGTAAGCTGAGTCCGCACTGCGGATGTTTTTTGGAAACTCCATACCACTGATTTTATCGGGAAGGTGTCCAAAAAAACGCGAGCCAGGATACCTGCCGTACATAGTGATCTGATACTTCGGGGATAAAGAATCAGCTTGCTGTAAGGATATTATGTCCCTTTATTTTTTATTATGAAGCTAGTCAATGCCCTATTGGGCACCGCACTTTCGTTCTGTGCTTTGAGTGCGCAGAACCAAACCTTGGACAGCATCGCTGTATCCACAAAATACCTTGATGAAGTAGTGGTTACCGATTCCAGATTTGCCCTCAAGCGATCTCAATCCGGAAAAACCGTGGTCAAGATCAAACAAGAGGAAATTCAACAATTTTCAGGTTTGGGATTGGGCATCCTCTTATCGACCCATTTGGGAATCGATGTGATCGGTAAAAATTTATATTCAGGGCATAACCCCAGTACGATATCCATTAGAGGAGGCCGCAACCGTCAGGTTTTGATTTTGATTGACGGGGTAAGGGTATCCGATCCCTCCAGAATCGATAACGATTTTGATATCAATGCTTTAAGTATTGAAATGATAGAATCTATTGAGATCGTTAAGGGTGCTGCCAGTAGTTTGTATGGAAGTTCTGCCGCTACAGGGGTGATCAATATCACCACCAAAAAAGCCGGGGATTCTTTTCGTTTGATGGCCAAAAAAACGTGGGGTACCGAACAGGTCGCCAATCAATCCTTGGATCGAATCAATGCAGGAAATCACATGATCCACCTGAGTGGCACCCAAAGCGGTATTGGTATCAATTTGGCTTATTCAGAACGCTACAGTGAAGGGATGACTGCGGTAGTAGGTGAAGTCCCCGATCCTTTTAACAAGGTCAATTTTAATGCGGGACTTTCCGGCCAACTAACGCCGAAGTTAAAATGGAAACTGGCCTGGAATAGGGATGATGTTCAAGCAGATTATGACAATAGTTTCCCAATCGAACAGGCTGAATTCAAGTATTTTACGCTACTGGACCGTTTTTCATTAAATACACAATACGATTACACAGTTGGGAGTCTCAACCTCAATGCTGGTTTTCAGCAAAACAAAAGGGAGTTTCAAAGCTCCTATCCAATAGATTACGAAAGTGATAATTTGAATATTGATCTTTTTAATAAATACATTTTCAACAATAATTTTTATACCATAGTAGGCTTTCAATATCAAAAAGCAACCATGAAAGCCGATTACAACCCAGAGGTTACCCAATCTGACCTTTATTTGAATTCGGTTTATCTGGATCCCTCCGGCTTGAATCTCAATGTGGGTATACGCTATAATCACCATAATGCTTATAAAGGGCACTGGACTTACAGTTTGAACCCTTCCTATTCTTTTGATCTCAATGCCGATTATCAAATGAAGATTTTGAGCAGTTACAGCAAAGCTTTTATTGCGCCGGGTTTATATCAGTTGTATGATCCCTTCTATGGAAATGATGATTTATTGCCAGAGAATAACGTTAGTTTTGAATTGGGTTCCGAGATTCGATCCAACCAAAATACATTTTCTGCGGTTTACTTTAATCGTAAAGAAGATCCGACACTTATTTTTGGACCTCCTGTTGAAGGATACGTATACGGTAGGTATGCCAATTCAGAAAAGGAAATCTACTATAGAGGGATGGAACTTGCTTATGATTTTCAGCTATTTGATTCGGTCAAAGCCCGTTTGAATTATATTTTTACGGAAACCACCGATGGCGATTTAAGGGGTATCCCCAAACATGCTATTAATGGGGTCATGGATCTTCCATTATCGGATCAAACACATTTAAACTTGGTGGGTCAATATTCTGGGGAGCGTATTGCGAATGACAGCACAACTCTGCTGGAAGCTTACTCCCTTTTTACTGTTCAGTTGAACCATCGACTAAAAAAACCCAATGCCAATTTATTCCTCAGTGTCTATAATCTATTTGATACGGAATATGTCATCATTCCCCAGTACGCAACACGAGGAAGAAATCTACTGGCAGGGATATCAATCCAGTTGTAGCAGGGGTAAACTCTCAAGTGTGGTGATCGAACGATCTCTGATAAATTGAGGATCATCGAGCATATTCTCCAATGGGAACGCAGGTTTTTTGATCTTATATCGGGCTGACTCTTGGGTGAGATGCTTGAGTGCTAAGGCCAGTAGGGGGTCTGAACTTTCTCCCAATGTGCCCATATTGGCGATGTCTTCTTTGAGTTTTAGTTCCTCTTGGGGCGCCAGACCATCGGCATAATCGTAAAAGTTCTGACTGTTGGCACTGTAAAAAGTCATACAATAAATGGCATAGGTGTGGTCGGGGTTTTTGGTCCTATTGTTATCGATATAATCGTACAAAGCTGCCGGACCTCCTACATTTTTCCCATAGGTATTGTCGCCCACTTGAATGACATTGATATAGGGAGATAAGCCATTGATTACCAGTTCACTGGAGGAGGCGCTACGTCCGGAAGTGATGACATAGACTTTGTTGAAGTTCAGGGAGTTGATGGCGGTACCATCACCCAATTTGTTGGTGAAATTTTCTCCCAGATTACCGGCAAATCTTTCAGGATCGGTGTTGAGATAGTCCATTAATTTTTTGTTCCATAAATATTTGGCAAAAACTTCACCATCAAATTGTCCGGTGATCATTCCTGCCAAATTTACCGCTGAACGAACCAATCCCCCACCATTGTATCGTAAATCGAGAATGAGTTCATTGATCTGCTGGGATTGAAAAATCGAAAAAATCTCATTAAGATCATCGTCAAAGCCATCGGCAAATTGGTTGTACATCAGGTATCCTATTTTTTTACTTCCACTTTCAATGATTTTATGGATTTGAATCGGATTACTTTGGAATTTTTCTGTTTTCGTGAGTGTAATGTTTTTACCATTGGGAATCAACAGATTGTTGCTCAGGTCGGCCATATCCAAGGTGTAGCTCAAATTATCGCCAAAAAGTAACTCTCTGTAATTGCTCACATTGAGATTTTGGCCATCCACTCTCGTAAAGATATCTCCTCTTTTGATGTTTTTTCCTACAGCATCAGAGCCTTCAAGGATGTAGGTAACGACTCCCATCACAGCATCTCCCGATCCATACCGAGAGAGTATGAATTCCAGACCGTTGTTTGCATCAATTCCTTTTATGGAGTTTTCTATATCTTCATAATTGGATCTGATGATGCTGTATTTGTCATCTTCGTGTTTCAGGGATTCAAAAAAGGCCTCGGGTTCGGGATAGGGTCTAATGAGCTCTTTGTATTTGGCGGAGCCTACGGGTTTGATCGCATCGGCCAAAGCTGGAACTTCTTCTTGCCATAAATAATAGTCATTGAGTGTTTCCCAGATGAACTGATGAATCCTAAAATACTTTTCGCCTGTATAGGTGTCGCTACATTCGTTATTGATTTCTAATGTAAAACTGATTTTATTTTCAATGACCTCTATTTTGGTGGCAGTTCCTATGATGTTGGAACCATTGAGTAAATTGAGGCTGGTGGAATCAACAATTTCGTATTTTCCCCGGATGCGCTTGTCTAAGTATTTTAGATAAAATGAGTTATTTTCAAGAAAATGAATGTTTGAAGCTTTACAATTTGTAGCTGTTTTATCTGAATTTTGTGAAGCATTGTCCTTTGTCAAATTCCAGGATCCCAACAAAAGACTAGGAGATTTGCTGATGTTGGAAACTGATTTGGCAGTCGTATCCGTAACATCATTATCGGTAGTGTCTTTGTCTTTGGAGCAAGAAGCCCACAAAAACAATAACGTACAAAACATCAGCTGGAAATAGGAGGATTTCATTTTAAGTGTTTATCAATACCCAAAACTACATATTTCATGCCAAATTTTCTATTTTTATAGGTATTAAGAAAAATTTATCAGATTGGAATGGGTGAGAAATAGCACAAGATTCCATTTCGTAAAAACACATTCATGAAAAAACATTTTTTACTGCTGCTGCTGTTCGTTTTTCCGGGCGCGCTTTTGGGTCAATCAATTTTTGAAAAGTACCAAAATAACAGAGAGGTAACTTCAATCAGTATCAGTCCCAAAATGTTTCAATTACTGGGAACCATGTCTTTGTCTTCGGCTGATCCGGAGGATGATGCGCTGATGGATATGATCAAGGGGATCAGTAGTTTTAGGGCCTTGATCACAGGTGAAGAATTGATCAGCAATGAAATCGATCTTTGGGTAAAACAAGAGGCCATTGACAAAAGTCTAGATTTGATGGTGTCTACGCAAGAGTCGAACACTGATCTGAGTGTGTATGTCAAGGAAGATGATTCAGAGGGAAAACTGAAAAGCCTTTTGATGTTTTCAAAAGGGGTCTCGAATACTGTGCCTGAGGCTCAAATTCAAGGGAAAAAAATAGAGGCGATAATTTTATTGATCGAGGGGGATATTGAAATAGACAAAATCGCCAAATTGATTTCTAAAATGGATTTACCGGGAGGTGATCAGTTGAAAATGTCGGGAATTTAATTGCCTTTTAGGCAATACCTGTATAGTTGGAAGGGGTTATTTCTTTTAACTCTTCTTTTATCTTTTCCTCTACTTCAAGACCATCGATAAATTTGTGAATCACCTTTTTGTCGATCACACCATGGGTTCTGGTTAACTCTTTCAGGGCCTCGTAGGGATTGGGAAATTTTTCCCTCCGTAAAATGGTTTGGATGGCTTCAGCCACAATGGACCAATTTTCATTTAAATCGGTTTCGATCTTAGTGGGGTTAACATTCAGTTTTTTTAGACCTTTAAGCATTGACTTCAAAGCGATCAGCATGTGTCCAAAGGGAACTCCTATATTTCTCAATACGGTGCTGTCGGTTAAATCTCTTTGCAATCTTGAAATGGGTAGTTTGGTAGAAAAGAAGTTGAGCATTGCATTGGCCATTCCCAAATTGCCCTCAGCATTTTCGAAATCGATGGGATTGACCTTGTGGGGCATGGCAGAGGAACCTACTTCGTTCTCTTGGATAACTTGTTTGAAATAATCCATTGATATGTAAGTCCAAATATCTCTGTTAAAGTCAATGAAAATGGTATTGATCCTTTTCAGCGCATCACAAAGCGCTGCAATACTGTCGTAGTGTTCGATTTGGGTGGTGGGAAATGAGTAATCGAGGCCCAATTGCTCCTCAACAAATTTTTTCCCAAAGTTTTTCCAGTTGATCTCGGAGTAAGCCACCTGATGGGCATTAAAATTACCCGTAGCTCCAGCAAATTTTGCAGCGTTCTGCACTTGCATCAAGCTGGCCTTTTGTATTTCCAATCGATTTGAAAAAACAGCAATTTCCTTACCGAGTAGGGTGGGAGAGGCTGGCTGACCATGGGTTCTGGATAACATGGGGGTATTGGCACAGGCTTCTGAGAGTTCTGACAAGGCCTCCAAAACTTCTTCCAAATGTGGAAGATATACTTTGTGAAGGGCTTCCTTTATAGATAAAGGGATGGCAGTATTATTGATATCTTGGGAGGTTAAACCAAAATGAATGAATTCTTTGTATTTGCCCAAATCCAGTTTGTCGAATTCTTTTTTGATAAAGTACTCAACGGCCTTGACATCATGGTTGGTGGTTTTTTCAATTTCCTTGATTTCCTTAGCGTCTTCTTCCGAAAAGTGTTTGTATATGCTTCGTAAGTCCTCAAAAATGCTTGTATTAAGCTGTTGGAGCTGTGGAAGTGGAATTTCGCAGAGGGCAATAAAATACTCAATTTCGACCCTTACCCTGTATTGGATCAAAGCTTCTTCAGAAAAGTATTTGGATAAACTTTTGGTCTTTCCGCGATAGCGCCCGTCTATCGGAGAAATGGCATTTAATGGACTGAGTTTCATATGGCTGTTAATCGTTGCAAAGATAAAGTTTCTTCTCCTAAAGTAAGTTTAAAATTCATGAGAATTGTCTTACCACAGCCCTAAATGCTACACAGCTGTCGGGGAGGTTTTTTACAATTGCAAAACGCGGTATTCTTCATAACATCCACTGATGGCCTCTAGAATTTGTAGGTCATTGGATTCCTTTATAAAGGTGTCTGAATAATTACAATTTCTGAGAATTTCATCGAGATCCAAGCGATCAAGATTTAACAATTGGGTAATGATCTCACGATCAAATTTTGAAGCCAAAAGATTTTTAAGCCCATCATTTTCCCTCATTTTCTTTAATTTCTGCATCTGAACCCCTTTTTTTCCAAAAAGGTTGTGCAAAAAATCAGCGGGATTAAAAATGGCAGCAAAGGTTTTAGTAATCGCTCCGGGGTTTCTGTTTCCTCCCTCGTATCCCGCACTGGGTAAGCCTGGAATCCGATACCTGCCTGCAGAGTTGATGGGTACGTTTTTCACATCAATATCCAAATAACCGGTCAACTGATAGGGGCGCAGTATAATTTCCTCAAGTGCATAGGCCAATTGTGTGATTTTAAACTTTGAATTCCCAAACTTTATCATGTCTTGGGTGACTGCAATCTTAAGTGACTTGTATCCCAAATAGGAAAAATAAAGGGTGTCATTGACTTGGGCACGAATTTCAAAATTCCCTTTATTATCTGTGGTCGTTCCCTCGACCAGGTTGAGATTCAGGACATGCACACTCTCCATGGGGAATCCGGTGGCGTCATTTTCCACCATCCCGTTGAAGTATTGTATTTGATCTTGGCCCATAACCATCATTCCATGAATGGAGCAAAAAAATAACAGGAGCCGTTTTATCATCTTTGAATACACTTTGATATTATAAAGATTAAAATTAACAAATTAGATATCAAATCGAATTTTAACTTTTCAGAAATTCTACTAATTTTTTAAAAGCTCTCGAACGATGGCTTATTTTGTTTTTTTCAGATAGTGTCAATTGGGCAAAAGTGAGTCGATGTTTTTCGGGTATAAAAATTGGATCATAACCAAAACCGTTTTGGCCTGTTGGGCTTGTCGAAATTTCTCCCTTGATGATTCCCTCAAACAGGTATTCAGTCCCACCGAGTATCAAAGCAATTACGGTTCTGAACTGGGCTCGACGATCATTAACTCCCTTTAATTCACCTAAAATTTTACGGGTATTTTCCTCTGCATTTTTTTGGTTTCCGGCATATCTTGCCGAATATACTCCGGGTTTTCCTCCCAAAGCAAATACCTCCAATCCGCTGTCATCGGCAAAACAATCTTTTTTAAAAACATTGAATATTGTGGTGGCTTTGATCAATGCATTTTCCTGCAGTGTTGTTCCTGATTCTTCAATTTCGGTATTGAAATTGAGGTCTGTTAGACTTTTTAGCACATAGCCAGAAGGTAGAAGTTTGATGATTTCTTCTACTTTGTTGTGGTTGTGGGTTCCAAAGATGAGTTCCATGAATGCTATTTGTGATGGTAGGGTTCGTTGTTTAAAAGGGTGTTGGCCCTGTAGAGTTGCTCTAAGAAAAAAACCCGCACCATTTGATGGGAAAATGTCATGCTGGACAATGCAATTTTTTCTTGACCTCTGGCATACATTTCTTCAGAAAATCCATAGGGTCCCCCTACAACAAAAACCATCCTTTTGTGAGTGCCTGATCTTTTGGCATTGATGTATTGAGAAAAGCCAACGGAATCAAATGATTTGCCTTTTTCATCCAAAAGAATGACCCAATCTCCTGCTTTTAACTTGTCAAGGATCAAGACTCCTTCTTTTTGTTTTTGAATTTTTTCACTCATTTTTCCTTTGTTTTTTAACTCAGGAACGATCTGAATGTCCAAACGGTGATATCTGTTGATCCGTTTACTGTAGTCTTCCATCAAAGAAATCATTCTGGAGTCGTTGGTTTTTCCGACCAAAACCAGTAGTGTATGCATTTCACAAATTTACAAACACAAATAGATTTGTTTTATCTTTGATGAAAGGAAATTTTTTTGAAAGAAAAATTAAAACAAATCCCCATTGTCAAAAATCTGGTTGGGTTCTTGGAAGTTTTAAAGCTTCCCGGCTACACGGGTTTTTCTTTTTATGATCTTGCCGAAATGTACATTTCGGGAATAGTAAAAGGTGCCCTATCTTCACGTGCGGGAAGTATTTCTTTCAGTTTTTTCATGGCCCTTTTTCCTTTTTTACTTTTTATACTGAACCTGATTGCTTTTATCCCCATTGATAATTTTGACGGTGTGCTTTTTAATTTTATCGAACTCTTGTTGCCTCAGGAGAGTCAAAGTTTTTTTACGGACATTTTCAACGATATACGTCAAAAACAGCGTGCAGGGCTTCTTTCTTCAGTGTTTCTATTGTCTGTTTTTCTCACAGCCAATGGGGTAAGTTCAATTTTTTCAAGCTTTGAAGGATCCTATCACGTTGAACTTTCACGTTCATTCATTCGCCAGTATTTGTATTCGATGATGGTTGGTATTTTACTGGCTTTATTGTTGTTGGTAGGGGTAATGGCTCTTGTTTTTTTCGAAATATTTATTTTGAGTAATCTCGATGAATTGATTCCGAGTGAGATCAATTGGATCAGAATAGGGCAATTGTTTTTTTATACCATTTTGATCTATATTTCGGTTGCTATTCTATACTATTTTGGAACCATAGAGGGTAAAAAAACCCGCTTTTTCTCTCCCGGTGCCTTGATGAGTTGTCTTTTGATTCTTTTGACAACTTATTTATTTGGTATTTACATTGAAAATTTTTCCAGATACAATCAACTTTATGGTTCAATAGGGGCATTGTTGATTTTTTTATTTTACATATGGCTCAACTCTAGTGTGTTGTTGCTTGGTTTCGAACTGAATGCAACTCTGAATCGACTCAAAAATACCGGGCAAGGACACTCATGATAATGAGCAAAGTTGTATTTTTAAAAAATGCAGTATTTCGCTGATGTTCTTCTTCCTCTGGCTCTTGGTAAACCCTACACCTATGCGGTTACCTTGGAAGAATATGCAGTCCTAAAACCGGGTTTTCGAGTAGCAGTTTCTTTTGGTAAGTCAAAAGTATATTCTGCAATTGTTGTAAAACTCCACGATAAAGCACCTCAAAGATACACTCCCAAATTTATTGAATTGATCCTAGAGGAATCTCCCAGTGTTACTCCAAAGCAGCTTGAATTTTGGCATTGGTTGTCGGACTACTATCAGAGTAAACTCGGGGATATTCTTCGGGCTGCATTGCCAGCGACTTTTCTGTTGGAGAGTGAGACCATTGTTGTCCAAAAAGACATTTCGGAAGCGGAAAGAAATTCCCTCAGCGATGATGCATTTTTGGTCTATGAAGCTCTGGAGGTTAAAGCTTTAAGCATCAAAGAAATCATAGATATTCTTGGAAAAAAAAGTGTGTTGGGACTCCTTCAAGATTTGTTTTCTAAAGGAGTGGTGGACATCCACCAAAAACTGAGTGAAAAGTACAAGCCCAAACTTGTCCGATATGTTCGACTGTCCCAATTGATCCGAGAAACTCAAGATTTTGAAGAGGTCTTTGACGCACTAAAAAATGCTCCCAAACAAAAGCAATTGTTGATGGGAATTTTTAATCAAAATCCCAAGGGAGATCACTGGAAACAATCCAAAGACCTGCTTGATCAAACGAATTCTACTACAGCTGTATTGAGAACGCTCATCAGTAAAGGACTTTTGGAAGAGCAGTTTTTTCGGGAGGATCGCTTGCTCTACGATTTCAAAATACGAGACGAAAAAAGTGCGTTGTCTGATGTACAAAAAAAGGCACTCAATCAAATCAATAACGCTTTTGAAGATCAATCTGTGGTTTTGTTTCAAGGGGTGACAGGTTCGGGCAAAACAGAAGTTTACATTGAATTGATCGATCAGGCTGTTGCAAATGGTAAACAGGTTTTGTATCTCTTGCCAGAGATTTCACTGACGCCCCAAATGGTGCAAAGATTACAGATGCGTTTTGGTACACAGGTTACTGTATATCATTCCAAATTTTCCGTACATGAGCGGACAGAAGTCTGGAATAACATCCTTGAAAACAGTCCCAAAGCCAAAATCATAGTTGGAACCCGTTCTGCACTCTTTCTTCCTTTTCATCATTTAGGTTTGGTGATCGTGGATGAGGAACATGAGTTGTCTTATAAACAGTTTGACCCTTCTCCTCGTTACCATGCCAGAGACAGTGCTGTAGTATTGGCCGGAATGCATCAAGCCAAAGTTTTATTAGGTTCGGCTACACCTTCTTTAGAAAGTTCATTTAACCAATTGTCTGGAAAATACGGTTGGGTTCAACTTCATGAAAGGTATGGTAAAGTAGCATTGCCGGAGATCCTTACTATAGATTTAAAATCGGCCCATAAAAAAAAGCAAATGAAGGGCGGTTTTTCCAAAACAATGATTCAAGAGATGGAACAGACCCTGGCCATGGACAAGCAAATTATACTTTTCCAGAATCAACGGGGTTATGCCCCCGTTATGGAGTGTTTGGATTGTGGTCATATGCCCCAGTGTCATCAGTGTGATGTCACCCTGACCTATCATCAATATACTGATCAACTCAAATGTCATTATTGTGGTTATCAGATTGCGGTGCCGGAAAAGTGTCATGCCTGTGGGCTGTCCAACCTTTCATCCAAGGGAATGGGTACCCAACAAATACAAGAACAAGTGGCTACTCTTTTTCCGGAGGTTAAGGTGGCCAGAATGGATTGGGATACCACCAGAGGAAAATGGGCTTTTGATAAGTTGATTCACTCTTTTGCTGCACAAGAAGTGAAAATTTTGGTAGGCACTCAAATGATCATCAAGGGATTGGATTTTCAAAATGTTCATTTGGTCGGAGTTTTGAATGCGGATCATCTGATGAATTTCCCTGATTTTAGAGCTCACGAAAGAACCTATCAAATGCTAAGTCAGGTGGCGGGGAGGGCCGGAAGAAAAGCATTGAGGGGGAAAGTATTGATCCAAACCTACCAGCCTCATCACCCCATTATACAGCAGGTGATTAAGGGGAATTATGATCAGATGCTCAATCAACAATTGAAAGACAGAAAAGAATACCATTATCCTCCTTACAACAGACTCATAAGGATAGTGGTCAATCACAGCGATATGGAAACAGTAAAAAAAGCAAGTCAGTGGATTGTCAATGTCTTGCTTCAATCGGATTACGGTCAAATACTAGGACCTGTTTTTCCCCCTATAGCAAGAGTCAGAAACCGTTACAGGATGCAGATTTTAGTAAAAATTTCGGCAAGTCAGTCTCGGGATCGGGTAAAACAAATCATCAAAAAAACATTAGATCGTTTTGAGTCAATCGCAATATTTAGATCTTGTAAAGTTAATCTGGACGTTGATCCTTATTGAAAATTGAGAAAATTCTCTTTGAAAGCGCCCTTTTGTTTGCGGCTTAGAGGCAGTATTTCCCCATCGGTATTTACATTCCTGGTGGTGTAGTTGACTACTTTTTTGAGATTGACAATATAGGATTTATGAATCCTAATAAATTGATTTTCAGGAAGTTTATTTAAAAAGGATTTCATGGTAGAGAGTACCATGTAGTTTTTGTTTTTGGTCACCACTTTTACATAATCTCCCATGGCTTCGATCCAACGGATGTTGTTTGCCTGAAGCTTTTCTGATTTAAAATTGCATTTGAAATGAACCATGTGCTCTTTCTTTTCCCGAATGACCCTTAAGCATTCCAATTTGTTGACAAGTCGATCAATTGAGTTTTTGAATCGGTCTTTAGTGACGGGTTTAAGCAAACAATCCAGATAACCCTTTTCATAAGACTTGATGGCATCCATTGGAGTTTTGGTAAGTAAGATGATTTCTATATCGTCTTTGAGCTGGTCCACAAATTCAAAACCATTGTAAACGGGAAGATCAGAAGTGACAATGGCAAAATCAATTGCATTGTAGTTCAGATATTCTTTTGCATTAACCGCATCGGAAAATTCCGCTTTTAAAATAATTTCGGGAAAATGTTTTAAAACTTGTAGAAAATGTAGTCGATCTACGGGATTGGAGTCAATGTATATGTACTTTAGTTTCATAACGGGGCTAAATTATTTACTATTACTATACCAAATTTAAAAAAAAAATCTAAAAAACAATGAATCTCTTGGTGTAATTTAATGATTCACTTATTTTTGCACTTCCTAAAAATAATATTATATGAGTCATTACGAAACTGTCTTCATCTTAAATCCCGTTCTGTCTGAAACTCAGATAGAGGAGGCAGTCAAAAAGTATGAATCACTTTTGGAGTCCCAAAAGTGTAAAATTGTTCACAAAGAAGATTGGGGACTTAAGAAACTTGCATTCACCATCCAAAACAAAAACAGTGGTTTTTACCATTTGTTACAGTTCGAAGGTGAGGGTGAAGTCATCAATGCTTTAGAAGTTGAATTTCGCAGAGACGAGAGAGTGATGCGTTTTTTAACGGTTAAACTTGATGTTCACGCTCAAGAGTGGGCCGAGAAAAGAAGAAAAAGAATTAAATCTAAAGTTAAAGCTTAAGTAAGATGTCAAAAATTGATGAACAATCCAGTGGTAAAAAAGAAGGGGAAATCCGGTATTTAACCCCTCTTAATATAGACACCAACACCAAAAAGAAATACTGTAGATTCAAAAGATCAGGTATTAAGTATATCGATTATAAGGACCCTGATTTCCTTTTGAAATTTGTCAATGAGCAAGGTAAAATATTACCCAGACGTCTTACGGGAACATCTCTTAAGTATCAAAGAAAAGTTTCAGTAGCTGTCAAAAGAGCACGTCATTTGGCTTTGATGCCTTATGTAGGTGACCTTCTCAAATAAAATCTTTAAGTCATGCAAATTATATTAAAAGAAAACATAGAAAATCTTGGCTTTAAAGATGATTTAGTAAAAGTCAAAAACGGATATGGGAGAAACTATTTGATCCCTCAAGGTAAGGCAGTATTGGCTACCGCCTCAGCCAAAAAAGTATTGGCTGAAAACCTAAAACAAAAAGCTTTCAAAGAGAAAAAGATCATTGACGATGCCACAGCCTTGGGAAAAAAGCTAATGGCTCTAGTGGTTAAGATCCCTTCTAAGGTTGGGAGTGGAGACAAGTTATTTGGATCCGTTTCTGCTGTAGACTTGATTAAAGCTTTTGAAGCTCAGGGTCACGAAATTGATAAAAATGCCATTGCTATTCCCGGAAAAAACATAAAGCGTTTGGGAAGTTATGAGGCAAAAATCAGACTCCACAGAGAGGTATCTATTCAATTTCCTTTCGAAATTATCCCGGAGAAAAAATAATTTTTCAAAGATTTCCATACCCCACCTCGAGTGGGGTTTTTTTTTGATTTGATTTTATGAAATACGCCCGTTTGTCCAAGGAACAATTTAAAAGTCTTCACGAGGAATTTTCCATTTTTCTTGCGTCTCAATCCATCGATAAAATCAAGTGGGATCAAATCAAAACAGAAAATCCTACTCTCACGGATGAACTATTGGACCTCTTTAGTGATATGGTATGGGATCAATCTCTCGACAAAATTGCTTATCTCGAAAACAGAAGTGACCATCATTTGTTTTTATTCAAATGCATAGATGTTCAGATTGATTTGATTTTGATTCGTGTGGATGAGGACTGTCCATCATTGATGCAAAAAGATTATAAACTGTGGTTATCCGAGAATTTATCAGACCCCCGGGTTACCATTTTTGAGTCCAGTCGGTCTTTTCCAGATGATTCTAAATCCGAAAAGTTTAAACTGATGAGCCAAGGGGCCACCGTTTCAGATGGAAAAACCTATGAGGACTTAAAAAGTTTTCTTTCAAAATAATTAGAATTGTTTGATCTTTGCTATAGACCCGCAGAATATGTCGACCGTAAAACCATCCATACCTAAAGGAACTCGTGATTTTTCACCTGCTGATATTTCAAAGAGAAATTATTTGAAAGCTCAGTTGACGGCAGTTTTTGAGAACTTTGGATTTCAACCCATAGAAACTCCTTCTTTTGAGCGTTCTGAAACTTTATTGGGTAAATATGGCGAAGAGGGGGATCGATTGATTTTTAAAATATTAAACTCTGGAGACAAGGTTAAAAATGCCGATTTGCAGGCATTGCAAAAAGAGGAATTGGCCAAATTTTCCAATTCGCTGTCCCAAAAAGCCCTTCGTTACGATCTCACAGTTCCTTTTGCCCGTTATGTGGCCCAATATCAAAACGATATTGTATTTCCATTTCGACGTTATCAAATCCAAACGGTGTGGCGAGCCGATCGTCCCCAACACGGGAGATTTCAAGAATTTTTACAATGCGATGCCGATGTGGTAGGAGAGCGATCGCTATGGCAAGAGGTGGAAGGTGTACTGCTCTATGATCGGGTTTTCTCTAAGCTTGATCTTAAAGATGTTCAAGTTCATCTCAATCACCGTAAAATCCTTGCCGGTGTAGCCCAGTGTATTGGGGCTGAATCTCAATTGATAAACTTTACCGTGGCATTGGATAAGTTGAGTAAAATTGGTAAGGATGGGGTCATCAAAGAGCTTCAGTCCAAAGGGTTTACATCCATTGCCATTGAGCGTCTAAAACCTTTCCTTTCCTTAGAGGGGGATTTTGAAACCCAACTAACGACTGTTGCTAAAGCTTTAGAGGGGATTGAAATAGCAGAAGAAGGCATTGAAGAGTTAAAGTTTATCTACGACCAATTGAATCGACAATCCCTGAATGCCGTGTCTCTCAGATTTGATGTTACCTTGGCAAGAGGATTGAATTACTACACCGGATTGATACTGGAGGTCATGCCCCCTGAAGGGATTAAGATGGGTTCCATTGGCGGAGGAGGTCGTTATGACAAGCTCACCGATTTATTTGGACTCAAAAACACCAGTGGATTTGGCATCTCTTTTGGGTTTGATCGCATCTTTTTGGTTTTGGAGGAATTGAATCTATTTCCCTCTAACTTAGACGAAAAAACAAAACTCATGTTTTCAAATTTTGGGGATGACTCGGTTGGTTTTTGTTTTGACCAGTTGACAAAACTGAGAGACAACCAATTTGCCTGTGAACTTTACCCCAAGCCTGTCAAATTGAAAAAACAGTTGAATTACGCCAACCAACGATCCATCCCTTATGTTGTGATCCTAGGTTCAGAAGAAATGCAAAAAGAAGTTTTTGTATTAAAAAATATGGAGAGTGGCACCCAGACAGAGCATCCTATTGCACAAATGCTGGAAGTGTTGCAGGACTTAGACTAATCCATTTGTTCCATGGTCGGCCTTTGATACTTTTCAAAAGGTTGTTTTAGTAAACTTGTTATTTGAGTGTTTTTTTTCTCATCAGGAAAAACATCTACTCCGTAGACAATTTTTTCCCGATCGTAGTTGCTGAAGGTTCCAAACAGTCTGTCCCATATGGAGAAGATATTCCCATAATTAGTATCGGTATAGGGCAAACGGAAGTGGTGGTGAATTTTGTGCATGTCGGGAGAGACCAAAAAATAACTGATCCACCGATCAAGCTTTTTAGGTAATCTGATGTTGGCGTGGTTGAACTGGGTAGATACCAATGACAAGGCTTGGTAGAGCATGACAATGCCGATAGAAGTCCCCAAAATAAAAACACCCAACAGTGTAAAGAGAAATCTTACAACGCTTTCGAGCGGATGATGTCTGTTTGCGGTCGTAGTGTCTACATTGGGGTCGCTATGGTGAACCAGATGAATCATCCACAAAGGTTTGATCTGATGTTCGATATAGTGGGGTAGATATGCTCCGACAAAATCCAATAGCAAAACCCCCACAATCACTTCACCCCAAAGGGGCAATTCTGGAATCCATTGCAATAATCCAAAATTGTTGTCTATGGTCCAGTCAGAGGTGTTCAAAAGTAAAAATGCCATTGACAAGTTTATGAGAATGGTGGTCAGTGTAAAAAAGAAATTGGGAAGGGCATGGTGCCACTTTTTGTAGTTGAACTGAACCAATGGAAATGACCCCTCTAGAAACCAAAAAAAACTGATTCCTCCTACAATTAATAAACTGCGATGCAGGGTAGGAATGTTTTCAAAATAATTGATGATCTGGTCCATTCAATCTTTTCTTAAACTAAAGCTACTTTATTTTTTTAAACTGAAGAAGGCTTTTATTGTAATATACGCAGTCATTTATATACTATTCTTCTTGAGTTTCTTCTTCGGTTTCGATTTTTTCGGGAGCTTCCCCAAGATTAAAACGAATGGCAAGTTCATGACCGTTGAGGTTGAGTCCTGACAGAGCTGCATCCCTATAGGTGTCATAAGCATAACCGACGGAAATATTTTCCCCCAAACCAACGGAGGCAAGAAATGAAAAAACAGAGCCCGATTTAAAGGAAATTCCAATGTCAAATTTGTTGAGATATGAAACCCAACTCCCGAAATCAATGGAATTGGGAAGTCCTTTTCCTTTCCTGTAGATTAGGTTGGGTTTGATTGCAAAATCTTCATTGATATTGAATTGGGTGCCTCCGGCAAAGTAGATGTGGATGCGATCTCTGGATTGAATTTGGATGTCTTCATCCCTTTTTGAGTTGAACAATCTGGGCATGGAGCCGGACACCCAAACACTACCCATCTTAAACAAAAAACCTACCCCCATATTGGGGTTAAACCTGCTTAAGGATTTTTGGGCTGGATCAGGAATAGTGGTAAAACCCAAAAGAGGGGTCGGGTCTGCACTGTATGAATTACCACCTCCTTTGATTCCTAGAAATACCGCACTGTCATTGCCCAAGGTGAGTTTGTAGGAGAAATCAAGGGTTATCATTGTTTGATTTTCTATAAAAATTTTGTCAGAGATGATTGATATTCCAAGTCCCACGTTATTGCTCCTCGCCATGGAATATGAAAACCCTGTAGTTTGTGGACTGTCTTCAATGGTGTTCCATTGATTTCTCGATGTCAGAGAAAAAACATGACTTCCTTCGGACCCTGCATAAGCAGGGTTGATCAAATTCATATTGAAGGAATAGAGCGAGAGATAGCCATCTTGCTGACAAAATAGTGCTAGAGGAAATAAAAAAAACAGATAACGTAAAATCATTTATTATCTAGCTAAATAGACAATGCCCTGATAATCGGGATTACCACTTCTGTTAAAATCGATTAAGTAATAATAACTTCCCTCGGGAAGATCCTCATTGTTGAATTGTCCAGACCAATTGTTTTGATAATTAATCTGGTTAAAAATCAATTGTCCCGATCTGTTATAGATCCATACTTCATTGTCGGGATAACGCAAAAATGAATCGTCTGCCCATTGATCGTTTATTCCGTCTCCATTGGGTGAGAAAAAGTCAGTTATTTTTAATCCAATTGATGCATAGTCTGCACACAGACTGAGCGAATTGTAAGGGTCGGCACCACAACTGATTTCATCAATATTTGCAAATCCATCACCATCAGTATCGTTATATGGATTACAGTTATCAGCATCCAATTCATCTACCACACCATCTTCATCACAATCTATGGTCAAGGAATCATAAGCGTCGAACAGACCGTCACCGTCAAGATCATCGTCTGCAGGATTTCCATTAAAATTAGTGTCTTCGTCGATGGTTTGCTTGCCATCACCATCATCGTCTCGATCAAGATAATTGGGTATGCCATCTTTGTCCAAATCAATCAATCTGGATGGGAAATCCACAGCCTCTGGGTCTATCTCTAATCGGGTTAAGATTCCATCACCATCATCGTCTGTATCTAAGTAATCCGGTATTCCATCGAAATCAGAATCTCGATATTCTCTTTCATCACCCAATTCAAGGGATGTAGGTATTCCATCGTTGTCGTCGTCGAAGTCGATATAGTCGTAGATACCATCCAGGTCAGAATCTATAGAGTCTTCAGGATTTCCATCAAAATTTTGATCTGTACCCTCGAGGATGGTCAGAATTCCATCTCCATCGTCATCATTGTCGATATAATCAGGATAACCATCTCCATCGGTATCTTGTGCATCCTCGGCACTTCGGTCTCCATTTGGATCCGGATTTTCGTACTTGGTGAAAATTCCATCGTTCTCATCATCTGGGTCGAGGGAGTCCACAATACCATCTCCATCAAAATCGTCAGATCTTAATCTTCTTCCATTTCCACTCCGAGAAGAGAAAATATTAACTTTTGTGGCTTCAAATCGACTATCAATACCGTCACCGTCATCATCCTCATCAATGGAGTTGACCACTCCATCTGCATCAGTATCAGATTGAATAAGGTCAGGATCTACTTCCTCAATGGGGGTTTGGGTGGTTTTGAGGATGGCTATGTCCAGAGAGGTTGTGTCTGATATGACAAGGTTCACCGGAGTATCGGGAATGGGTACATCTGTGTCTCCCATTTCGGTATTGACATAACCAAGAACAACTTCATAAATTCCGTCCTTGTTGTGATCTTGGGGATCGTTTAGATCTGGAGGGTCAATAAAGGCCAATATACCTTCTGACTCATCTTTGTATTCATCATCTTCCTCTTCCTCTTCATCTCCATCTCCACCGTCACCATTTCCATTTCCACCGATATCATCGTCATCTCTACTTCTGTTGATAATTGTTCGTTGTGAGTAATCATCATAATTTTGCTTGGCACCGGGCTCTCCATACTTAACTGTAAACAGATGGGCATCTGCTCCTCCGGAGATTTGCTTTCTGATTTTCCATTTTCCTACTCCTCTAAATGGATTGGATAATCCACGTCGATCTTCTAAAGTTTGAGTATTGGTACTCGTTACGGGAAAAGAAACGTCGACAGGTTGAAGAATGGCAATGAACTGTAATTCTGTAAAATCATTAATTCCATCATTATCGTCATCGACATCTGCATTGTTTCCAACACCATCATTATCGATATCGTTTACTTCTGATCCATCTGTGGGGAAATTGTCGATTAGGTCAATTACTCCATCATCGTCATCATCTGTATCGGTGTTGTTTCCGATGCCATCATAATCGGTATCGGTATCTTCATCTGGATTGAGTGGGAAATCATCATCACCGTCCAGCGTTTGATCTCCATCGGAATCTTTTCTTAGTGGGTCGGTGTTGAGTCTTATTTCTTCGCCGTCTCTGAGTCCATCGTCATCCGTATCTGGATTTAAAGGATTTGTAGCATATTTAGCTTCTGTAACATCCGATAGTCCATCGTTGTCATCGTCTAAATCATCATCATCTCCTATGCCATCTCCATCAGTGTCTATATTTTCATAAGGATCCAGTGGGAATGCATCCACACCATCTTTAATACCATCCCCGTCAGAGTCATTACTATTGAGGTTGGTTGATTTTGCAAGTTCAACCCCATCATCTAATCCATCTCCATCCGTGTCAGGGTTGTTTGGATTGGAATTCAACTCAATTTCTTTTCCATCCAAAATACCATCCCCATCGGAATCGGGGTTTAGAGGATCAGTATTTTGAACCTCTTCATCAACATCTTCAAGACCATCATTATCATCATCAGGATCTTCTTCGTCCTTAATACCATCCTTGTCATTGTCGTTACTCCCCTCGGCATCTAGTGGCAGCTGGTCTTCACCATCAATGGTACCATCTCCATCTGTGTCTTCATTGAGAGGGTCTGTTTCGATTTCAATTTCTTCACCATCACTGAGACCATCGTCATCTGAATCTTCTTTTAGGGGGTCGGTTCCTAATTCTTCCTCAGTAAAATCATTCAATCCATCTTCATCAGTATCAGATTTTTTTGGATCTGTTCCTTTCTCAGTTTCTATTGCATCTTCAATTCCGTCACCATCATCATCTGTGTCTGTGTTGTCACCAATACCATCCCCATCCGTATCTACTGTTTCGGTAGGGTCTTGGGGAAGGTCATCTTCACCATCCATGATCCCATCATCGTCTGAGTCGATGTCTCGTGGGTCCGAACCTTGATCTAACTCTTCTCCATCAGTGACTCCATCACCATCTGTATCTGGATTTTCGGGATTGGTTCGAATTTGTTTTTCTTTTTCATCAGATACTCCATCTCGATCAGAGTCGACAGAGATATTGGGATCTAATGGGAAATCGTCACTTCCATCCGGTGATCCGTCTGCATCAGTATCCGGATTGAGCGGATCTGTTTCTTTATCCAGTTCTTCCCCGTCTTTTAATCCATCTGAATCAGAATCAGAATTGAGAGGGTCTGTTCCATACAAGATTTCGTCATCATCCGATATATTATCGTTATCATCGTCTTGATCTGATACATCTCCAATTCCATCTTTGTCAGAGTCTAAATACTCATTTTCATCCAATGGAAAATTGTCTTCTTTGTCGTCTACTCCGTCACCATCGGTGTCAACCTTGTTGGGATCTGTTCTTCTGTCTACTTCCTGACCATCACTCAATCCATCACCATCACTATCGGGATCGAGAGGGTTGGTACCAATTTTTATTTCGTCCACATCAGCGACCTTGTCATTGTCATCGTCGTCATCTTCATCATCTCCAATTCCGTCACCATCATTGTCTCGACTTTCACCAGCATTTAGTGGAAGTTGGTCAAAACCGTCGAGTGTTCCATCATTGTCAGAGTCAGGATTATTTGGATCTGTTTTTTTCAGAATTTCTAATCCATCATTGAGTCCATCATCATCTGTATCAGGGTTCAATGGGTCGGTGAAATAAATTTGCTCTTCACCATCCGAAACTCCATCACCGTCAGTGTCTGGGTTGAATGGATCTGTTTCTAATTCGACTTCCTCAAAGTCATTTAAATCATCATCGTCGGTGTCAGGTTTTTCTGGATTGGTTCCAATGAGTTCTTCTTCCTCATCGAGTAATCCGTCATTATCGTCATCGGGATCTTCATCATCGGGAATGCCATCACCATCAGCATCATCAGATCTACTGGGATCTAATGGGAAGTCGTCATCACCATCCAGAATACCGTCTTGATCACTATCAGGGTTTAAGGGATCAGTATTTCGTTCAGACTCTTCTCCATCGTTTGATCCGTCATTGTCTGTGTCGGGGTCGTTGGGGTCTGTTCCGTTGATTATTTCATCAGTATCCAGTGATCCGTCATTGTCATCATCGGGGTCTTTGTTGTCTCCAATTCCATCCTCGTCATTGTCAAAGTCCTCATCTGCATTGTTTGGCATTTTGTCTTCACCGTCAGGGATTCCATCGCCATCGGTATCCTTTTTTAGAGGATCAGTACCTTGGTCGTTTTCTACACCATCTGGAACCTCGTCGTTATCGGTATCAACTTTTCTGGGATCTGTGCCCAAGGTTACTTCCTCAAAATCGGTAAGTCCATCCCCGTCACTGTCTGCATTTTTAGGGTCGGTTCTGCGAGAGAGCTCTTCAATGTCGGTAACACCGTCGTTGTCGTCATCTATATCCATATAATCACCCAATCCATCTCGATCTGAGTCGGTATCTTCAAATGGATCAAGAGGAAAATGGTCATCAGGATCAATGGTTCCGTCTTTGTCGGTATCAGCATTTTTAGGGTTTGTATTTCTCAATAATTCACTACCATCGTTTAGCCCATCACCATCTGTATCAGGGTTTCTGGGATCAGTGCCGAGTCCAATCTCTACAGCATCTTTTACATTATCCCCATCATCGTCGTCATCTATATCGTCGGGGATGCCGTCACGATCTAAGTCAGCTATTTCAAATGGATCAAATGGGAAAGGATCATTACCATCTAATAATCCATCGTCATCCGTGTCTTGATCTTTGGGATCGGTACCCAAGACATTTTCCTGACCATCGGTGAGTCCATCTCCATCGGTATCTGGTTTTAATGGATCTGTACCATATATTTTTTCATCAAAGTCCAAAGAGCCATCATTATCATCATCCTCATCTCCATTGTCTCCTATTCCATCTTTGTCATTGTCCTTGAATTCTTCGGGATCTAGAGGAAATAAATCATCTGTGTCATTGTAGGTATCCCCATCGGTATCGGCTTTGGTGGGATTGGTACCCGTTTCACTTTCCTCAAGGTCATTTAGTCCGTCAGAATCAGTATCAGGCAATAGTGGGTCACTACCAATTTTTTCTTCTTCTTTATCCGAAAGTCCATCATTGTCATCATCAGGATCTTCATCGTCCAATAGCCCGTCTCCGTCGGTATCATTAATCACCCTGATACAACCATCCGAATCTACAATTTCATCTTTGGGTGTGTCCGGACATTGATCCAAAGCATCAACGACTCCGTCTTCATCACTGTCAAAAAACAACTTTAGAGCAGTAGAGGAGGGGAGCTGATCAATGGAGTTACCCACCAAATCGTATATGGGTTTTGAAATGTGTAGGGAAATAATACCAGTGTATTGTTTCAGGTCATTAAATGTTAAATCAAACCTTTTGTCATTCTCACTTGAACTAATTGCTGACGGAATTAAAACGTCTTTCATTAGAGGTGATGAAATGGTTGAAGATACATCACCTGAGAGTGTATTTGAATAATCAAAAGTTGATGAAATATCACCAGTTTGCACTTTATTTTCTATGGATATTGGCTGAATCGTGGCATAAAAATTATTGTTTACCAGACTTGACGTTTGAGTTGAAAGCTGTGAAAAAACAGCTTCACTAAAGCGGATCGATAAGGTGTTGTTATCGATCATTTCAAAACTTTCCACCGATGGGGCGGTATAATCCAGGCTTATCGTAATGGAATCATTTTGATTGGAATAAAAATTTCCGCTTGTATCAGTTGCCACAACACTGATGTTGGTTGTGGGTGAAATAGAAGAAGCGTTAAAAGTGTATTCCCAAAAAGTTCCGGATGAACTTGCACTGGTCATATTTGCACCGGATACAATTCCGGTGATGGTTATTCTGGGGCTGGGTGTCATGGCTTTTGAAAATTCGGCATAAGCCGTTATCACATCACTTTTGGCAGCTCTGTTATTTCTGTATGATGGCAAATTGTGGGATAATATTACTGTGGGAATTTGCGTATCGACATTAAGGGTGATGGTGTTGGATTGAGAAATTGGATTACCGGCCAAATCAGTTCCAGAAACAATCCCGGTGAGATCGTAATTACCATCGGGGAGATTTTTTAAGACCAAATCGTAATTCCATGTTTGGGAATTGGTTCCTGAAATGAGCGTCATTGGCGCATTAATATTCACAGATGACGGACCTCCCGAAAACAGGATGGTTGGGGTAAGTACAGCTTCTGAAAAATCGGCAGTAATGGTGAAATTTTGAAGGTTTGATTTTTCGTAGTTTGATATTGTGTTGTCAGCCTCATTATGACTGATTGTAACACTAGGGCCTGCTAAATCGGCAGTAAAGATTATACTATTTGATGCAGTGTCAGAAAGTGTGTTTCCGGCCAAGTCTGTTCCACTTACTGAGGCTGTGATCTGTCCTTCTGCGGTGACAGATACACTCCAACTATAGGTCCAATTGTTAGCGGTATTTGTGGGACTCATTTCAATATCGGTAATTATACCTGAGATGGAAAGTGTGGGGGTTGCCATCAATGATTCGGAGAAGGTAGCATTGATCACTATGCTGTCACCATTCTTTACGATATTATCTGCATCATTACTTGAGAGGTTTACAACAGGATTTGTGTTGTCAATGGAGAATGAAATACTATCATTTCCGTTATAATCATTACCGGCAAGATCTTTCCCACTAACGTTAGCCGAAATCTGCCCATCATTGGTACTGGTAACAACCCACGTGAAAGAGTAATTTTGTTCTGGGTTCAACCACCTCCAACCCCCTGATGGCTCTGAATAATCATTGGCACTTGTATCTTGAATAAGACCCAAAATATAGGGTCTGTTTTCCTTCAAAACAGTGTTTGTTCTAAATTGCTGAGCCAAATATTCAAACTCATTTACTGTTTCAATCACTAAAAGTTCAATATTAGCATTTTGATCAATAGTCTCTAATAACCCATTATTTCCCTCTATTACATTTGTATCAGTGTTTGATATGAAATAATCTTTTCCATTGAAAGAGTCAATATATGTGTAGGTGTTTGGATCTGAAAATTGTGAATCTGATGGAGCTTCAATCATCCATCTCAAAGCGTCTCCACCACCAGAGTAATCTACAAACACTAATTGATCTTGCTGAGGATGATTCTCTGTGTATATCATACCAAAGTATGCGTAATTTTCACTTCCACCAGAATTATTGGGCTCCTCTACAACACCACTCATGTTTTGACGCCAATAATTATCAACGCTAAATAAACTAGATGTCATAAGGGCATCTGATACAATTCCAGTTAAAGAGATAGTTGGAGCTGAAATCAGATCCTCGGAAAAATGGGCAGTTATAGTTACAACATCTGAGTTTTTTACAATATTATCAGAATCATTATCTGTCAGTGTTACAGTGGGCGCAGTATTGTCAATTCTAAAGGTAATACTCTCATTTCCGCTGTATTGATTCCCGGCTAGGTCTGTTCCGCTGGCTGTCGCTGTAACCTTTTTCTCAATAGAGCTTGAGACATACCAAGTGTAGGTCCATTGGGTAGCAGAATTTGTAGCTGTCATTAGAACATCAGTAGCTATACCTGTGATGGAAAAGGTAGGCGTTGATATCAAAGCCTCTGAAAAATCGGCAGTTATGGTGACAGAGTCGGTGTTTTTTACTACTCGGTTGTTGGAATTATCGGTTAAATTCAGGCTGGGTGGGGTTTTATCCTTTACATTGATAACAAATGCTCGGGAAAGGGTATTATCACCATCACTCACTTGAAGATGAATATTTAAACTGGGGGTAATCTTATAATCAATATTCGCGTTGTTGATTAACAATAAAGTACCAGACACAGTAAAGTAGGAATTGTGCTGATCGTTATTGCCGTCTCCAGAAACCAGACTGTAGCTTAAGTTTGATGTATCAGAATCTGTGGCTGTTAAATTGGCCACTAAAGTGCCTATAGATAATCCTTCGTCAATTGAAGTGGATGTAGCTGTAGCTGATGTAGATTGAATATTGTTTACAACTGCATTGAACGCATCGTAATTCTTGGATATTTCTTGATCTGTTAAATTTCTATTGTAAACCCTCACTAAGGCAATTTTACCATCCCAGTGTTGTCCTACATCCGACCTTGCATCACCAATTTTCAGTTGACCGTAGGGATTGTCATTCCCACTTGATTTATTCGTCACAGAGTCATTGATGTATACTTTGGAGTTTTTGACATAAACAAATCTGACCCACTGGTTTGAAATCTGATTGATCCCAGAATAATTTGCTGCTCCAAGTCCGTTTCCGTCTGTTCTAAAATTGTTATTTGAAAAAGTATAGCTTCCTGAATTTCCGTTATAGGTCAACAAATCATATTGTCCAGAAGTTCTATTGTCATCGTACCAAATTTCAATAGTTAAATCAGAATAGCTGGATAAATTCATTGATGCTATCTCATCGTTAGATCCATCAAATACAAAGTGTTTGATTTGTGAATTTGAAAATGTTGGCCCATTAATGGTAGCATCGTTATTATTTCCACTGATGTCAAACCATGTTGATCCGTATCCCGGATAGGAATTAGAATTGGATGCATCCAAATGGAGAATAAGTCCATTGGTGACAATTTCAGCTTCAGTAAAACCCAGATCTGATGGAGGCTCATTAACATTAGTAACACTTACCGTAAATGCCTTGGCGAAATCATGGGTTCCATCATTGACATTGATGTAGATATTATAGCTCGATTTTGTTTCATAATCCGGGGAGTTATTGATGATAAGGCTGGTTCCGCTGATGGTAAAACTTCCATTGTCATCATCCCTAGAATCATTGCTGTCAATCAATGAAAACGAATGAACGTCACTGATGTCGTTGTCACTGGCGGTTAATGTAGCCACCTGAAAAGTATCGGAAACATTTTCGGTAACCGATGTGGCGCTCAAAAGAATGTCAGTAGGGGTGGAGCTCCCGGTATAATGGCTCATTTTTATTTCTCTGATCCATCCATAGAAAGTATCATTTGGACCCGTACTCCCCGTTGGAGAGCTCAATTCACTTCCATTGCCAACAACCCCATATCTGGGCGTTTCTGATGTGGAATGATCGCTAATAGGAGCATAAGCAGTAGGGTCGGAATAGGTGAGCACACCATCAACATAATAATTAAGGCCATAAGGTTTATTGGCCTCAAATCGTATCATAACGTCATGCCACTGATTATCCCTCAAATCCCCATTGAATCCTGCGTCATATTTATCGTGAGTTCCATCAGAATTGGTAAACGCTAATGCAAGTTTTCCTGCGGCAGGAGATTTGACTGTGCTATTGTCATTACCAATTGAAAATCTAAAAACAGCACTTCTATCAAATGAAAGGATTATTCTCTGTTTAGTGCCACTTTCGGACTGTGCTTTTATTTTTGCCTCTATCGTAAAATTTTCCAATTGATCTGTGTCCCCTGTAACATAGTTGAGATTGGAGATAGCAACTCCAGAATCGCCACTTGACCCATCAAAGCGGAATGCATTTTCCGAACCATCATAATAGACATTACTACTACCCCTAATGGTTCCACTATTGTTGTTACCCGATAAATCATTTACGGTTTGACCGCTGTGGGTATTGGTGTCAGAAAAATCATAATGGAAAAGAGTTCCCTGATTCATCAACCCTAAAAATGATTGCTGGATCTGATTTCCGGCGAGATCTGCCCCGGAAATTGAATAACTGAAAGTAGAACTTTGTATTTGACTTAAATTAAAATCGGACCTCCATGACCTTAAATGATCTGAGCTGTTGGGAGCTTTTACCACTACTTTTTTGTTGCCATCCAAACTGTAACCGGGAGTATATTCGGGAGTTGTTCCAAAATACCACCAATAAGAGGAGGCGTCTTGATCCCCACTTTTAATTTCAGAAATTAGATAATCCACACCATCAATTTCGAGGGTGTATCCATTGAGATCGTCAGAGGAAAAATTATTTCCAAAGATGGTTGACCAATTATTACTCCCCAATGCGATCATGTTATCTCCATAGTCTGTAATTGAAAAATCCTCGGTAGATAAATGGGTTGATGTGATCAGGGACATCATCAGGTTGGTCACCAACCCGGAAATATTAATACTAGGTGAAAAAATCATAGGCTCACTAAAAGTTGCTATAATGGTGGATGTAGAAGTGTCATTGAATGTTGATGATGTTATATCAACGGTTGGATTTACATTGTCCACATCAATCATGATTTCTTGAATGCGAACAATGTTTTCAAACTGACCGTCATAAGGATTTCCGGCCAAGTCAGTTCCGGAAACACTTACTAAAAAGGTTTCCGTTTGGATGGAACTGGAGGGATTCCAGGTATAATTCCAAAGATTATCACCAGAATTAGAAGATGGGGTCATCAATGAGGATAAGACATTTGTGTTGGAGGAATTTGAGCTGACCGCTGAGGCGACTTCCGTGATTGAAATTTGGGGAGTTGACATGGGTTCGGAGAAGGTTGCGGCAAATGTGATTGGACTCGAACTGTTGACAATATAATTGGTCAGTCCGTCAGATTCTGATGATGATAAGTTTTCCAACAGCGGTTTTACATTGTCTATGGTCAAGGTGATGCTATCCGAACCAGAATAGATGTTTCCGGCTTGATCCGTTGCAGACACAGTGATGCTGGCATATTTTAGTGTTGAGGATATTGGCCATGAGTAGCCATAGGTGTTGGAGGCACTGTCAGTCAAATTTAGTGGCACACTACTGAGCAATTCGTCCCCCAAAAATACGACAGCCGTATCTCCACCAGCACTAGATTGTCCGGGGGTAAATTCGGGAGTGGTGGAGAAGAGTACCCAACTATCACTTTGGCTTAATTGACTGGACAAAGTATAGGTTACGCCCGAGGAAACTAGTCTGAACCTTTTGCCAACAAGTGATTTTGAATCCCTTGTGATGTCATCAAATCTATTGTTGCTCACTAAAATCGCAATTTGATTGTTTGAATAATCCGAAATGTATAGGGTCTTTGGATAGTCGAGTTCCTTGATGGAAAGGGTAGGGGAAGAACTCAAGGGTTCAGAAAAAACCGCTGAAACGTGAACTACAGAAGAAACCTGTGATTGGGAAGAAAAAGTGGTGTTGCTGGGAGTAGAAGAGAGGGAGACCGTCGGGGCAGTAGTATCAAGGATCGCATTTGATGAAGTTGATCCATTTTCTACACCATAAATTTTAAAGTTAGAAAATCTAAAACCATAGTTTCCCGCCCAATATTCTGCTTCATTGATCTGTTTCAATTCTACCCTTACTTTGTCGGCATTGGTAGGAACGCTTATTGTAGTTGAGAAAGTTTGGGAAGAAGATCCGGCAGTTAATAAGCTACCTTGGTGAGAAGAAATTTGGCTGTTGCCATTGTAGAAGATTAAATTGACCTTTCCGGTATCGGGTGTGACCCTCTTGATGTAATCTACCTCTACACTTACATTCGAACTTCCGGAAGTGATATTGAAATCTTTGTAAATATAACTGTTGTCTAGATATGCAAAAATGAGGTTGTTTTCACCGAGGTAGGGATGACTTCCTGAATTACCGCTTAATGCCTGGAAAGAACCTGTTGAACTTATCCATCCGTTGTTGGGAGACAAAATACTGTTGGAGGAGGTTGTATTGAGTAAAAATTCGGTTTTCAATTGAGAGGTTAAATACTCCCCCATGACCCTATCATCGCTTAAGGCATCAGTATAAATTCTGAGCAAGGAAATTTTGCCATCAAACCAGTCTACGCTGTCTCTAAGATCACCACCGACATAAAAATATGAACTGCGAAAATTTGAAACATTTTTTATCGCCGAAAAGGTTCGATCCAAAACTCCATTGAAGAAAAATTTTCCGGTAGTACCGGATTTAACAAAAACGATATGATTCCACGAATTTGAATTTAAAGTCTGAAAAGACTCTGAGGAACTACTATCACTAAATCCATAACCATTGTAATAATCCCAAAACTTCAATTTACCATTGGCAGTTTTTTCAAATATATACTCACCATTAAAACCATTGGATGACCTGCCAAGACTCACCAGGTGTTGATTGTATGAGGATGCCGATCCATTGATCAGCAACACAATGGTGTAATCAGAAGTTCCACTAGAAAAATTGTTAAAAGGACTGGCGTTAAGCTTTAGATAATTTGCACTTCCTGTAAAATTAAAACTTAAAAAACCGTTGGATTCGACCTCGTGAGTCACATTATTAACAATCCTAAGATCATTGCCGCTTGAACTGAGGTCGTTGATTAAAGTACCACTACCATCGTAGCTCGATGACTCATTGGCATCAATATCTAAAACTAAGTTGGCGGAGAGTTGTGGGTAGGCAAAAAGGCAAAAAAAAACAGGAGCTTGGTTAAGCTTTTGCATAAAATTTCTTTGCCAGCGAGACTCATGGTTGGTTTAGTTATATATTTACTATATATATAACAAATATAGCTAAAATTCAATTATTAGTATTTTTTTAACACAATACGTGAGTCCCAAAAAAATAAGCTACCGCTAAACATCAAAATTTAGGGTGCTAAAATACCGGACAGGTCAATACTGTCGCTATGTTTCCGTTGGAGTAATAATAGATTTTCAAATAGGTTTTTGACCCTATTTCTGTGTTGTATTTTGTCTGAAACATCGTGCTGTTCCAGTGGGTCATTTTTCAAATCAAAAAGCAGTAATTTTTTAATTTTTGGGTAAACCATCAGCTTGTACCCATCTTTTCTTATCATGCGTTGAGAATCCATGTAAGCACCATAAATTCCATTGGGATAGGGTGGGGAGGTTTCTTTTCCTTTCACTAGACCTAGAAAGCTTTTGAAATCAATGGATTGAGGTGGTGAAACATTTCCCAATTCCAAGCTGGTGGCCATGATATCTTGTAAATAAACTTGATGATCAATGCTTTTGTTTTTGGGTATATCCGGCCCGGTTACAATCAAAGGGACTCTTACGCTGTGATCAAACATACTTTGCTTTCCCAATAGCCCGTGTTTCCCGACAGACAAACCATGATCACCGGTAAAAAAGATGTAGGTGTTGTTTGCCTTTCCCGATGCTTCCAATGCCTTTAAAATTTCACCAATTTGCTCATCCAGATGGGAGATGATGGCATAGTATTCTTTGATGTGGGTTTTGATGGCAAATGGGGTTCTGGGAAATGGTGCCAATGCTTCATCTCTTAGGGTTTTAGGGCTTCCTATGGCATCTTTGTAAGGGTATTCCGGAAGCCAGTTTTCGGGTAGTGGTATTTTTTCCAAAGGGTAGCGATCCAAAAAAGATTGAGGAGACTGTCGTGGATCGTGGGGCGCATTGAAAGCCAAATACATAAAAAAAGGAGCCTCTTTGTCATTTGCTTGTTTCAAAAAGTCCAAGGCATCATCTTTGATCACTTCACTCCAATGTTTGCCTCCTTCCCAAAATCCACCGTTGAGTGAATCGGCAGCCTTCCATGTGTCCACTTGACCTTGTTTGGGACGATCATAACCCTTTCGACCCTCTTTTTTAAAGAAATCTCTTGGCATACCGGGTCGGATGTTTCGAACCGTCTGAAAAATCTTTTTGGGATCAATCGGCACATGCCATTTGCCGGTCATATAGGTCTGGTAGCCTTTTTGTTCCATCAGTTTACCCCAACTGTGGTCAGTAGCCTCCAAGTTTTTTTGATTGTGCCATTGATCACTAGTTTTCTTGGCATCCCAAAGGGATTTACCCGTGATGATCATGGCTCGGGAAGCCAAACAAACAGCACCATTCCATCCGCCCATATTGAAGGCTTGGGTAAAGTGAGTACCATGGCGCACCAGTCGGTCCAAGTTGGGGGTTTGGATTACATCATTACCTAGAGCATGGATGGCATCATAGGTGTAGTCATCTGCAAATAAAAATAATATGTTAGGTAAATCCTCTCCAGATGATTTTTTGGGTGATGGATTACAAGCGATCAAAAGAGCAAGCAAAAAAATACAAATAAGACGAATCATTTTTTATTGGGTATTGAGATCAAAAACTTTTTCCATCAATATCCACTTTTCTCCGGGCTCAGCGATGGGTAGTGTTTTTTGATAGGTAGACATCAGTTCTTCCCATTTGATGACATAGGGATTTTGACGGTCCATTTTGTTTTTCTTTTCAAAGCTGAAACCCTCTTGAACTTCTATGATCATAAAAAGTCGGTTGGCGACATGGAAAATTTGCATATCGTGAATCCCGCTGTCTTTGATGCTGTCAATGATTTCCGGCCAAACTGCTTTGTGGTGTTCGATGTATTGGTCAATCAACAATGGGTCATTGACAAGATCCAACGCCAGACAATATCTCTTCATATCAGGATTGATTGGCTACGTTATTACCATAATAAGCAATGAACACAAAACACAATAAAGGCAGTAGAAAAGAAAAATTGACTTCAGATACCCCCAAGATTTGCGTGTCACTGACACCGCTTCCTCCCAGATCAATGATCATTCCCTGTAGCTTGGGCATAAGAGCGCCTCCCACAATGGCCATCACCAAACCGGCAGCTCCAATCTTAGATTCTTTTTCGTCCAAGTCCTCAAGGGCAATTCCATATATGGTAGGGAACATTAGTGACATGAAAAAGGAGATGCCCACCAAGGCATATAGTCCGATAATTCCTTCAATAAATACAGTTCCCAAAACACATATTCCTGCCATTACAGCAAATTGGAGCAGGAGTTTTCCCGAATTGACAAACCGCAGTAGGTAGGTACCGATGGCCCTGCCAATTAGGAAAACAATAAAACAAATGAATTGATAATTGGCGGCATTTTCACTCGAAATACCAATGGCTTCAGCGTACTGATAGATATAAGTCCAACACATGATTTGAGCCCCGACATAGAGCACTTGTGAGATGACACCGTTCCGATAATTTATATTTTCAAAAAGTCTTTTAAATGTGGCACTCAGCGGTGCCATTTCTCCATCGTCTTTGGCCTGTGGCATTTTGGAGACCGCGATCAAGACAAACACTGCCATAACAACCAATCCCAAAATGACGTAGGGATCGCGAATGACCATCAGATCGGCAGTTCGGATCATTACCTTTTTGGCGGTATCGAGGGTAGTGAAATCCGCAATGTTGTCGGATTGTAATTTTTTTAAAACAAATTGTTGGGCGACCAGAAGGCCAAGAATGAGCCCCAATGGATTAAAAGCTTGAGCGAGATTGAGCCGCTGGGTAGCGGTAGAACGATCCCCCATAGCCAAAATATAGGGATTTGCAGTGGTTTCCAAGAAAGCCAGACCAAAGGTAAGGATGTACAATCCCAGACAGAAGAACCAAAATTGTTCCGTAATGGCGGCAGGATAAAACAGCAGCGCACCGCCGGCATAAAGTGCCAAACCAATGAGCACCCCTACTTTGTAGGAATATTTCCTTACAAACAATGCTGCTGGCAGGGCCATGCAAAAATAGCCACCGTAAAATGCCATTTGTACCCATGCTGCTTGTGAATTGGACAATTCAAGTACTTTTTTAAAAGCTTGAACCATGGGATCTGTTACCGCATTGGCAAAACCCCAAAGGGCAAACAAGGAGGTGATGAGGATAAAGGGCAATAAGACTTCTTTTGATACAACGGGTTTTTTCATGATAATTGGTTTAGTGATCTGTCCAAATGAACATAGCCACCATCGACATATAACAATTGGCCAGTGGTATGGCTGGATTTTTCAGACAGTAAGAAAGCTACCGTATTGGCAATTTCTTCTGGTGTGGTCATTCTTTTTTCTAGAGGGATTTTAGATTCGATTTGATTTAGTTTTTCTTGAGGATTGGGGAAGGTGTTGATCCATTTTTCATAGAGTGGAGTATAACTTTCAGCGACCATGAGGGCATTGACACGAACCGAATATGGAAGTAATTCTACCGCCCATTCGCGTGTAAGGGCATTTCTTCCTCCACAGGCGGCAGCATAGGCCGAAGTTCCACCTTGACCGGTGACAGAGACCTTTGAACCAATATTGACTATTGCGCCCTTATTTTCTTTAAGATAAGGTAAGCAGGCCTGTGCCATGACGTAGTAATGAACGAGGTTTTTTTTGAGAGAATTTATAAATTGCTCTGGATCCCCATTTTCAAGCCCTACGCCATCATTGACTCCGGCATTATTGACCAAGCCATGAATTGTTCCAAATTCAGAAACAGCTTTATTAACTGCCTCTTGTGCTTGTTTGGGGTCCGTCAATTCTGCCAATGCATAAGCACACTTGCCTCCCTTTTTTTTGATTTCTTCAACGGTTTCCAGTATGCTCTTTTCATTCCTGCTTACAATAAAGGGAATGGCTCCTTCATCTGCCAATACATGAGTAATGGCATGGCCAATTCCTTTTGACCCTCCTGTTACAATGACGACCTTGTCTTGGAGTAATAGATTCATTTTTTAAAGCTTGTAAAAATTGCGGGCGTTTTCCCCCATTATTTTGTTTTGATCAATAGGCTTGAGTTCCTTTAAGAATAGCTCAATAATTTGGACAACATGTTGATAGCTGCCTGCCAATAAACAAACGGGCCAATCTGACCCAAACATCAATCGATCGGGTCCGAAAGCTTCTAAAGCTACCGAAAGGTAGTTGTCAAAATCTTTGGCTTGCCAATGGTTCCAATCCGCCTCTGTTATCATTCCTGACAATTTACAATAAACATTTTTATGCTTTGCCAATTTTTTGATGTGGGATGCCCATTCCTCAATTTTTTGATCTTTGATGTAAGGCTTCGCGAGATGATCCAATACAAAAGGCTGGTGTGGATTCTTTTCAACCAATACAATCGCCTCTTCCAGCTGATGCGGATAGATGAGTATGTCGTAGGTCAGGTTAAAATCCTTTAACTGGCGAATTCCCCTTAAAAATGAATCCTGCAACATAAAACCTTTTTTTTCTGCTTGAAGTATATGTCTGACTCCTTTGAATAGGGGATTTTTTGAGAAAAATTCTAGGCGCTCCGAAAGGTCATCGGTACACAAATCCACCCAACCTACCACGCCTTTAACAAAAGGATTTTGCTCGGCCAATTTCAAGAGAAATTGGGTTTCGGCTTCCGATTGGTCTGCCTGAACAGCCACACAACCCTCCATTTGGCTTTTTTCGAGAAGTGGTTTCAGGTCTTTGGGCAGAAAATCTGTTGCAATTTTTTGCATTGAGGAATCAATCCATGCATCACGAACAGGATCGAATTGCCAAAAATGTTGATGGGAATCTATTCTCATGGCGGGATTAAATTTCTTTGCCTTTAATTTTAAAAGTCCAAGCTATCTCACCCGGTATGTCCTCTGGAATTTGAATGATCAGACCTTTGGCTTTGTCAAAAGTCCATGTCAAGGCTTTTTGATAACCCAGCAGTTCAACGCTGCTGTTTTCGTCGGGTTGGATGTGGTGGATGGTCAATTCCTTTTGAGGTTGTTCAAACACTATGGCATAGTAATCCGGCTTGTTTTTCTTTTTGGTAAATCGAATTTTCTCACCTTGTTTGAATACTTTTTCTAGTTTTTGAGTGGCATATATAGCTTCTCCATTGACTTCAAGCCATTCCCCCATTTTTTCCAAGCGTTCTATACTGGGTGTGGGGATCAATCCCTCAGCAGTGGGTCCTACATTCAAAAGGTAATTACCTCCCTTGGCAGTAATGTCCACCAAGTTGTGAATCAACATTTCATCTGACTTCCAATTGTGGTCAAATGATTTGAACCCCCAAGTATCATTCATGGTCATACAAGATTCCCAATCCATGGCGGAGGTACCTTCCAGAATTTCTTGCTCGGGGGTTCCGAAATCTCCCGCGTATTTCTGATCTTCGCGATTCATTCCTGCCATCCCTTTTCTTCCTTTGTCTACCCGATTATTAATGATGATATCGGGTTTTAGGGTTCTCACAAATTGATACAAATCCAAACCCATTTCGTGGGTAAAATCATTGATCCATTCACCGTCAAACCACAAAATATCCGGATCGTAATTGTCGATTAATTCTTTGAGTTGGGGTTTGAGATAATTTTCAACGAACTGGGGAAACTCAGCATTGGGGTGGTTTTGATAATCATACTCAGGTTCGTTATTCGCTTGAGCTTGGGGATGATGCCAATCCATAATCGAGTGGTATAAACCAAATTTGATGCCTTGAGCTTTGCAGGCTGCAGCCAGAGATTTTAGAATGTCTTTACCGTAGGGAGCAAAATCTACTGCGTCATATTCTGATACTTTGGAGTCCCAAAGTGCAAATCCATCGTGGTGTTTTGAGGTGATGACCACATATTTCATTCCCGCTTTTTTCATGAGTTTTGCCCATTCCTCAGCATCGTATTTTGTGGGATTGAACTTTTTGGCGTAGCCTTCGTATTCTGAGATTGGAATTTTAGCAAAAAGTTGAATCCATTCACCTACTCCTTTTGTTTTAAATCCATTATGGATGCCTGCAGGCACGGCATATACGCCCCAGTGGATGAACATTCCAAAACGGGCTTCGCGCCACCATTTCATTCGTTGGTCAAAATCCTCTTTTGACTCCTTTAGATAATCTACAGGGGGTTCGTTTTTGGCTTTTGGTGTGTTCTGACATGACCAATTAATGGTCATGAACAAAACTAACATGCCGATCATTGGTTTTTTAAAAGACATCATTTTGAATTTCGTTGGTTATGTTCTAACTTTTTGTCGTGCGACACCGAGGCCCTCAATGCCCAATTCCATTTCATCTCCACCTTTGAGATACATTTGAGGATCCAGACCCAAACCTACACCAAAAGGCGTCCCTGTTGAGATCACATCTCCGGGGAGTAGGGTCATGAATTCACTGATGTAACTGACCAGTTTGGGAATTCCAAAGATCAAATCGGAAGTATTACTGTCTTGCATGGTTTTACCATTGAGTTTTAACCACAAATGGAGATTGTGGGGATCTTTGATCTCGTCTGCAGTTGCTACAAACGGTCCCAGAGGAGCAAAGGTATCACAGCTCTTTCCCTTGACCCATTGTCCCAGTCTTTCCAATTGGTACTCTCTTTCGCTAATGTCGTTGTGGAGCACATACCCCGCCACATGATTCATGGCATTTTCTTCACTTACATAACTGGCCTTAGCTCCAATGACGATGGCCAGTTCTACTTCCCAGTCCGATTTTTTACTGTTTTTGGGAAGGACCACCTCATCGTAAGGCCCGACAATGGCGGAGCTGGCCTTGAAAAACAATACCGGCTCACTGGGAACTTCCATGCCACTCTCTTGGGCGTGTTTGGCATAATTTAATCCTACACAAACAATTTTTGAAGGCCTGCAAATGGGAGCACCCAATCGAATGTCGTCACCTATTGGAGGACATTCATCTTGATGAAGGGACAACCATTCCTTCAATCTTTTTGGCCCTTCCGTACCAAAAAACTTTTCGTCATAATCTGAACCAAAGGCAGAGATATCGAGTTTTTGACCATTGTCTAGTTGTACACCCGGTTTTTCGTTTTCGAGATTTCCAAATCTAATAAGTTTCATCTGTTTAAAATTATGTAAGTTGTTGGTAATGAGAGTTTAATCATGTCGGTGGGTATTGGTCTTTGCCGTGTTAAATGCCCATGATGGGCTTCCATACTTAATTTTAATTTCCATTGAGTTTAATAAACCCCCCGTCTATGGGGAAGTCTGTTCCAGTAATGAATGAGGCTTCATCACTACAGAGGTATAAGACCAAATCTGCGACTTCTTGTGGTTTTGCCATTCTTCCGATGGGCTGGGTTTGAGAAAGATTATCAAACGTTTCTTTTTCCTTGCCCGGGTAATTTTTTTCTATGTAATCATCTACAAATGGAGTATGGACTCTGGCAGGGGAGACGCTGTTGCATCGGATCCCATCAGCGATATAATCCTTGGCGATGGCATTGGTCATGGCTAAAACTGCTCCCTTGGTCATGGTGTAGGCCAATCGCTCTTTGACAGCAATATGAGAAACGATGGAAGCCATATTTACAATAACACCACCATTTTTTTTCATTCGGGGTAAAATGGCTTTTACACAATTAAAAACTCCTTTGACATTGACTTGATACAACCGATCAAAATCTTTTTCTTCAGTTTGTTCGATGTTCCCTACAAAACCAATTCCAGCATTGTTTACCAAAATATCAATGGTGTTGGGTAAGGATTCCAATGAAGTGTTGAGTTCGTCCCCTTGAGTGATGTCCGCTAAAATGGTATGGATTCCTGTTTTTTTATGAGATGGGTTTTCATTTAAGTCGACGATGAATACCTCAGCTCCCTGTTCTTTTAAGGTCTCAGCTATGGCTTTTCCTATGCCACTACTTCCTCCGGTGACGACTGCCTTTTTTCCACTTAAATCGAACTTCATGGGATTATTTTAAAAATTGATTGATGTCTTTGCCTTCCATTAACCAAGATAAATTAAATCTTGCCATTACTCCACCTCCATATGCATTGATATTGTCTTTGGTTCCTGTTTCGTAAAGTAAATAGATGTATCCCTCACTGGGAGTATTTTTTCTACCTATTGCCAAAGAGGAGTATTTAAAACCCTTTGGTTCGACTAACCTCTTGACGGGCCAAGATTTTCCACCATCAAAACTCAACCATACGGTTCCATTTTTACGACCGCTTTGGGATTCAATATTACTAAAAATCAAAAGATCACTACCTTCGAAGGGCAGACGATCCAAACCGGCCATCAGGCCGTAATCCCGATCTTGTTCACCGTCGGGTAATTCGCTACTGACATAGAGATCCTTCCAGCTATGTCCTCCGTCTGTACTGGTGGCAATGTGCCGCATTCTGGGATTTAATCCATCGGTAGACAGGTGTCTTCGGGAGTTGTAATACAGTGTTCCGTCGCTCAGTTCAACCACTGCTGCCTCTCCTGTTCCATTGGCAGGGAAGGGGTTACTCGTTTGCCAAGTTTTCCCTCCATCATCGCTATAAATGGCGTTGGTATAATGATCGGGCCAAAATTCTCTTTCATTCCCTTGTCCGTAATACCTGGTGGTTCTGAGCAGTCTCCCTTTGTGTTGTCCATTTTTTAGGGTAATGCCATGTTCATTCATGTGCATGGAGGGAGGATTTCCATTTTTATCGGGGTGAATTTTGATCTCCCTGGCTTGCCATGATTGCCCCTGATTATTGCTGAAGTAACTGATGATTGGGGCAGGGGGGTGCTCGCCTTTTTCTATAAAGGTAATG
>JBESZM010000080.1:0-62869 GCA_041254175.1 Flavobacteriaceae bacterium | reverse complement strand
CGAAGTAGTTGAGGGATTTGAGAACAACAATAACCTGGTCATCAGAAGTGAAAAATTAGATGAAAATGGTCAAAAAATTGTTCTCTCCAGAGACGATTCATTGGATAAAATAGAAAATGCCGTTGGAGTAGTGGAAGGAGCGAACCTTGTCCACAACGAATATGGAAACCGACTCTTTGCTGATTTTTTCTTTTTTATAACCGGCTTTCATGGCTTCCACGTTTTTTCGGGGGTCATCATCAACCTCATCATATTTTTCAATGTGATTGTAGGAACCTACGAAAAAAGAGGACATTATGAGATGGTCGAAAAAGTAGGGCTGTATTGGCACTTTGTCGATCTGGTCTGGGTATTTGTATTTACATTTTTCTATCTCGTTTAACCCAAAAATTATAACCGATGGCTGAAGGAGCACACAAACTTGCAATTTTTAGAGGATTATTAAAGTTCAAATCCAACGTTCAAAAAATTTGGGGCGTTTTGATTTTCTTATCAATCGTAACCACCATTGAGGTGGCTTTGGGGATTGTCAAACCCGATTTTTTGATGAATTATTTTCTCAGTATGAAATTGTTGAACTGGATATTTATCATTTTGACATTGGTCAAAGCCTATTATATCGCTTGGGATTTTATGCACGTCAGGGATGAAAGGGGCAGTCTACAAGGTGCCATAGTTTTACCGCTGATCATTTTAATTCCTTATTTGATATTTATTTTAATTCTCGAAGCTGACTACATCTTTGAAGTAATGAATAGCGGTTTTGTGAGTTGGAATTTTTAGGATTTAAAGGACACATTCTTTTTCATGAGTAAATCTTTTAAAAAATATTTTGTCCTCTTTATTCTCTTTGTATTTCCAATAGTAATCTACTTGTTTTTTGCCTCCGGTAAAAATAACTTTGCGCTATTGCCTGTTTTGACCCCTTCAGTAGACGATGTCCGTCAGTGGGAGACCCTCTCAGGCGACACTGTTCAATTGCTAGAACACATCACCGTATTGGGTTTTTGGGGGGAAGACCTTTCCGATAAGAAAGGGGATGCCCTAAACCTCAATCAAAAAATTTACAAACGTTTTTATCAGTTCAAAGACTTTCAGTTTGTCATGGTAGTGCAAGAGGGCCAACAGGTTCAAGTTGAGGAACTCAAACAGGAATTAAAATCAGGAGTTGGAACCGACTTGATCAAATGGCGATTTGTTTTTGGAAATGATGATCAAATTGCATCTCTGTTCAAGAGTTTGAAAACTCCTTTGCAACTCACCGCCAAAAATAGCTTACCCTATGTTTTTATCATCGATAAAGAACGCAACCTCAGGGGACGCGACGACGACGAGGATGAGGGAACTCTGTTTGGTTTCAATGCCCAGTCTGTTGCTGAAATCAACAACAAAATGGTCGATGACATCAAGGTGATCCTGGCCGAATACCGCCGTGCATGGAAGAAGTACAACAAGAATACTGCTCCCTAGCATGAAAAACTTCAGCTATATAGGATTAATCATTGTTTTGATTGTTTTTGGTCTTTTGTTTATCCCTAAAATTGTCGATCGGGTAGCCAACAACACTCAGGTAGAGAGTAATCGTACCGTACCGGCAAAACCCTTGGCCTATATCAAACTCAACGGTGAAGCCAAAAAAGTACCCCAGTTTCTGATGCGCAATCAAGACAGTTTATTGATTGGTAATGAGGATTTTAGAGGAAAAGTTTATTTGGCAGAATTTTTCTTTACCCGCTGTCCTAGCATTTGCCCCATAATGAATAAGAACATGAAGATTTTGGACGACCGTTTTGGTGATCGCCAAGATTTTGGGATTGCCTCTTTCACCATTGATCCGGACAATGATAAACCCCACGTACTTAAAAAATATGCAGAAGATTATGGTGTAAAATCTCAAAACTGGCATTTTTTGACCGATAAGAAATCCACGGTCTACGGTCTTGCAAATTCAGGATTTAGTATCTTTGCAGGGATTAATCCTGCAGTAGCTGGTGGTTTTGAACATCAGGGATATTTTGCCTTGATCGACAAAAACGGGTACATCCGATCACGGGTCGATCGTTTTGACAACCCCATCGTTTACTATTCCGGTTTGGATCGTGAGGATCAAGAAATACAAGGAGTGGACATGCTGTTGGAGGACGTCCAAAGGCTATTAAAAGAATAAAACCGAGTGAAATGAAAGAGCAAAATATAAGCGATCCCTCTAAGAAATACAGTAAGCTCATTACGGCTGTATCCATTTTGATCCCTGTGGTGGTAGCGATTCTTTTTACAGTGAGATTACCCAATGTAGCCCCTCTTGATTTCTTACCTCCCATTTATGCATCCATCAATGCATTGACCGCCTTGATTTTGGTGGTGGCCTATGTGGCCATCCGAAAGAAAAAAATCAAACTTCACGAAACATTGATGAAGACGGCCATAGCTCTATCCTTGGTTTTCTTGGTGATGTACGTGGCCTATCACATGACCTCAGACCCCACTCCTTATGGTGGGGAGGGCGCGGTGAAATACATCTACTATTTCGTCCTTGTTTCTCATATTATACTTTCCATTGGGATCATACCCATGGTATTGATCACCTATGTAAGGGCAATTTCTAAAAGATTTGCAGATCACAAAAAAATCTCTGTCATTACTTTTCCGATATGGTTGTACATCGCCATTACCGGGGTAGTGGTGTATTTGATGATAGCACCCTATTATTAATCCCATGCGTATATTGATCTCATGTTTGTTGATCCTACTGACGGTTGCAGAGGCTTCCGCTCAGTGTTCTATGTGTAGGGCAGTTTTGGAATCGGGGGAGGCACAAGAGACAGCCAAAGGAATCAATAATGGTATCATTTATTTAATGGCCATTCCCTACCTTTTGGTTGGTTTTGTGGGTTACCAAATTTTCAAGCTCCTAAAAAAAGAATAAAATACTTCTTCGCAATTAATATTCTTTTCGGGCGTTATCTTTTAAGTAAGTAGTAACTTTGGCCACAGAAAAATCATTAGCATGATCAACATCAAAAATCTTCACAAATCCTATAAGATGGGAGACAGTTCACTACATGTTCTCAAAGGGATTGATTTGGATATCAAAGAAGGAGAGTTGGTGGCCATCATGGGATCATCCGGATCGGGCAAATCCACACTGCTCAACATACTGGGAATGCTCGATTTGGCAGATGAAGGAAAATACGTACTCGACAATGTATTGATTGAAGGTTTGACCGAAACCACTGCAGCCAATTACCGCAACCAATTTTTGGGGTTTGTTTTCCAATCTTTTAACCTCATCAATTATAAAAATGCATTAGAAAATGTTGCTTTACCACTTTATTACCAGGGTTTAGGAAGAAAAATCCGACAAGCAAAAGCCTTGGAATATCTGGAAAAGGTAGGATTAAAAGATTGGGCCACACATTTGCCCAGCGAGCTTTCCGGGGGACAAAAACAAAGGGTGGCCATTGCCCGAGCCATGGCTTCTCAACCAAAAGTTCTGCTGGCCGACGAACCCACCGGAGCATTGGATTCCAAAACATCAAATGAAGTCATGAGTTTGATCCAACAAATTAACAATGAAGGTAAAACCATTCTGGTGGTTACCCATGAATTGGATATTGCACACATGTGTAAAAGAATCGTTACCCTAAAAGATGGGGTCATTGTTGAAGATCAAAACGTTGACCAGGTTATTGTTGGGAATCATGTTTAGCAGAGACCGTTGGCAAGAAATTTTTGAAACCATTCGCAAGAACAGGCTCAGAACTTTTTTGTCTGGTTTTACGGTGGCTTTGGGGATTTTTATTTTCATCGTTCTCTTTGGATTTGGGAATGGATTAAAAAACACCTTCAAACAGTTTTTTTTAGATGACGCTACCAATACATTATGGGTCTATCCCGGTAAGACTTCCAAACCTTATCGCGGATTCAAAGCCAACAGAAGGATAGAATTTGAAAACAGTGATTTGGAAGATATCAAAGACAATTTCAAATTTTTCTTAGAGGGCATTACACCCAGAATCAACAGAAGTGCACGGGTGAGGTATAAGGGAGAATCGGACAACTACTCTACCCGAGCGGTAGCTCCTGACCATCAGTACATAGAAAAAACCCTCATAATGAAGGGTCGGTTCATCAATCAGGATGACTTAGATAAAAAAACCAAAAACATAGTCATCGGTCGTTTGGTGGCCAAGGATCTTTTTAAGAATGAAGACCCAATCGGAAAATATTTAGAAATAGGATCCAGTGCTTTCAAGGTCGTTGGCGTGTTCCAGGATCAAAGTGGAGATCGAGAGGAAAGATTGATCTATATGCCCTATACTACCCAACAATTGATCGAAAAAAACAACGATAAAATTAACTCCATCATTGTCAGTTTTAGACCCGAACTAGGTTACACTTCTGCCTTGGTTTTTGAAAAACAACTGCGTCTTTTCTTAAAAAAGAAAAAATCTATTGATCCCAGAGACAATAACGGTATAAGAATCAGAAATGTAGCTGACCAAATACGTCAAAACCAGAGATTCGCAGGTGTATTACAGATGATTGTTGCTTTTGTAGGTATCGGTACTTTAATAGCCGGAATTATTGGTATTTCCAATATTATGGTTTTTGTGGTTAAAGAACGCACCAAAGAACTGGGGATCAGAAAAGCCCTTGGTGCCACGCCCAAAAGTGTGATTGGGATGGTTTTACATGAGTCTATTTTTATCACAACATTGTCCGGTATCACCGGAATGATTGGTGGGATTGCCCTGTTGAGTAATATGGGGGATCGATTGGAGGAGTTTTTTATCGTTGATCCTTTCATAGATAATTTTACAGCTATAGTAGCAACGATTTTGCTGATTCTTTTTGGAGCCATCGCAGGTTATATCCCGGCCAAAAGGGCAGCCCGTATCAAACCCATAGTCGCTTTAAGAGATGAATAGTTTAAAGGTCATATTTGATTTCGATACCTGGCAGGAGATTTTTGGTTCTATTGCTAAAAATAAAACCCGAACCGTAATTACCGTGATCGGGGTATTGTGGGGGATCTTTATTTACATCACTCTATCCGGTGCGGCCAAAGGGTTGGACAACGGTTTTGAACGTGAATTTGAAGATATGGCCATGAACTCTATGTTTGTGTGGCCTCAGAGAACCAGTGTTCCCTACGCGGGTTTTAAGGTGGGAAGATATCCCCGTTTTACCATTTCTAATGTTAAAGAATTAAAACAGCAGATCCCCGAAATTCAATACATCGCTCCAAGAAACGCCAGGGGGGTATTTGGGGGCAGTCAACCGGCCAGCGTAGTTCACAAAGAAATATCTCGTACCTATAATATTTATGGAGATTTTCCGGAGTACACCAAAATTGCTACCAAAAAAATATACAAAGGGGGCCGATTTATCAATGAAGAAGACCAGCGGAACAACCGTAAAGTCTGTGTCATTGGTGAACGGACTCAAGAGGAGTTGTTTGAAGAAGATGAAAACCCCTTGGGAAAATACATCCGGATCAACAATGTATATTTCCAAGTGATTGGAGTACACAAATATCTTGAAGGAGGAGGTTTTGAAACCGATGGCGATATTTTTATCCCTTTTAATACGTTCAGGAATCTATACAATACCGGTGTAGAGGTGGATTGGTTTACCATTGCAGCCTATGCTGATGCCGATGTTGTTGCCGTGGAAAAAAATGTCAAGGATGTATTAAAAAAAATACACAAGGTGGCCCCAGAAGATGACAGGGCTTTCGGGTCGTTCAACCTGGGAGAAGTATTCAACAGGATCAGCGGCTTTGCCAACGGGATGACATTTTTATCTCTCGTAGTAGGTTTAGCAACCATTTTGGCGGGAGTGATAGGTATTGGAAACATACTATTGATCTCAGTCAAAGAGCGAACCAAAGAGTTGGGGGTAAGACGTGCATTGGGTGCTACTCCGGGAGAAGTAAGAACTCAAATTTTACTAGAGTCTGTTTTTTTGACCCTCATAGCCGGTGTAGTAGGGATCATTTTGGGCGCAGCTGTTTTGGCCATCATCAATTTGGCCACACAGGACTTATCCGATTTTCCCTATACCAATCCCACCGTACCTATTCCATTGGTGGTTGGCGCTTTGCTTACCATGGTAGTATTGGGAACACTGATCGGACTGATTCCTGCCCAACGGGCCGTTAGTATAAAACCCATAGACGCATTAAGAGAAGAATAATAAACACATTTTAACATGAAAATTTTAAAATATTTAGGAATTGGCTTACTTGTTTTTGGAGCTGTTTTTGCCACTCTCTATTTTATAAAGACCAACAGTAAACCATTGGTTGAGTATGACATTCAGTCTCCAAAGATTCAAAGCATTGAAAAAAAGACAGTAGTCACCGGGACCGTAATTCCGGAGGATGAAGTAGAGATCAAACCCCAGATTTCGGGGATCATAGAAAAGCTATTTGTCGAGGAAGGCGATTTGGTTAGCAATGGAGATCTGTTGGCCAAAGTCAAGGTTGTACCCAACGAACAAGCCTTGAACACTGCCAAAGGAAGACTCTCCAATACCTTGATTTTGTTGAAAAATGCCGAAGTTGAATTCAAAAGGAATCAATCCCTATTCGAAAAGGAAATCATTTCCAAACAACAATTCGACAATGCAAAGCTCAGTTATGATCAGGCCGAACAAAATGTAAAAAATGCTCGCTCCGATCTTCAAATCATCAAACTGGGTTCTGCAGGAGGTTCTACGATTGCCAACACCAATATTCGAGCCACAGTTGCAGGAACCATACTAGAAATTCCGGTCAAAGAAGGGGATCAAGTCATTGAGAGTAATACTTTCAATGCAGGTACTACCATTGCTACAGTGGCCGATTTGAACAAAATGATTTTTGAGGGGAAAGTAGACGAGGCAGAGGTCGCAAAACTGACCATCGGAATGCCACTTACCGTAAACTTAGGGGCCATTCAAGACAAAGATTTTGATGCCCAGTTAAAGTTTATAGCCCCCAAAGGCAATGAAGAACAAGGAACCGTTCAGTTCAAAATTGAAGGAGATGTTTATTTGGACAATTCGGTTTTTATCCGGGCAGGATACAGCGCCAATGCCTCCTTGATACTAGAAAAAAAGGACAGTATTATGGGGATATCAGAGGCATTGTTACAATTTGATAAAATCACTAACGACCCCTATGTGGAGGTAAAAAACGACAAAGGAATATTTGAACGAAAAAATATTGAGGTAGGAATTTCCGATGGAATCAACGTTGAAATCATTTCGGGGCTGAGCATGGAGGATAAAATAAAAGTTTGGAATAAGACAGAACCTATCAAATTGGGCGAGGAAGAGGAATCTGAAAATAAATAATTAGACATGAAACCAATCCAACTCTTTTTTATCGTCATTTTAATGTCTATTGGTTTTGATTTAAACGCTCAAACCCAACCCATGAATATCATGGAATGTATTGAGATGGCAGTTGAAAAAAACATCAGTGTCAAACAAAGTGAACTTGCCCTAAACGATGCCGAAATCAACAAAGATGACGCCAAAGGGAACTTTTTGCCGACCTTCAATGCTCAGGCCAACCATACTTGGAATATAGGATTGAATCAGGATATTACTCGGGGTCTTTTGGAAAACAGAACGACACAGTACTCCTCTTTCGGAGCCAGCTTCAATGTAGATCTGTACAACGGTCTCAGGAATTTAAACCAGTTACACCGGGCCAACCTTGCTATTTTAGCAGGGGAATATCAATTGGAGGACATGAAAGATGATGTTCGATTGATGGTAACCAATGCCTATTTACAAATACTGTTCAATGTCGAAATATTAGCGGTTCAAAAAGCCCAATTGGAGATTACCCGTAAGGATGCAGAACGGACCCAAAAAATGATCGATGCCGGTACCATGGTAAAATACGATTTGTTGGAAATTGAGGCAACTATGGCCACACAGGAACAAGCGGTAATTCAAGCCGAAAATAATTTAAGGCTGTCCAAAATCAATCTGGCTCAAATGCTCTTGATCACGGATTATGAAAATTTCGATGTGGTAACCATAGATGTGGAGGCTCCTTTTGGTCAGATTTTATTTCAGAATCCCAAGGATATTTTTGAAAAAGCATTGACCCATCGAAAAGACATTAAACTATCAATAACCAACATTGCTATTGCCGAAAAAGATGTGGAGTTGGCAAAAGGGACACTTCAACCCAGTCTCAGTGCCTTCTACGGTTACAACACCCGAGTTTCCTATGCCGATAGGATTGTAGGGGATGGAAATTTTACCGATGTCCCCATTGGTTTCTTACCCTCAACCAAAGAGCCTGTATTGCGTTCTGTTGAAGGCAACAAGGCCATTGGCCCGGTCCCTTTTGGAGAGCAATTTGACCGGAATGCAGGACACAACATTGGTTTGAGGCTAAACATTCCAATTTTCAATGGCTTTACTGCCAGAAATAGAGTGGAGCGTTCCAAAGTAAACCTCTTGAGATCTCAAAATCAATTGGAGCAAGAAAAGCTCAATTTGGAAAATACCATCAATCAAGCCTATAACAATGCAGAAGGTGCCTATAAATTTTATGAGGCAGCCCAAAAAACAGAATTGGCACGCAGAAAAGCTTACGAAGATGCTGTCAACCGTTTTGAGGCAGGCGTGATGAATATATTTGATTTTAACCAAATCAAACAACGCTTTGAGACTGCTGCCTCAGATGTGGTAAGGGCTAAGTTTGATTATATTTTCAAATTGAAAGTCCTTGAATTTTATTTTGGCATTACTATTAGCCTGTAGATTTATAAAACTTTAGGGTACTCCCGAGCCATTGATTTTTCTATTTTTGTGGGGTGAGTGTAATACTACATATAGAAACGGCCACCAAAAACTGTTCTGTAGCCATCAGTCAATTGGGGTCGATGATTGCTTTGAAGGAACTTTACTCGGAGCAATTCAGTCACAGTGAGCGACTACACGAGTTTATTCAAGAGGTGTTAAAGGAGGCCCAAATGGAGATGTCCTCCCTCGACGCTGTCGCCGTAAGTAAGGGTCCGGGTTCATACACGGGCTTGAGAATCGGTGTCGCTGCTGCCAAGGGCATTTGCTTTGCTATGGATTTGCCGATGATAGCAGTAAATTCACTTCAAATCTTATCCGAAAAGTATCAGGACAGTAATCAAGCCATATTATTTCCCATGTTTGATGCCCGTCGGATGGAGGTTTATGTTATGGTACTCAACGAAAAGAAGGAAATCCTAAAGCCTAGCTTTGCTGAAGTTTTGAGCGCTGAGAGTTTTAATGAATTTCCAACCGATGTCCAATGGATTTTTATGGGCGAAGGTGCCGAAAAATGTAAACAAGTATTAGATGCCCCCCAAATTGAATACCGTAGCGATATTCGTTATCCATCTGCTGCAGAAATGGTTTCTTTGGCATGGAAAGCTTTTCAAGACAAAAATTTTGAAGATGTGGCCTACTTTGAACCCTTTTACCTCAAAGATTTTTACACTACAGCCAAGAAGATCGGGGAATAAATTATCCGTTGACGGCCTCTACCATTTCAACTTTACCGGGAAGCATTTCTTTTAAGATGTTTTCGATGCCATTTTTGAGGGTAAAGGTAGAGGAGGGACAACCACTACATGCACCTTGAAGTACGACCTTAACCCTTTTGTCGGTGTCCTCATAGGAGTCAAAAATGATGTTTCCCCCGTCTGAGGCCACAGCAGGTTTGACATACTCTTCCAAAATTTTTACGATCTCCTGCTCGGTATCATTCAAAGTTTGGTCAGGGTTTGTAATGTTTGTGTTTTGAGGGTTTGAAACAAAGGAGGGGCCCAAAATCATTTTTTCTTCTTCCAAGTAGGATTTGATGAATCCCCTGATTTCCATTACAACTTCCTCCCATTGTACCGTATCGTTTTTGGAAATGGAAATATAATTTTCATCCATAAAAACCTCTTTGACAAAAGGAAAATTGAAAAGTTCCTTGACCAGTGGGGCATCTTTGGCGCTGTCGGTATTTTCGAAAGAGAGCGTTTGATCTGTTATTTTTTTATTGGCCACAAACTTCATGGCGGATGGATTGGGGGTACTTTCTGCATAGACAGTAACGGCTACCTTCTCAACTTTTTTCTCCTCATTGAGAACCTCTCCACCTTCGTTGAGGTAATCTTCGATCTGTTCTGCAACCTCTTGGATCACTTCTTCCCACTCCAAAATATCGAAACGCTCTACAATTAATGTGCTGTTTTCCAGCGCCACTTTTTTAACAAATGGGAGAAAAAACAATTGTTTGACCAGTGGTGCATCGGCAGCCTGGTCGATATTGATAAAGGTCTTGGATACAAAAAGGTCTAAAGGTGGGGTAATACTAAATTTTGCAATGGTTGCTCCCTTTTTACACGTGGCTACGATGCGGATGTTTTTCATCTTTTTTTTACAAATTTAGCAAAAACAAATCCAAGGATCTTAGTGATCAATTTTATAATTTAGACGTCAAAGCACAATTATGTTGATCAAGTCAGTTCGGGGATTCACCCCCCAATACGGTAAAAATTGTTTTTTTGCTGAAAATTCAACTCTGATCGGTGATCTGATCATGGGAGATGATTGTTCGGTATGGTACCAAGCAGTTGTTCGCGGGGATGTGAACAGCATCCGCATGGGAGACAGGGTCAATATTCAAGATGGTGCAGTTATTCACGGGACTTTTGAAAAATCTGCCACCACCATTGGCAATGATGTGTCTATAGGCCATAATGCGATTGTACATGGTTGCACCATTAAAGATCGGGTTCTGGTCGGTATGGGCAGCATTATCATGGATGATAGTGTGGTGGGTTCCAATAGCATTATTGCTGCAGGCAGTGTTTTGCCCAAAAACACCATTGTTCCTGAAGGTTCAATTTTTGCGGGTGTTCCTGCCAAAAAAATCAAAGAAGTAAGTCCTGAATTGCAAAAGGGAGAAATTGAGCGCATTGCCGCCAATTACATTCATTACGCCTCATGGTTCAAATAAAGCAAAAAAAAACTCCCATAGGGAGTTTTAATGCGGTCTTGATAACGGACTAAAAACCGAGTTCTTTTTTTACTTCAGCCATAATGTCTTTTCCTTTTGCAATGATTACACTTCCACCGGCAGAAGAATCCAACACATATTCGTATCCCAGGTTGCTGGCTACCTTATCAATAGCAGCTTTGGCTTTATCGATCAGAGGTTTCATCATATCAACAGATTTTTTTTGCAAATCTTGAGATACAGTTTGCTGATACTCTTGAATATTTTTTTGCATGCCTTCCAACTCCTTTTGACGGGATTGGTTGGTGATTTCGGTTTGGTTGGCCGCATCGGCAGCATAAGTCTGAGCCTTGGTTTGGAATTCCTTGTAAGTGGTTTCCATGTCTGCAGTGTAAGTCTCTTCTAACTTTTTCAATTCTTTTTGAGCTGCAATCACTTCAGGCATCTCACTGATTAGCTTTTGAACTTCAATGTGTGCTACTTTGGCTTGGGCGTTGACCATACTCAAAGGAGCTAACATAAACATTAGGGGTAAAAATAGATTTTTGAAATTTCTCATTATTTTGAACTTAATTATTTTAATTACTCACCCTGTCTATAACCTTGTTGGCAGAGTTTATTTTTTCTTTTCTTTCTTTAATTCTCTCCTGTGCCTGAATTCTTCTCAGAACCAGGTCGCTAATATCGTAATTTTTTGCCGAATACAACATAATTATATCAGAAGATCGGTCAAAAACAAAGTCGTATTTTCTCTCCTTGGCAATATCTTGAACGATACTTAATACTTGGTCTTGTACGGGTTTTAAAAGTTGATTTTTTTGGATCATCATGTCCCCGTTGGGCCCAAATCTTTTCTCCTGAAGTGAAACGATTTCTGAGGCAAAATCTTTGATTTCCATTTCCCGATCGGAGATGAGTTCGGGGGTCAATAAAATTTTTTCAACGGCAAATTGATCTTCTAAGCGTTTGAGTTGGATTTTTTTTAATTCAACTTCCTTTTTCCACTGTGTGATCTTTTCGTCCAGCAACTGATTGGCAGTTCTAAACTCCTTGTTTTTGCTCAAGATGACATCCATATCAATATAGGCGATACGCGCGCCTCTTTGGGCATGAACTGCTAGGGAAAGCAAGCAGAGCACTGCAGTAAGGAATAATTTTATTTTCATGATCTTGTGGGACTGACTTTATAACTATAAACGCTCAAATTGACAGTTTATTTTAACGTCCCGGGCTAGCTTTTAAAATTGTTGTCCAATGATAAAATGCGTCTCCCAACCGTTGGCATTGTCATTATTAAGGTTTGAACTGTCAAATCCATATCCAAAATCGATACCGAGTAATCCAAAGGCCGGCATAAAAATTCGCACACCCATTCCGGCAGAGCGTTTGGAATTAAAAGGATTGAAGTCTCTAAAACTATTATACCCGTTTCCGGATTCTAAAAAAGAGAGAGCGAAAATGGAGGCACTTGGTTTTAGTGTAATGGGGTAGCGCAGTTCAAAGGTAAATTTGTTGTACAACAAGGAACCATCTCTGCTGGAGAGGGATTGGTTTTTATAACCTCTTAGGGCGATGGTTTCACGCCCATCCAGCGCATAACTTTGCATGCCGTCTCCCCCCAAATAAAATCTTTCAAAGGGGATGCTTCCACGTTCTTGATTGTAAGCCCCTATAAATCCAAAATCGGTCTGGGCTTTAAAAACAAGTTTTCCAATGATGCTGGTGTACCATTCTCCGCTGAATTTGAGTTTGTAGTATTCCAGCCATCTGAATTTTTCTTGATCGATTTTTGCTTTATCGGGGTCTCCGTTGGGCAATTGAAACTCCTTGCGGTTTTCTAGATTGCTAAAGTCAATTCCGTTGATCAGAGAGTAGGGAGGGGTGAATTTTCCACTGATGGTAAATTTTGACCCCCCTACAGGAAAAATGGGGTTGGTGAAAGTATTGTTTCGGGACAATGATACCGTATAGGTGAGGTTGTTGGCACTTCCATCTCCAAAAGTGAACAAGCCCGTATAATAATTATTCAGATCGTAATACTGATAGGCGATGGCCTGGGATAGGGTAAAGAAATCGTCGGGCCGTTTTAGTCTTTTGGCCAAGCCTAAAGTCAAACCACTGATTTGAAAATATTGGCTTTCGTCGGCCCTACCGGTAAGATAATCGTAGCGGTATTGAACGGTATGGGATAATGAGGTAGAAAACTGAACAGGTTCCCGTCCCCCCATCCAAGGTTCTGCAAAACTAAAGCTGTAGGTGTTGTAAAACTGACTGGCCTGCAGCCTTAAACTCAGATTTTGACCGTCTCCCATAGGCAGGGGCTTATAGGTGTCAAAGTTAAAGATGTTTTTAAGGGAAAAGTTGTTAAAGGAAAGCCCGAGGGTTCCGATGAATCCTCCACCTCCGTATCCTCCCTGAAGTTCGATTTGACTCGCTCCGGCTTCAACCAATCCGTATTCAATGTCTACCGTCCCTGCATTTGGATTTACGTTCTTAAAATCAGGATTTATGTTTTCTGCATCGAAAAATCCAAGTTGCCCCAATTCTCTGACCGTTCTGACGACCATGTCCTTACTGTACAATTCTCCCGGTTTGGTTCTCAATTCCCGGTAAATTACGTGATCATTGGTTTTGGTATTTCCTACCACCGAAATTTTATTAAAGCTCGCCAGCTTGCCTTCGGAAACCCGAATCTCAAAATTGATGGTGTCATTTTCTGCACTGACCTCCACGGCATTGATGTTTGAAAACAAATAACCATTATTTTGATACAAGTTGGTAAGATCATTGGCATCGGGCTTATCATCCGCAATACGTTTCTTTAACAATACGCCATCGTAGGGATCTCCTTTTTTGATTCCCAATACTTGACTGAGTTGAAAGTCGGTATAAACCGAATTTCCCAGATATGATATGTCTCCAAAGTAATATTGATTGCCCTCCTCCATATCAAAATGGATAGAGATGGTATTGTCCTCATTATTTACCAACGTATCACCTACAATTCTGGCATCGCGATATCCTTTTTCTTTGTAGAAATCCAGGAGGTTTTGTTTTCCTTCCTCAAAATCCTCCTCAATAAATTTGGACTTTCTCCAAAATCTCAACGGAAACTTTTGCTTGGTTTTTTTGAGTTTTGACCTCAGTTTTTTATCATTGAACACTTCATTTCCTTCAAAGTTGATGGCTTTAATTTTTACACGCTCACCCAAATCCACATTGACTACCATATCAAAGGTATTGGCGTTGATGGAGTCTGGGATGGTATTAAAAGCTACTTTGGTATTCAGAAAACCTTCTTTTTGAAATTTATTGATGATGTAGTTTTTGGTATTGGCCAAAAAGCTTTCTGAAAGTTTTTTTCCGGCTTTGAGTTCAGTTTCCTTTAGTAGCGGTTCAATTTTTGTATTTTTTAACCCATTGATTTTTACTTTATTCAAAGAGGGTAATTCCTCAATCTCAATCTCCAATGCCACACGATCTCCCTCGATTTGGTTGATGTAAAAATTGATGTCACTAAAGAGCTGTAGGCTCCATAATTTATTGATAACCGAACTGATCTTGTCTCCGGGGATGTTAATTTTTTGTCCTTTTCTCAATTGACTGTATGAAATTACGGTCTGATCGCTAAATGTTTTGATACCGCTTACCTTAATGGTATCGATGGTGTAGAGTTTTCCTTTAACATATTCGTCTAAATTCTGTGTATGGGCGTGAAAACTACCCAACAAGAAAAATGAGCAAAGGACAGTGTAGAATGGGTTGAATGACTTATCCAAGAAGTTGCTTACTTGTCTTTCCAAATCTGCGCTCTCTTTTTTGGTAACTGGTTAATGCTTTGTGCAAATGTTTTTTTGTAAAATCGGGCCATAGTACCTTAGAAAAATAAAATTCTGCGTAGGCGATTTGCCATAACAAAAAATTGCTAATTCTCTTTTCTCCACTGGTTCGAATCAGTAAATCCACATCAGGCAAATTCTGCGTGTAAAGATGCTCATTTATAATGGATTGGTCAATTTTTTCGGGAGAAATTATGTTATCTTTAACTTTGTACGCCAGTTGTTTCAGTACATTGGCAAGCTCTTCTCTGCCTCCATAACTCAATGCCAAGGTCAAAGTCATTTCCGTATTGTTTTGAGTTTGATCCATCACGTATTCCAATTCAGTTCTAACCAACTTGGGAAGTTGATCTGTGTTTCCAATCACGTTCAATTTGATTCGGTTTTCGAGTAACTTTTCGAATTCACTTCTGAGCGTATTGACGAGCAATTTCATCAAAACGCCGATTTCTTCCTGGGGTCTGCTCCAATTTTCAGTTGAAAAAGCATAAAGTGTGAGGTACTCAATTTTAAGTTGAACGGCTTCTTCGACAACCTCCTGTACTGCCCTGACACCATACGAGTGTCCATGAATTCTATTTTTACCCTTACTCTCGGCCCAACGACCATTCCCGTCCATAATAATGGCAAGGTGTTTTGGCATATCATTTTTAATGTCGCTCATGATCATTCTTTACAATAACACGGCAGATCGCCAAAGGTAAATGAAATTGTTAAACCAGTAAAAACATACCAGTCATTATTGTTCATATTTCCAAATTTTAAATCATTGATAAGACCGTCCTCCGTTTCCGGAGCACTTCCATCCAAATTATCGGTAAAAGTATACCTGACACCCAACTCCAATCCCAATACCACAAAAGGAGAAACATTGGCTTTTACCCCAATGATGGCCGGTAGGGCAATGTCAAGACCTTTGCCATATTCTATGTTCTCCAGGGTATTGGGTTCGTGGTAAAACAAGTTGTAGCGAATAAAACCCAGCCCTAAAAACAAGTAAGGGGCTATTTTTTTATCATTCCCATGAAGGTTAAAATCGTAATAATTGATCTCCGTACCCACCGAAAACTCCATGATCTGATTTTTGAATCGATACCTGCGATTGAAGCGGGCAAAATCTATAGGAGAGTAATCACTTTTTTTGATATTCATAATCATGGCATTGGCCCTGAGTGAATATCGCGTGGTTCGATTCCACTTGTACACCAAACCAAAAGCAGGATTTTCAGGATATACGTAATAGGTCCCCCCAATATCTCCAACATAATTGCCTCCCCCCAAAAAAGCACCCACCTCATGAAATTGTGCCTTAGAATGGAGGTGAAGGCATAGAAATACTATAAAAAGGCACAACCGTTTCATTTAAGTTTAGGGTGTAAAAATCAGGAGTATAGATTTTAGCCATCTTTACCCATACTCATAAACTTAAAAATGCCTTAATTATTGCCTGTTTCGAGCATCATAACCCCAAAAAAGCTTATCGCGAAGTGTTTTAAAATAATTGTCTCCTTCCAGCTCTACTGTGAAGACAGAAAAAGGGGCTTTTTTGATGTGGATTTGTGTGCCGTTTTCGATGGTGAAAATTCGTGAGTCCAACGATAATAAATGATCTTCCCCCCGTCCGTCCACACGGATTTCTATTTCCGCTTTGTCGGGAACCACCAGCGGTCTTATATTCAAATTGTGCGGAGCTATTGGATTGAGAACAATGCCTGCGGTTTCTGGCGTCAAAATGGGTCCTCCACTGCTCAAAGAATAGCCTGTGGATCCGGTAGGAGTGGCAATGATCAGTCCATCGGCCCAGTAGGTGGTCAAAAACTCTTTGTCGATTCGGGTGGCGATACTCAACATGGCCGTTGTATTTTTCCGATTGATGCTGATCTCATTCAGTGCATAACCAAATTGATCAATTTCGGCAGATGGAGTGGAGAGTTCCACAGCCAGCAAGGCGCGTTTGATCAATTTAAATTTTTCATCAAAAAACTTGTCCAAAGCCTCGTTGAGGGATTCTTTTTGCAGACTGGTCAAAAAGCCCAAACGACCGGTATTGATGCCCAGTATGGGAATTTCGGTGTCTTTTACAAATGGGATGGATCGCAATAGTGTCCCATCACCGCCTATGGAGAATAAATAATCATGGTCCGAATCTAGGGTAGCACCGGCATCAAAAGCATTGTACTTTTTGGCTTCCGCGGGCAGGTGTTCCGTCAAGCGGCTGTCCAGCGTCAGAAGGTGGCCTTTGTTTTCCATATAGGCAATGGCAGCCTTGGCATACTCAATGGTGGCAGGTGTATCAAAAGCACAAAAAACAGCAATCTTCATCCCAAAAGCTTTAGGCGTAAAATTACAAAACTTTATCGGGCTTGCCTTTTGATAGGGGAAATTTAGCCGATGCCATTAATAGTTCTTAATTTTGCACTCTAAAAGGAAATCATGACCCAGTTAAGTGTAAACATCAATAAAATCGCCACACTGAGAAACTCCCGTGGGGGGAATGTTCCCGACCTGCTCAAAGTTGCGGCAGACTTACAAAGCTTTGGTGCTCAGGGCATCACCATTCACCCCAGGCCGGATCAACGCCACATCCGCTACGATGACGCCATGGCCTTGCCCGCTGTATTGACCACCGAATTCAATATCGAAGGAAATCCCATCCCAAAATTCATCGATTTGGTCTTACAGATCCAACCCGATCAGGTGACCCTGGTCCCCGATGCCGAAGATGCCATTACTTCCAACGCCGGCTGGGATACCATCAAACATAAAGATTTTTTGGTTGAGGTCATCAGTGAATTTAAAAGCCACGGGATCAGAACTTCTATTTTTGTCGATGCCATTGAAAAAATGGTGGAAGGGGCTAAAAATACGGGAACCGATAGAATAGAACTATACACAGAGGCTTATGCCCAAAATTTTAAAAAAAATCCCGAAAAAGCAGTGGCCCCCTATACCCAAGCGGCTATAGTGGCCAACGACTTGGGCATCGGCATCAATGCCGGACACGATCTGAATTTGGAAAACACGGCTTTTTTTGCACAAAACATTCCCAATTTATTGGAGGTTTCCATTGGCCATGCACTGGTGAGCGAGTCCCTCTATCTGGGTTTTGAAAATGTCATCCCCATGTATTTGCAACGCCTGAGTTGATGAATATTTTACATTCCAACATCGTAGGATCGGGAGACGATCATTTTATCATTTTACACGGATTTTTGGGGATGGGGGACAACTGGAAGACCCATGCCAAACAGCTGGCCGAAAAAGGATATTGTGTGCATTTGGTGGACCAAAGAAACCACGGTAGGAGTTTTTGGAGCGATAAATTTGATTATGAGGTAATGGCAAACGATTTGCTTCAATACCTGAATCACCATGGGATCGAACAAGGTATTGTGTTGGGTCATTCTATGGGTGGAAAAACAGCGATGGCTTTTGCCTTGCAATATCCCGACCGGGTGCAAAAACTGATCATCGCCGATATTGCCCCCAAATATTATGCGCCCCATCACCAACAGATTTTGGCGGGGCTGAGTACCCTAAACTTTGAAGAGATCAGCTCCCGAAAGGCCGCCGCCGAGCATTTGGAAAATTACATCCCTGATGCAGGTACCCGTCAGTTTTTACTAAAAAATCTCTATTGGGTTTCCGAAGGTCATTTGGGACTGCGTACCAATATAGCGGTATTAAAAAATGCCGCAGAAGCCATAGGTGCTGCCCTCCAATCCCAAAAACAATACCACCAACCCACTCTTTTTCTTTATGGGGAAAACTCCAATTATATCAATCCCAAGACCGATATAGAGATTTTACAATATTTCCCCAAAGCAGAAATCGTTGAAATCAAAGGAGCCGGACATTGGCTCCATGCCGAACAGCCACTACTTTTTTTTAAGACTTTGACTCAGTGGTTGGTATAGGTTTTCAATATTTATATTTTCTACACATAACCACTAAAATGTGATAAAATATAACAAAATGTTATGCACTCTTTCTATCCCTTTATTTTTGCCCCGTTATGATCAAAGCCCATATTCGAAAAGCCAAAAAGTCTGATGCCGCATCGATCTTATTTTTGATCCGAGAATTGGCGATTTTTGAAAAGGAACCGCAGGCGGTGATCGTTACTCAGGCTCAAATTGAAAAAGACGGTTTTGGAGCCCGTCCTTTATTTGAATGTTTTGTAGCCGAAGTGGCCGATCAAGTGGTTGGTATGGCACTCTATTATCCGCGTTATTCCACCTGGAAAGGGCCTACTTTTCACTTGGAGGATTTGATCGTTACGGAGCCGATGAAGGGCAAGGGGATAGGCACACAATTGTACAACGCCTTTTTAGAGCATGCCTACGATACGGGAGTGAAGCGGGTCGAATGGGCCGTTTTGGACTGGAACCTTCCGGCCATTAAGTTTTATCAAAAAAGCGGTGCCACCATTTCGGACGATTGGAGAAGTGTGCAAATGGACAAAAAAAGCATAGACAACTATATCTTAAAAATTAATTCATAAGAATGAAAGTATTCAAGTTTGGAGGAGCCTCGGTCAAAGATGCCGCAGGGGTTAAAAACATTTTACGTGTTTTACGCCATACAGGTTTTAAAGATACCCTGATCGTGGTATCGGCCATGGGCAAAACCACCAATGCCTTGGAGCAAGTGGTCCACTCCTTTTTTGAAAACAAGGAGCAGTTTCCTCAAGACATGGAAAAGGTGAGGGAAGATCACCACCGTATTATTGAGGAGCTGTTTGAGTCGGAAAGTGCAGCGATCAACCAAAAAGTAAATGCCCTCTTTGATGGGGTTTTAACTTTTTTAAACACTACCGATATCGAGGAGTACAGCTTGGTTTACGACCAAGTGGTGAGTGTGGGGGAGTTGGTATCCACCACCATCATCAGTGCCTATATGGAAAGGGAAGGTATGGAAAATACCTGGTTGAATGCCCGTGAGTGTATCAAAACGGATGCCTATTTTCGCGATGCCAATTTGTACTGGACGGATACCGAGGCGGCCATTCAACAGGCTGTCAATGGAAAAAGCACACTGATCTCACAGGGTTTTATCGGGAGTGCCTCCAATGGATTGACCACCACTTTGGGCCGCGAAGGGTCTGACTACAGTGCCGCCATCTTTGCTTATGCCTTGGGCGCTGATTCGGTAACCATTTGGAAAGACGTTCCGGGAGTGTTGAACGGTGATCCGAGGAAGTTTAGCGATACGGTTCTGCTGCATCAAATCTCCTACCGCGAGGCCATTGAGTTGGCTTTTTACGGGGCATCGGTCATCCATCCCAAAACACTTCAGCCACTGCAACGAAAGGAAATTCCCCTCTATGTAAAATCCTTTGAAAATCCGGAAAATAAGGGTACAGCTGTGTCAAAAGGAAAAACACTCCATCCGGAAGTTCCCTGCTATATTGTCAAAAATGACCAAACCCTGTTAAAACTGTCCTCCAAAGATTTTTCTTTTATGGTAGAGGACAACATCAGTGAGATCTTTGCGCTTTTGCATCAATATCAAATGCGGGTGGAGATGATCCAAAATTCGGCCATTAGTTTTTCCATATGCATCTATAATAAATATAGTAAGTTGGAACCTTTATTGGAGGCCCTTAAAACGAAGTTTAAAGTAGAGGTCACTGACGGGGTTTCCCTCTATACAATCCGCCATTTTGACAAACCGGCGATCAATTTTATTAAAAATAAGGTGGGCGAAATTTTAGTCGAACAAAGAACCACAGATACCGCTCAGTTTGTAGTGAGGGAGTAGTTTTTCTTGAAAACAGTAGAATCTTTAGGGTTTGGTACGGTTTTTGTCAATTTTTATTTAACCAAAACTTACTTATCATGAAGAAAACCCTAAAAATACTGTTATTACTATGTCTCTTTGTTTCATGTAACAAAGATGAACCTCAAGATTATTTAAATCCTCAAGGTACTTTGTTAAAAGATCTTAAGCAACAAATAATAAAATACCTTGGTTATGATGAGACTGAAATTGAATTTGATAAAATACAAGGAAAAATTTATGTTGAAATCCAGGGAGATATGTTGTTTGAAATTGATCAAATCAAAGAAATGATTAAAAATGCTAAGTTGGGTAAAGTTGATAAACGAGCAGTTAGATGTGATCAGGGAGTTCTGTTACAACGATGTTTATCAACAAGATGCCGAAGACAACGTCAATTTAGAGAACTTTATCAGTCTGTTGTGTTAGTTTATTCTTCTTCAAACGTACCGCAGGAATGGAAAGATGCTACACGAAGAGCAATAGAGAGATGGAATACATTGTCTAATACCCTTCAATTTGAATTTAAAAATTGTAGTGGGGGAGATAATCGTTACAATAATGGAATTATAATCTCATTGAAAATAGATTATCAGATAGGAACTCAATAGCTAGGACTACTGTTGGATCAAGGAATAATCTAAAAAGATTATTAATAAATGTGGCTTATGAGTCTGGCAGTAAAAATTTCAATAATTTACCTCTTTTGCACAAGGAATTTACAATTGCACACGAGCTGGGGCATACTATAGGATATAGACATACTGATGATAGGATATCGACGAGGAATAATTGTCATATACCTGGTACTTCGATATATGATGCTAAATCCTTAATGAGGACATATAAGAATGATGCCCCGGTAATTCAAGAATATTTTACAACAAATGATATCAGGGGTCATGAAGTTTTATATCCTCCTCAAAGTTCTAATGAATTTGTTGGAAAATTATTTTTTAAAGGAAATAGAAACGTTAGATGTTGGTAGTGGTTAAGTTATTTCTTTACGTCTTAATTTTTTTTTGAGTAGTTGCACATTATTGGAAGACGATTCCATCACCTATATTCGGGTTTATAACTTATCAGAATATGATGTAGATAGCTTAAAAGTTGATCATTACAAAATAGGTAATATCAATAGGGGAGAATATTCAGAATATTTAACTTTTGAGAATGCTGAAACCAATATTGATGAAAGTTTTCAAGTAAAGATTGGATCAAGATGGTTTGGTTTCGGGCCTGCGGATGAAATGGGGCTTCCCAAATTAAAACCACACCACTATACGCTTGAGTATACTTCAATCACAACAGTTGAACATGTTAAAGCCATTCGATTTAAAACAAAATTAATTGAGGAGTAAAAAATTATTTAAACAACTTTAAGCTTTTCACTTTTTCCACAATGGTGGTGGCCAGTTTGATATGACTCTCCCGGGTCCATCCTGCCACATGGGGACTGAGCAGTACATTTTCGGCTTCTATCAAATATTGAAGTGCGGGGGGTAGTTCTTCTTCATTGAAGATGGAGGAGAAGGATCGGGTTTCGTATTCCAAAACATCCAGTCCGGCGCCTAAGACTTTTTTGGATTTTAGTCCTGCGACCAGATCATCGGCAACCACAGCCGAACCGCGGGCGGTATTCAACAGCCAAAAGGGGTGGGTCATGTCGGCAATAAATTTTTTATCGATCATGCCGCGGGTCTGTGGGGTTTGAGGAATGTGAAGGCTGATGACTTCGCACTGAGATTGCAGCTTTTCCCAACTGACTTGCCGAGCAAATTGATCCCCCACATTGTCCAAAATATCGTAGCAAAGGGTTTCGACCTCGAAGCCCGATATTCTTTGGGCAAAACTTTTTCCGGTATTACCGTAGCCAATAATACCTACGGTTCTTCCGGAGAGTTCCCATCCTCGGTGGCCTTCCCGGTCCCATCGGCCGGATCGGATGGCGGCATCTCCTGCTTTGAGTCGGTTCATCAAGGACAAAAGCATGCCCAGGGCGTGTTCTCCTACTGCATTTCGATTGCCCTCGGGAGCGTTTAATAAATGAATGTTTCGAGATTCTACGGCTTTAACATCTATGTTTTCCAGTCCTGCTCCTACACGACCGATGAATTTGAGTTTTTTGGCTCGGGCCAAAAAATCCTCGTCTATGGGGTATTTGCTCCGGATGATGAGTCCCTCATATTGATCTATTTTAGCCAATATCTCAGCGAGTGAATCGGTATAGGCCGCATCGTTTTTAAATCCCAAGGCTTGCAGCCCTTTGATCAGGGTGGGGTGGTTTTCCTCTAGGTGTAAAACTTTCATGCCGCGCAATTAGAAGCCCAAAAAGATTTTGGCCATATAAAAGAAAAGGAAAATACCAAAAATGTCATTGGCAGTGGTGATAAAAGGCCCGGTAGCGATGGCCGGGTCAATACCTCTTTTGTTGAGAATGATGGGAACAAAAGTACCGATCAATGCAGCAATGATGATCACGCCCATCATAGATCCGGCAATGGTGAGACTGATGCTGAGGTCTTGTTGGATGATCATACCAAAGAGGATCAGGATCAGGGAGAGGGCCAAACCGTTGATCAGGCTCAATCCAACCTCTTTAAAAAGCAGGTGGATTAGTGAACCTTTAACCACATTGTTGGCCAAACCTTGTACGATGATGGCGGAGGATTGTACCCCTACATTCCCGGCCATGGCTGCAATCAGTGGGGTGTAGAAGAACAAGCTTCTCAGTTCGGGCAGTTCCATGACTTGCTCAAAATCCTGGAGGATGAACACACTGCCCAAACCGCCCAGGAGTCCAAGAAAAAGCCAGGGCAAACGGGCTTTGGTGAGTTCGAAAATACCGTCGTTGGCTTCTACATCGTTGGAAATTCCCGCCGCCAGTTGGTAATCTTTTTCGGCCTCTTCTTTGATCAGGTCCACGATATCGTCGATGGTGATCCGCCCCATGAGTTGTTTTTTGTTGTTGACCACCGGGATGGCTTCCAAGTCGTATTTGGACATGATGTCGGCCACTTCTTCACCGGGTTGATCTACGGTTACAAAATCGACCTTGGGGATGTATATGTCTTTGACGATGGCTCTTGAGTTGGCGGTGATGAGGTCTTTAAGGGAAAGCCGCCCTTTCAGAACGTTTTTTTCATCAACTACATAAATGGAGTGTACTCGTGTCACTTCCTCTGCTTGGGCGCGCATGGCATTGAGGCATTTGAGCACGCTGAGCCCTTCTTCTACTTTTACCAATTCTTTGGCCATCAAGCCTCCGGCCGTGTCTTCGTCATAGGTGAGCAGTTCGCGTATGTCCTCTACATGGCCTGTGTCACTGATCTGTGACATGACCCGTTCTTGGCGTTCTTCGGGCAATTCGCCGATCAGGTCGGCGGCGTCGTCTGTATCGAGTTCTTCGATCTCTTCGGCAATTTCCTTAGCGGAGAGGTTTTCCAATATGCCTTCTCTGATGTCTTCATCGACTTCTGCCAAGGCATCGGCTGTTTTATCACTGTCTAGTAATTTGACCAGATAGGTTGCCTGATCGGTGGAGAGTTCGTTAATGATCTCAGCAATATCAGCATAGTGGAGGTCTTTAAGGGTTTTTTGCAGTTTTTTGTCTGCGCCATTATCGATCAACTCCTCGATGAACTTTATCCCGTTTTTGTCAATTTCAAATTTTGGCATTTCCCACTTTTTTGGTCAATTCTATGAATTGGGTCGCAGACAATTTTTCGGGCCGCAGGTCAAAGATACTATCTTCTAATATAAGTTGGGGAATGTTCAGGCTTTTAAGGCTGTTTCTCAGTGTCTTTCGCCGTTGTTGAAATCCGGTTTTAACGATTTTAAAGAGTAGTTTTTCATCGAAATCGATGATCATATCTTCCTTTCTTTGGAGTGAGAGAACCCCCGAATCTACTTTTGGTGGGGGAGAAAACACAGTGGGGGAAACATTGAAATGGTATTGGGCGTGGTAATAGGTTTGACACAAAACAGAGAGTATGCCATAGGCTTTGGTTCCGGGTTTTTCGCAGATCCTTTGGGCGACTTCTTTTTGAAACATGCCGCAAAAAAAAGGAAGGTGTTGACGGTACTCCAGGGCTTTGAATACGATTTGGCTCGAAATGTTGTAAGGGAAGTTTCCAATAATGCCAAAGGTTTGGCCATCAAAGGTTTTGGAGAGGTCCATTTTAAGAAAATCCTCGTTGAGGGTATTTTTTTGTAACTCAGGATATTTCCGGTTGAGGTAGGTTACGGATTCTGTATCAATTTCAACCAATTTAAGATTTTTGATTTTTGGGATCAAGAATTGGGTGAGTACACCCATACCGGGGCCTATTTCGAGGATGTTGTCACAGTTTTGATGTTGAAGTAAATCCGCAATTTTTTGAGCGATGTTTAGATCATTCAAAAAATGTTGTCCTAATTTTTTTTTAGGAGAAACGGCTTTCATGGGTATTCTTTTATGATTTCGAGTTGACTGCTGAAATGGAGCACCGCTTCACCAAAATCTCTCTTGATTCGATCTTTTAGAGTTTGGTCTTCGTTTTTTAAAAAGTTCTCAAGTGTATTGTGGTCTGTGATTTGATACTGCAGGGCATAGACTATCCCTTCTGTTGGGGTATTGGTATTGAGCTTTAGAATGGAGGTCGTGCTTATTTTTTTGGATTTTGAAATGTCATTGAGTTGAAGATCGATCCATTCCTGCCATTGCTTTTCGACCTCCGGTGCCACATTGCATGTGACATTATAGACTATCATCGATCAGTTGATTATTTCAAAACCGGTATATGGAACCAATGCTTTTGGTATTTTGATCCCATGGGGGGTTTGATGATTTTCGAGCAAGCCTGCTACCACTCTGGGGAGGGCCAGTGAACTGCCGTTGAGGGTATGAACAGCTTGTTTTTTTCCATTCTTGTCTTTGTATCGCAGTTGCAATCGTTCGGACTGAAAGCTGTTGAAGGTTGAAACAGAGCTGATTTCCAACCATCTTTTTTGGGCGGTAGAGTAGACTTCAAAATCGAAGGTCAGTGCGGCGGTAAAACCGAGATCGCCCCCGCAGAGTTTTAATATGCGGTAGGGGAGTTCCAATTCTTCCAAAATACTTTTGACGTGGTCTACCATTTGATCCAATGCTGCTCTGGAATTTTGTGGTTCTTCAAGCCTTACAATTTCCACCTTATCAAACTGATGAAGTCGGTTGAGTCCCCTGACATTGGCACCATAACTTCCGGCTTCTCGCCTGAAACAGGGAGTATATCCGGTCATACAGATGGGCAGGTCTTTGGCCTCTAATAGTTGGTTTCTAAAAAGATTGGTCAAAGGGACCTCGGCTGTCGGGATGAGGTAGAGTCCGTCTTCGGGAACATGGTACATCTGCCCCTCTTTGTCGGGCAACTGCCCGGTTCCGAATCCTGAATCTTCGTTCACCAAGTGGGGTACTTGAAATTCGGTATAACCGGCAGTGGTATTTTTGTCCAAAAAGTATTGAATAAGAGCTCTTTGGAGTTTGGCACCTTTACCTTTATAAACCGGGAATCCGGCTCCGGTAATTTTACTGCCCAAGTCAAAATCAATCAAATCGTATTGTGCGGCCAATTCCCAGTGTGGAAGTGCATGCTCCTTTAAATCGGGAATGCTGCCTGCGCTAAATACCTCTTCATTGTCGTTCTCCGAGTTCCCCGAGGGAACACTTTCGTCAGGTACATTGGGAATTTGAGTACGGATGGACAAAAGGTCCACTTCAACCTTTTGGAGTTGCTCTTGTAGGACTTTTCCAGTGGTTTTTAAATCGGCTGTTTGCGATTTTAATGCATTGGCTTTTTCTGCTTGTCCTGATTTAAAAAGGGTTCCAATTTCTTTGGCCAGTTGATTGCTTTTGGAAAGGGTTTCATCCAATTGGCTTTGAAGTGATCTCCTTTTCTGATCTGTTTCAAGCAGTTGGTCGACCAGCTCTGGCTGCGGGAAATTTCTTTTGACCAATCCCTCTTTGATTTTTTCGGTATGTTCTCTCAGGTATGAAAGCGGTAACATGTGATTGTTTTTTTGGTGTAAAGGTAGAGGAAACCAATGGATTAATTCAAATTTAAAGGTATTTTGGAATTAATTTTTGACAGCTTTTTTGGTCGATACTGAGTTGATTTCCCAATGACTCCAGCGAATCATATTTTTGTTCGTCTCTTATTTTTTCCAGCAGTTCAATTTTTAATTTATTTCCATAAAGGTCACCGTCAAAATCGAAAAAATAAATTTCAGTTTGTATTTGTTTTCCAGAGACCGTGGGGCGTTTTCCAACATTCATCATTCCAAAATATTTTTGGTTATTCAAATGACTTTGAACGAGGTAGACGCCATTTTGTGGTCTGAGTTTGTATGTTTCTTTAATGTCTAAATTGGCGGTTGGATAACCTATTTTTCTACCGATTTTGTCTCCTTTGACAATGGATCCACAGAGCGAAAAGGGTCTTCCCAAATATTGGTTGGCTTTTTTAATTTCTCCCGCCGAGATGGCATTTCTCACTTTGGTGGAGCTTACGGCTATGGACGCTATGTCTTGGGCCGGAATTTCTTCTACCGAAAAATCGTAATCTAAGCCAAAGTGTTTTAGATCCTCAACGGTGGCCTCTCGGTTTCTTCCAAATCGGTGATCGTATCCTATGATGAGTTTGGAAATGTTAAGGCCATTGACCAAAATGTCTCTGGTGTATTCTATGGCCGTCAGCCTTGAAAACTCTAGCGTAAAGGGTTGGACTATGAGTATTTCGACTCCCAATGATTCCAAAAGTTGTCTCTTTTCCTCCAAGGTATCAATCATTTTGAGCTGGGTATCTTTTTGCAAAACCATTCTGGGATGAGGAAAAAAGGTCAATACCAGAGCACATAAATCTTCTTCTTTCGCTTTTGATACCAGGTCGCGAATGATTTTTTGATGCCCAATATGAACCCCGTCAAAGGTTCCAATGGTCAATATTGAGGGTCTTTTGGGTTGGTAATTGCTAATACTATGGATGACCTCCATCTAAAAATTTTGATATTTGTCAAAAGTACACCTAAAATGCTTTTGGTTTAATATTGTTTTTTTAAATTATAAAACTAAAAACCCGATTTTGGCAATATACCGTTTTTGTCTTTTTTTATTAACTATATCTTGTATGGGTTTGTCGGGTGTCAATGCTCAGCAATTTTGGTCATTAACTTCTGATGATCCCATGGGACATTTACCCATTTCGGATGATAAAGGACGGTTTGTAATGGATTTGGATGCAGCCGCATTTCAAAATACATTGACCAATTCCAAAGGGATCAATTTTTTGGTGGGAAAAGATCAGGTGGAAATGGTTTTACCCAATGAATGGGGGAAAGAGGAAGTGTTTGAACTCAAAAAAGCTGCGGTATTATCGCCCAAACTACAAGCAGCATTCCCAGAGATCAAAACCTATGTTGGAAGAAGCCGGGAACGCCCCGATATTCACATCAGACTTTCTTACACGCCCATAGGAATCAATGCCTGGATTCGTTATCCCAATGGAGCAAGTAGATTTTTACAGCCTTTAAGAGGTCAACAAAACCGCTATCTTTCTTACACACGATCGATGCAAAGTGCTCACAAAGACTTTAATTGTACCACCTCTCTGAAGGACAATTGGAAAGATTTAAACTTGCCGAGTACCGATCATAAAAATTTTAGAAAAGCAAATACGGGAATTATAAAAACCTTTAGACTGGCGGTTTCGACTACGGGGGGCTATACTTCTTTTTGGGGAGACGACGATCCTTCCAATGGAACGAACAAGGAGGATGCCTATGCCGCTGTGGTTAGTACCATCAACAGGGTTAACGAAGTCTTTGAAACGGAATTGGGAATACATTTGGAATTGGTGTCAGGACTTGATTTGATCTTCCCCAACGTCGATACTGACCCCTACACGAGTAATTTAAACACTCAGGCTCAAGAGACCTTGGATGAAATATTAGGAGCAGAGAATTATGATATAGGCCACCTGTTTGCATATGCCAGAGATGGAGGAAACGGGAATGCCGGTAGTGTGGGAAGTGTTTGTCGAGATGGGATTAAAGGGGGAGCTTTTAGTGCACACCCTTTCCAGGGTACTGCCAATGACCCTTATCTGAACGATCATTTTGACATCGATTATGTTACCCACGAAATGGGGCATCAATTTGGGGCCTTTCATACTTTTTCACACAATAACGAGTTTGAAGGGTTTAGCTCAGAACCCGGAAGCGGTTCGACCATCATGGGGTATGCCGGGATCGTAGGTTTGGATAATGTTCAGCGGCACAGTGATCCCTATTTTCATTATCACAGTATTCAGAGCATCAACGAATATACAGATAAAAAAACCTGTTATACATCGGTCACCAATGAAAATCAAATTCCCACTGTCTCTGCCGATCGGGACTATATTCTACCCGTGGGAACGGCCTATGAGCTAAAAGCCTCGGGTACGGATCCCGATGGGGATGTGTTGTATTATTGTTGGGAACAATTGGATACGGGTCAGGTGGATGCTTCCAATTTCGGACCTTACAATCATTTGGGAGCACAGGTTAGATCCATACCGCCTTCCATCAGTCCCATCAGAAGTGTTCCCGAAATGGGTGCAGTTTTGGAGGGAAATTTGACAATGGACAATCCACAGACAGGGGGGCAATGGGAAACGGTGTCTTTGGTGGACAGAGCAATGACTTGGGCAGTGACGGTAAGAGATCGTTATCCGGCATCTGTCGATGGTTCAGGGAGAATGGCTTTTGATATCAAAGCCCTTAAAATCATCTCTGATGCAGGTCCCTTTAAAATGAGTTCTCAAAATCAAGAGGGAATCCTTTGGGAAGCAGGAACTAAACAAACTTTGACCTGGGAAGTTGCGCAAACTGATCTGGCTCCTATCGAAACAAAGTTTGTCTCTGTTTTTTTATCCACAGACGGGGGAGCGACCTTCGGAACTCGCTTGCTCTCCTCCACACCCAACGATGGGGAAGAGGTGATCACAGTCCCAGGGGGGATCAGTTCTGACCGGGTAAGGATCAAAATTGTACCCGACAATTCCATTTATTTTGCAGTCAACTCCCACGATATTGAAATCTCACCGGCTCCTTTTGTATTGACCTTCGATCGTTATGATCAGGAGGCCTGTCAAGACGATGTGACTTTCGCCTTTGATTTTGAGACTTTTTCGGACACTGATCAAAGTGTGAGCCTGAGTTTTAGCGAACTTCCCTCAGCCCTTTCAGCTCAGTTTTCAAAGCTACAGCTGACGAATGCAGACCCGTCCGGATCGATAAATATTTCGGGTTTTGATAACCTTCCCTCTCAGGACTTGGTCTTGACTTTACGAGCAGCGGGACAGACCCTGACCCGTTCCATCAATTTGGAGGTAAAAATCAGAGAAGGGAATTTTCAGGGAATTCAGCTGTTGAATCCTGTCAATCCGGAACAAGAACAAAGCAGAACAGTAAGTCTAAGTTGGACTGCCCTTCAAAACGCAACTGAATATGGAATTGAAGTCTCCAAATCAGAAACTTTTTCGAGTTTAACCCATTCCAAAACGGTCGACTCCTTCTCCACTAGCATAGATGGTCTGAATTTTAATACTGCCTATTTTTGGAGGGTAAAGCCCATAAATGCTTGTGGAGAAGGAGCCTATTCTGAAGTTGGAAATTTTAGGACCTATACGGTCAATTGTAAAACCTATAGTGCTGACGGATTGCCTGTTCAAGTTAAAGACGCGTTGGGAAGCATAGTGAGAACTACGGCTGTGAATCTGGATATCTACGATCAGGCAGTGGTCCAAGACCTTGATGTGAATGTGTCCATAGATCACGGTTATATTGGGGATATTTCTCTTTATTTGGTCGCTCCCGACAACACCAGAATCAAATTGGCTCAAAATCTTGGTGATGATCAGGATGACTATAGAGATACAGTTTTTGATCAAGATTCTACCAGCCCGATTGTTTTTGCCCTGCCTCCTTTTACGGGTAGGTATCGACCCCAAGGAGATCTGTCAGTATTTAACGGTAAAAATCTAAAAGGCAGGTGGAGACTTGAGGTAGAGGACCAATATGATGATTTTATCGGAGGTTTTGTGAATGCATTTTCTATTACGGTTTGTTACAGAGGTGATGTTGTTTTGGATTCTGACAATGATGGTGTGTCGGATAACCTAGACAATTGCCCCAGCATTTCCAATGCAGATCAATCCGATTCTAATGGGGACGGTCTGGGAGATGTTTGTGATCTATACTCCAACGATAATTTTAGTTTGAAGAAGTCAAATCCAACCTGTATTGGAAAAAACAATGGTTCCATTTCTATATCAGCCGTCGCATATTTTGATTATCAACTCAGTATAAGTGGACCCAATGGTTTGAGAATTGAAGAATCATTTACGAATGAAAATGAATTGAAGATTCCCAATCTGGCTAGGGGTAATTATACAATTTGTGTAAGTTCCCCCAATGATACTGATTTTGAAAGGTGTTATACTACGGAATTGGTCGATCCGGATCCACTGAGTGTGGCTACACAACTCAACGCAACGGATTTGTCGGTAACTGTAGAATTATCGGGGGGAGAAAATTATCAGCTTCGTCTCAATGGCAATGATTATATTTTCAAGACGGGAAGGCATCATTTAGCCCTTAGGGCGGGCTTGAATAGGCTTGAGGTTACCACAGATTTGAGTTGTCAGGGTAAGTTGGTCAGAGAAATTTATGTGGCCGAGAATTCCAGTGTCTATCCAAACCCTGCCTCAGAAACCGTTAATATTTCTGTGGGAGGAGAAGCCCTACAAGCGGATATTTTATTGTTTAATTTACAGGGTGATCTTTTGTACCGCAAAGAAGTTGTTCTTAATCCATTCAAAAGAAGCTGTCAAATTCCAGTGGATCATTATCCTCCCGGTTTGTATTTGATTCGGGTGATTTCGGACGAAAGAATAGAAAATTTTAAACTCTTAAAACGTTGATGACAAGGTATTTATTTTTGTTGGTGTTGGTTTTGGTAGCTTGTAAGAAAGAGGTCATCCCAGATCCCGAACCAGCCCTTTTGATCGGTCCTGTGAACAACGATAATTGTAATACGGCTATAGTCTTGAATGACCAAAAGAGTCAAGTTAACTTTAGTTGGCAAGAGGCCGCTCATACAGACGAATACGAATTGGTGGTCAGAGACATTTTAACCAATGTGGATCAAAAAAAACAAACGATACGCTTTTTTTCAACGGTTGTTTTGGATCGTGGAAAACAATATTCTTGGTGGGTCAATTCTCTATCTGAACAAACAGAGAACATTACCCAAAGTGAAGTTTGGACTTTTTATTTGGAGGGGCTCCCCACCAGCAGTCATTTTCCTTTTCCAGCAAAACTGCTAAGTCCGGAGCACAATTCACAGATCAGTTTAGAGAATGGTGCTTTTACCCTTCGGTGGGAGGCGGTTGATTTGGACAACGACATAGAAAGTTATGATGTTTATTTGGGAGCCGACCCCGACGATTTAAAGGGGGTCGCAGAAAATCTAACGACCAAAAGCTTTTCTGTCAATTTGACCCATGATCGATATTACTATTGGAAGGTTGCCACCAAAGATCAGCAGGGAAATGTTTCCCATTCCTCAGTAGGGATTTTTAGGACGTCTCCTTAGGAGGTTTGGTGTTGAATTTATTCATGGTTCTGTCCAATCCTAATTGGGTAAAGGAAAGAACAATATCGTTACATTGGGGTAGTGTTTTGTTCACTTTTTCCACTTCTTTTTCGGTGAATTTACCTAAAACAAAGTCAACCTGATTGAATGTTTTTTCTTCACTTTTGATACCAAACCGGAGTCTGGAATAATGAGGGGTATTGAGTTGGGATTCGATATCTTTTAGGCCATTGTGACCCCCATCACTGCCCTTGCCTTTGAGTCGCAGCAAAGCAAAAGGAAGGTGAAGGTCGTCTGTGATGATGAGGATATTTTGCAGGGCGATGTTTTCCTTCAAAGCCCAATACCTGACGGATTTTCCGCTTCGGTTCATAAAAGTGGAGGGTTTGAGGAGAATGATTTTTTTGCCTTTGTGGTTAAAACTTCCTTTTGCTCCCAATTTGAGGTCGGTCATTTGGACCTCAAACTTTTTGGCCATAAAATCAATGATTTCGAAACCGATGTTGTGACGGGTTTTGAGGTATTCATTTCCTACATTTCCCAAACCTACAATCAAGTATTTAGTCATGTCAATGGGTTTTGCTTTGCCAAAAAGCCACTTGAATAGCATATTGTAAAATTAAAAAAAGCATCTCAAGAGGAGATGCTTTTTTTTATAATTGATCGAAGTTGTTTATTCTTCTCTGGAGCTGCTTTCGCCTTCTGCTGAAGCTTCTCCTTCTTCAGTAGCTTCTCCTTCTTGCTCTTCTTCCTCTGCTAGACTCATAGAGGCTCTGGAAGTTCTTACTTTACAAACTACTGTGTTGTCGGGATGGAGGATGGTGAAATCTTCGCTATCCAAATCAGCAGTTGAAATTTTATTTCCCAGTTTGAGTGATGAAATGTCAACAGTGATAACATCAGGTAGATTTTTGGGAAGTGCTCTTACCTTGAGTTTGCGTTTGCTGATGACCAAAGTACCTCCCTCAAGCATCACTCCGGGGGCAGACCCCTCAATGACAACGGGTATTTCCATGTTCACCTCTTTGTCGTCTAACAGTTGATAGAAATCAACGTGTAAAATTTTGTCGCTTACGGGGTGAAACTGAATGTCTTGTAAAATGGCATTGATTTTCTGATCTCCATTGATGTCAAGAACAACAGTGTGCGCATTGGGTGTGTAAACTAATTTGCTGAAATCAAGTTCATTTGCGGAAAAATGGAGTGGGTTTTCACCTCCATACAATACGCAGGGAACTTTATCAGCATTACGTAAGGCTTTGGTCGCGACCTTGCCTACGCTTTCTCTTTTGGATCCTTTAATAGTAATCGATTTCATGAAATTGTTTTTACATTACAAATTTTGAGCTTATTGACTGATTGTAATGAACATTTTTCATCACCTCAGCGAATAATGGGGCGCAAGATAACACTTTTACTTTAGGGTGACTAACTTTTGGGGGGATAGAATCGGTAACGATCAATTCTTCGAGTTGTGAGCCCTCAATTTTTTCATAGGCATTGCCGGAGAGCAAGGCATGGGTACAGATGGCACGAACAGATATGGCCCCGCGTTCTTTCATCAAATCAGCGGCTTTAGTCAATGTTCCGGCCGTGTCTACCATATCGTCTACCAGGATCACATTTTTCCCTTCAACGTTTCCGATGAGCTCCATGTGGGAAATGATATTGGCCTTTTCTCTTTGCTTGTAACAGATCACAACATCACTACTGAGAAATTTTGAATAGGCATAGGCACGTTTGGAACCCCCCATATCGGGTGAGGCAATCGTTAAATCGGACAGTTTTAGTGAATTGATATAAGGCAGGAAAATGGTGGAGGCAAACAGGTGATCCACCGGTTTTTCAAAAAATCCTTGGATTTGATCTGCATGTAAGTCCATGGTGATGATCCGTGTAGCACCCGCTGACTCTAATAGTTTTGCAATCAATTTTGCCCCTATGGGTACTCTGGGTTTGTCTTTTCGGTCTTGTCTTGCCCAACCAAAATAGGGCATCACTGCCGTTATGTGTCGGGCGGAAGCGCGTTTTGCAGCATCGAGCATCAAGAGCATTTCCATCAAGTTTTCGGAGGAAGGGTGGGTAGAGCCTACAATAAAAATCCGAGCACCGCGAACAGATTCTTCAAATGAAGGTTGAAACTCCCCATCGCTGTAACGTGAAAAGTTGACTTTTCCGATCTCAATTCCAAAATGATCGGCAATGGTTTTGCCTAAGGCTTCGCTTTGTGTACAAGCGAAAATTTTTGCGGGAGTTTCCATAAAAAATAGTTATGGACAAATTTAAAAATAAAATGATGCTTTACCTTATTGATGATTTTTAAATTGGGGGCTGAAATATTTTATTATTTTTGTGCCCTGATTTGATCTTCAAATCATATTGCCTCGGTGGCGGAACTGGTAGACGCGCTGGATTCAAAATCCAGTTCTTTCGGGAGTGTGGGTTCGATTCCCACCCGAGGTACAAACCGCTTCTGAATTCTAGGAAGCGGTTTTTTTATTGTAATTGGCTAATAGATCATCATTTACTAATAATTCAACGTTAATGTTTTTTGATTTCCGAAGCCTTTTAACACCAAACTGTCTTTGTAAAATTCGAGTATTCCGTAGGAACTGATCATGGTATCTACCATTCCAAATACGGTGATATAGTGAATTCCGTTTTTGAATTCATAATCTCCGGAATGGTTATGCCCGTTAATGAATGCTACAACCTTAGAACTTTGCTCAATAATGTTTGTGATTTCATGATCATTCCACAAATTATGCGGATCGTTTTGCGGTCTCAAGGGCACATGAGAAAAAAGAATGACTTTTTGATCCAATAGATCAGCATTGTCTAGTTCTTGTTTTAGCCAGTTTTGTTGTTTTTTACCAATAGCACTGTTCCAACGGTAACTGTTGGATTTACCTTTGGTTTTTTCGAAATATAAATCGATCTCCCGGATATCGTGATCATGCAACGAATTTGAATAGTATGCATAGTCTGTAGCGTCCAATACGATAAATCTCCATCCCTTTTTGGAGTAGGAATAATAGTAATCGGGCATTGATAAGCGCTCAAGAATATCTTTAAAATGAGTGGAATCAACAGCAAACTCATGATTTCCCAAAAGGTGGTAGTTCTCGATGTCGGGATTAAGTTTGTCATATATCGGTAGAATGGCATCATAACTTTCCCATTTGACATCTATGACGTCCCCAAGGTTTTGAATCAAATCAACCTTATGGTAATTAAAGGTGTCAATGGCCTCTTCCAGTTTCCACAGACTCTCTCTGTAATGTCTTTTGCCTGAGGGGGGTTGATTGGCATATTGGGGATCAGCGACCAGGCCCACTTTCATAAAGGGTTCTTTTTTGGAACAAGACCCAAGCAGGAAGATCAGGGTTATCGGTATGAAAAAGTATTTTCTCATTGAAGAATTATTTGTAGGGACTTAATTTTTCAATTCAATCCGGGTTAAAACCGCCCGATGATCCGAATTAAAAAAACCGCCCTCGGGATCTTCCATCACAATTTTAGAGGACAGGGTTTTTAGATTTTGTCCTTTGTAATAAACGAAATCAATTCGGTCCGATATGATATCCCTCGGGGAGAGATAGCCCCATGTTCCTTCCAAGGTTTGGGTGGGGTCGGGATGGGCTTCCCTGAAAGAATCGGTGTAGCCGTGTTCGAGCATCAATTTGCTTACCGGCCATTGAACCACCTTTCCGTAGTGAAATTCCTGGGTGCTTTCAACCCAATCCAGGTGAGAGGGCGAATTAAAATCTCCTCCCATAACAACTGGCATTTTTAACTTTTTTTCCAAGCTATCTACCGCCTTCATGATGGCAGTGATCTCTTTTAATCGTGTGGGCCTTTCATTGGCGATGAGTGAATCCGGCATCAATTTTTTAATGCCTTCAAATGAATCGGGTAGATAGTGCAACCAAATATTGACAAACAACAGCGGCTGTCCATCCACATCAATGACTGCCGCATGAGCATTAAAAGGTTTAAAAATTTCTAATGAATCAATGATTGGGTATTTACTGTGTATGGATAAATTGGAACTTGCTCGGATCGAATAGGGGTATCCGGCTTGTTGAGCAATTTCCATCCCACAGCAATAGGTTTCCTGCATCAATAGAACATCTGCTTTTTCTTGTTGGAGTACTTTGTAAACATTAACCGTATTGGCGGTGTCTTTTTTAAACCCATCGGCTTTGGTGCCATGAAGCCCACCGTGCCAGATGTTCCAGGTCATTACCTGAATGGATTTGTTTTTTGGAGATGAACAACCCATTACAATCAATGAGGTTAAAAGCAAAAAAAATAATTTATCGGTGTACATTCCTCTTTTCTTTGTATTGTTAATGACACTCTAATATACGTATTGTGTCTCACCTTAATAAAAGACATAATATAATGTTTGGTTGTAAAGGTTTTAATCTCCCTTTTTGTTGGCTTTAACCACTTCCCTGATTGAATGTCCATTGATCATAAGATCTTTCAGTACGGCATTTCCGTTTTTAATGCTGACCAAGGCATAGGCTGTATTTCCCTCCAAATTAACCGACTAAACGCAATAGTATTTAGGTTTTCTATATCCCAAAAAACAACTAAAACCAAAAACAGTTCATGGCAGTAGTAGGATCGGGGTTCTTAAAGGTATAAATTTTTTGGATAAGAATTTCTTATACCTGACGTAAAAAACTGTAAATCAATATTTTAAATTATTTTTTTACTATATATATTATAAATATTAGAGGGATTTAAGGGTGTTTTTTTAAATTTGAGAACATCTATTTTTTTAAAATTTTTTCTGATTAAAATGTATCTTTGAAAGATGAAGAGAAGAAAAGCGATTCAAACCATTGCACTGGGTGTGGGTGGGCTTGGACTATTAAATCATTGTACTTCTACTCCCACAGCTTCCTCCATACTGGAGGAAAAGGACCAAAAACTTGTAGAACTATTGACGGAGGCCATTTTGCCTGCCAAAAGTGAAGAATTTCCCACTCCGGAGACCCGTATGGAATTTATTTTAAATCAAATGGGCGGAAACCTTACAGCGGAAGAGTTGGAGGGTTACAAACAGGGGCTTGATATCTTCCAGGGGCTGGTGGAGCAGACTTTTTTAAAACCCTATGAAGCATTGGATTTTGATACTCAAAACTATACAATTCAAAGGGCTTTGGGCCATCCGGGTGAGTTAGGATTTTTTATGCGTAAAAATCGTCAGTGGTCCTTACGCCATTTTATGACCTCTGAGCGTTATATGACGGAGTTCCTCAATTACGAATTTATCCCCAACCGACATTTGGGCTGTGTTACCGTCTAAATAAGAAAGAAGATGATGAAAGAAAATCAATACGATACCATTGTTATTGGAGCGGGCATGTCCGGAGGTTGGGCAGCCAAAGAATTTTGTGAGCAAGGTTTTAATACCTTATTGATCGAACGGGGGAGGAATGTAGAACATATAAAGGATTACCCCACCACCAATATGTTGCCCTGGGAGTTTAAGTATCGGGGTGATGTTCCCGCCAAGATCCGCGAGGAAAATCCCATCGCCAACAGTTGTTATGCCTTTAGAGAAGATGCCATGCATTTTTTTGTAAAGGACAAGGAGCACCCCTATATACAGACCAAGCCTTTTGAATGGATTCGCGGCTATCAGGTAGGGGGCAAGTCGATCATGTGGGCCCGACAGGTACAACGCTGGAGCAACTTGGATTTTGAAGGCCCGGCTCGCGACGGTTTTGCCGTGGATTGGCCCATCCGATACAAAGACCTTGACCCTTGGTACACCTATGTAGAAAAATTTGTGGGGGTGAGTGGTAACAAAGACGGTTTGGACATACTGCCCGATGGGGACTTTCTAAGGCCCTTTGGAACCAACTGTGTAGAAGATTACTTCAGTGAGCAGATGAAAAAACACTACAAGGATCGCCATGTGATCTATGGCAGATGTGCCCACCTTACGGAAAGCAAGCCTATCTATGTGGAGCAGGGCAGGGGGCTTTGTGCCAGTCGAAATGTCTGTCAGCGGGGCTGTCCTTTTGGAGGTTATTTTAACGCCAATTCCACCTTGATCCCTTGGGCGATGAAGACCGGGAATTTGACCCTAAAAACCGATAGTGTCGTACACTCCATCATCTACGATCAGGATCAGAAAAAAGCCGTGGGCGTAAGGGTCATTGATGCCCTTACCAAAACCACGACGGAATATTTTGCCAAAGTCATTTTCCTAAATGCCTCCACCCTTAACACCAACTTGATCTTGTTGAATTCGACCTCAGATCGATTCCCCAACGGCTTGGGCAATGACAGTGGACTGCTGGGCAAATACATTGCCTTTCACAATTACAGGGGGGTCATCACCGCTACCCACGAGGGGCATAAAGACCGACGGGTGGATGGTCAAAAACCCACTTCTGCCTATCTGCCGCGCTTTAGAAATGTGTACCGTCAGGAAACAGATTTTCTCAGGGGTTATGCCGCCGGTTTTGGAGCCAGCAAGAAAATGGATTATGACGATACCCCTACAGGAGAGGCCCTCTACAATAATCTTCTGAATGCCAAAGAAAGCGATGTGTGGAGTGTCAACTCTCATATGATGGGAGAGACCCTACCCAAGGAAAGTAATCAGGTCAGCCTCGATGAAAATTTGGTCGATCCCTGGGGGATCCCCCAACTAAAGGTCGATGTCGATTATGACGACAATGACGAAAAAATGTTACAGGATTTCTTTGACGAATTTTCAGAGATGTACACAAAAGCAGGTTTTACCAACATTAAAACCAGTGACAATCAACGCAAGCCAGGAAATGACATCCACGAAATGGGCGGAGTTCGCATGGGGCATGATCCCAAAACTTCACTGCTCAACAAATGGAACCAACTGCACCATTGTCAAAATGTTTTTGTAACCGATGGCGCTTGTATGACTTCCACCGCTACCCAAAACCCTTCGCTCACATTTATGGCTTTAACGGCCAGAGCCGCCCATCATGCCATTGAGGAAATGAAAAAAGGGAATATTTAAATGTCCTTTACACATCGGAACCCGGTGTGTTGAGACCCAGTATCGGGTGAGGATTTCATTTTTGAAGCCACCCGATAGCCAGAGCAATAGGTGTCGTTGCACAAAAAAGATCCCCCGCGGATGATCCTTTGAGCGATATAAGGATTGTAGGGGTCGTAACTGTCCTCAGGCCCTTTAGGATTGGTCGTTGTTTTTCCTTCCAAGGTTTTGTAATAGTCGTAGTGGTACCAATCCAAACACCATTCCCAGACATTTCCTGCCATATCGTACAGACCGTATCCATTGGCTTCGAATGACTTAACCGGAGCGGAATAAAAGAATAGATCTTTGTTGGTGTTATCGTAAGGAAAAGAACCTTCCCAACTGTTGGCTTTAACCTTTCCGGTGGTGATTTCTTCATCTCCCCAGGGGTATTTTTTGTCTTTGAGTCCTCCACGTGCGGCCCATTCCCATTCGGCCTCCGTAGGAAGTCTTTTACCTGCCCATTTCGCATAGGCATTGGCATCGTCCCAGGAAACGTGTACCACGGGGTGGTCTTCTTTACCTTGGATGGAACTGCCTTTTCCCCGGGGTTGGCGCCAACTGGCTCTGGGTTTCCATTCCCACCAGGCGGCATAATTGTTTAGGTCAACGGGACCATTGGTGGGTTTAAATGTCAGTGAGGAGGCCTGCAATAGGGAATCGTGGGGTTTGGGAGTTCCGGGGGGGAGTTGTTTTTTCATTTCTTCCCAATCCACGGGTTTTTCAGAAGTAGTGATATATCCTGTGGCTTCCACAAAAGCAGCGAATTGGGCATTGGTTACCTCTGTTTGGTCGATCCAAAAGCCATCCACTTTTACAGGGTGGACCGGACTTTCGTCGGGGCGTGCCTGGGGACCTTCACTACCCATCATAAAAGTCCCTTCAGGAATCCAAACCATCCCCATCGGGGGTTCTTGGGAGGGTGCTTCTTTTTTGGGCTTTGGGACATGAGAATTGCAGCTTAAAAACAGTGTCGAAATGCAAAATAATTTTGTGACAGTGGTTATGGACTTCATTTTTCTATCATGTGTAAAGCAAATATGCTAAAATTAAAGATTAACACCTATCTTTGTGGCGTTTAATCTTCGAAAGAAAATGGCATTCAACCCAAAGAAAATATTCTTGTCTTCCCTTTTGACGGCTGTCTTGATGTTGCCTTATTTGGGGTCTTTTTCTCACCTTTTTGAAGATCACGAACATAAAACTTGCGAAATTTCTCAAACGCACCTACATGAGCTTGAATTGGATTGTGACATACTGGACTATCAATTTGCTCCCAGTATAGAAATTTCATCTGAGACCAATGGTGCTTTTGTTTTTACATCTCAGCAAAATAAACTCCCTTTTTTCAATCTTGGGGATTCTTTTTCTATAGACACCCATGATACGCTTCGGGGTCCACCGGCAGTATAATTTTTCCCGATAATTTTTTTGTACTGACCCCATTGGGTTAAGTGCCACTTATTCATTTTTAAATTAAGTATCATGTTAAAAAATCTATATATAAAACCCATTATTGCCCTATGCCTATTTGTCTTAATCTTTGCCTGCTCAAAAGACGATCCGGATCCTGTGCATGAGGAAGAAGTGATTACCAGAGTTACGCTCGAAGTAAGCAAAGTAGGTTCCTCCAATCCGACCACTTATACTTTTGAAGTTGAAGGTCACGATCACGATCATGATTATCATGATGATGATGATGATCATGATGACGAGGACGGTGATGAACACGAGGGTGAGCATACCGAGATTGAGCTTGAAGCGAATTCAAGTTATAATGTCTCTATTTCGTTTTACAACGATTCAGACCCAGATAATGTTGAAAATATTACATCAGAGATCATCGAAGAGAAAGATGAACACCAAATTTTTTATGACATTACCGATGAATTAAGCGGTTTTTCTATTGCATCTGCCTCTGACGACACACTTGACGGTAGTGGAAATCCATTATTTATAAAATCAACTTGGACGACAACTGGAGAAACTTCAGGTGAAGTAGTGGGATATTTAATTCACTCGCCCACTTCAAAAACGGGAAATACAAGAACTGATTTTGGAGGTTCAACCGATGTTGAAATTGAATTTGAGGTTCATGTTGAATAATGAGTACCATTCATTTTATTGCAGGTGTTTTGAAACCTGAATTACCAAAATGTAAATGCTCAAAGTGCTCCATTTTATCAAAAACGGTAGTCAATCTCTTTATTTTGGCTACCGGTTTTTGTTTTTCACAAGAGTGTAATTTGGTATTGGAGGGAAAAGTTGTGGATTTACATGACAATTCCCCAGTCAGCGCAGCGGTCATTCAAGTTGTAGGTAGCGATGAAACTGTTTTTTCAAATGCCGATGGAGTATTTATACTTGAAAATCAATGCCCGAAAAAAATTAATTTAAAAATCTCTCACCTGAATTGTGAGGACCTTTATACAGAGTTCAATATAAATAAATCAACCTCCAGGAGGTTTTATCTTGAACACCACATTGAATCTCTGGAGGAGGTGGTTGTGGAGGAAAGTAAAATAAAAAAGCTTTCATCAACAGCTCCATCCTACGCGCTTACAGAATTACAAAAAGATCAATACAGTGGCAGAGGTTTGGCAAAAGCATTGGAGCAAATCAGTGGAGTCAATATTCTCAATACCGGAAATGTGATCTCAAAACCTGTAATACATGGTATGTTTGGAAGTCGAGTGGGTATCATTTATGATGGTGTACCGATTGAAAATCAACAGTGGGGACAAGATCACGCTCCCAATATTGACCAAAATGCTTTTGAAGAAATCCGATTGATTAAGGGAGCAGGTGTTTTAAAGTATTCGGGGGATACCCCAGGTGGAGTGGTGGTACTGGAGTCTAAACTACCCAAAATTGCAGATTCATTATATGGAAAAACGATTTTGAATGGAATGTCCAATGGACGGGGTTTAAATCTGATCAGTTCGTGGACCAAGTCTTTTCAAAGTGGTAATTATTTTAAAGTTCAAGGAACGATCAAAAGAAATGGGGATTTTTCGGCACCGGATTATGTACTTTCCAATACTGGCACTAATGAAAACAATATTTCCTTATCACTGGGGCAAAACAAAATTCTAAGTCAATGGAAAACCAACTTTAGTTTTTTCAGCCAAGAAATCGGAATTCTGAGAAGTGCACATGTTGGTAATGTCTATGACCTGGTGACCGCCATTGAATCGGACACACCAACAATCATCAACCCTTTTAGTTATCAAATCAATTTCCCTAAACAAGTCAACAAGCATTACACTGCCGGTATTCAATACTCAAAAAGGAATTCGTCCAATGGAAAATGGACCGCTAAATACAGTTGGCAAAGAAATAATCGAAAAGAGTATGATGTCAGAAGGGGATCATATAAAAATAAAGCTGCCATTGACCTTACATTAGATACCCATAATTTAACTACCAACTACGAATGGGGAGGATCAAAATGGACATTCGATTCCGGTGCCTTCCTTCAAATTCAGGACAACTATTCTAATCCGAACACCGGAATTAAAAGATTAATTCCTGATTATATCAAGACTAGATTAGGAGCTTATTTCACCTCCAGTTATACGCCATCGAATGACTTCAGTCTCGGCTTTGGATTCCGTTATGGCCATCAAAACAATCAGGTAAAAAAGTTTTATAAAATCAGCCGTTGGAATAAGGAAAATTATGAGGAACGTCTTGGAGCATATGTCATTCGTGAAGTGTTAAGTCAAAAGTTAGTCGAGCAAAGGTTAATTTTTAATAACCTCTCTTTGAGCACTGGAGTGAAATACTTAATCGACCCTGATTTAAAGTTGAGGCTTAATTTTTTTCACACCGAACGCGCTCCTGATATTGCTGAAATGTTTAGTGATGGATTACATCACTCCCTTGCCTCAATAGAGTATGGTAATCCATTTTTAAAAAGTGAAATTACCCAAAAGTTTGTCATTAATTTTGAGAAAGAAAGGGGAAATTTCAGATACAACTTTAGCCCCTATCTGACCTATGGGCAAAATTACATTGTTATTGAACCCAAGGGGTTTGAACTCACCATTAGAGGGGCATTTCCGGTTTGGGAATATAGGCCTGTAAGCGCAATCATAAGAGGTTTTGATTTAGACCTATCGCTACGGTTAGGGGAGCGCATTGAATTAAAAAATAATTCTTCGTGGATTGAGGGATATGAAAAAGTTACTAAGACTCCCCTGATCAATATCCCCTCATTTACTACTACCAATCAAATACAATTTTCATTTCCCAAATGGAAATCATTTTTGATGTCCCTATCCAGTAAAAGTGTTTTACGCCAAAATCAATTTCCAAATCACAATTTTGAAACTTCTGTTGTGGAAAATGGTAAAAGGGTGAGAAAGCTTGTTGACATCAGCACACCACCAAAGGGTTATCATCTCCTGGGTATGGAGCTGCATTGGGGGGCTTATCCATTTTTCTCCGATAAAATCAGTATATCCCTTATCTTTGATAATCTACTGGATACATCCTACAGAAATTATCTCAATCGATTGCGGTTTTACGCGGATGAGATGGGAAGAAATATAATGTTACAGATCAAGATAAATCATTGATGCCATGAGAGTTTGTCAAATATTGTTTTTCATTTTTTTGGGAATCCAAACCCAACTGTTGGGTCAAGCCTATGAGGATGAGTATCTGGAACCCATCAATGATCCCTCGGCTGAAGGACAAAGGTTTTTTGTAGAGGATTTGTTAGACATTGCAGGCTATGTTCCCGAAAAAATTCAGATTTATCAAACCCTACCCAATCAATCACGGGTTTTTAGGGTAAAGTTGGACAGTGTCAACGGAGGTTTTGTTTTCGTGCGTTGGGACAAGTCCAAAAAAGAAAATTATGTTGCCAATAAAATGATTGACCCAGGGGTGTACTACAACCTAAAGGCGGCCAAGGAAATCATGAGAAAACAAACCGATAAGGCGAATTTTGCGGTAGATGATGTAGCCCTACAAGCTCCGGATCAAGAACAGATCAACAGTGAAGATCTCAAAGAATTGAGGGCCGAATTTGACCTCAAAAATGAGGAAAAAAGATTGGAACAAGAGGAGGCATCGGCCAAACAAAATTCCAGGAGAGAACGAAAGGAAAAGAGAAAAGAGAAAAAAAATGCTGACTAACGGTTAACAGTCAAGGTGTTCCCCTCAATCATGGTTGTATAACAGTTTAATTTCAAACCTGAGCCCGAACAATCGTCATTAAAAGACCTGTTGTGATTTCCACAAGTAAACTTTGAATCGTTGTGACTCCATTGATCGTTGGCTCCTGCATGCGGACATACATTACTAAAAGCCCTAATTTCATTGTCACTGATTCGTAACAAAAGCATCTTTTCTTCTTTGTAGTTCATCCAACCCCCTACATCGGCGATGTTCGAAAAATCAGAGCTGGTCAGATCAATACTTACCGAATCCTCCGGGTCGGTTCCATCAGTGTTGTCACCACTACCGGGATTGGGAGTGGTTCCATAACCGTCATCATCTCCTGAGCTACAAGCCTCGAGCATTGTGATACCAAACATTGAAAAAACTACTGGTGCACAGGCTGTTTTTAAAAAATCTCTTCTTTTATTTTCCATTTCAATAACATTATTTTGTTCAAATATAATCACTTTAGTTTAAACATTTTTAAAAAATATTAAACAAAAAATAAAATCATATCAGAAGTTTAGATTACTTTTACCACAAAAAAAATGCGAAAACTATTCCTCTTACTCTTATTAAACACCTATTTATTGACTGCTCAAAATGCGGGACAGCTCAGCGGTAGAATTCTCGATCAACAATCACAACTTCCCATTCAAGGGGTAACTGTTCTACTGGAAGGCACGACTATGGGTGTGGCTACCGACGAGGAAGGATATTTTACCTTTAGGGAGGTTCCCACCCGAACTTATAATCTGATCATCAGTCATTTGGGATATCAATCCCAAACGATTTTTAATATCATTGTTAAAACCTTTGGAACCCCTCCACTGCAAATTCTGCTTGAGGAATCTGCCAACGAGTTGGAGGAGATTGTTGTATTCCAAAGTCCTTTTAGAACCTCCGTTGAAACCCCATTGTCTACTCAAACTTTTTCTGCTGTGGAAATTGAAACTTATCCGGGGGGAAACAACGACATCACCAAAGTCATCCAAAGTATGCCCGGTATTTCTCCCTCCATCGGTGGTTTTAGGAATGACATCATCATCCGTGGGGGTGCTCCCAACGAATCTGTTTACTACCTCGACGGTATCGAAATTCCCAACATTAACCACTTCAGTACCCAAGGTAGTGCTGGGGGACCTGTGGGGATGCTCAATGTCTCTTTCATCAGAGAAGTTACCCTTTCAAGTTCTGCATTTGGTGCAGAATATGACAACCCCCTCTCCGGGGTATTGTCTTTTGAACAAAGAGAGGGAAACCCCAATCGATTTGGGGGGAATTTTAGGTTTGGCGCCAGTGAAGCAGCCTTGACTTTGGAAGGCCCACTTTTTAGAAAGGACAAAGATAAACCTGCCAAAACCACTTTGTTATTTTCGGTGAGAAGAAGCTATCTCCAATTTTTATTCGAGTTGATTGGTCTGCCCATACGTCCCGATTATTGGGATTACCAGTGGAAAATCAACCACGAAATTGATTCCTACAATACCCTCGTTTTTCTGGGATTGGGCACCATCGATGATTTTTCGGTAAAAGCACCGGATGACTTTGATGCCGAGCAACAAGCCACCATAGAACAGGTGCCGATCATTCAACAAAAAACCATTACCATAGGGGTTTCTTGGAAAAGAAAATTCAAGAATGGAAAGGGATCGATGATTACCTCGGTCAGTACCAATCGTTTGCAAAATATTTTTTCCCGCTATCAAGACAATACCCAAAAATCAGGGGTGTTGTTCCAAAACGATTCCCACGAACAGGAAACCAAACTCAGGTTTCAGACCCAACACTACCTCGAACAGTGGAAACTTGCTGCCGGAACCAACATTCAATATTCGGACTATGGTAACGCTACTCAAAGTGTTCTTTACAATCTTGACTATAACACGGGGATCGATTTTATGAAATACGGATTCTTTGCCAAAGCAGAACGTAAATTCCTGGACGATAACTTGGGGCTTTCATTTGGTTTTCGGGTAGATGCGGACAGCTTTTCTGAGGGATCGAGCATGATGGATAACTTTTCGCCACGTATGGCACTGACCTACAATCTAACGGAAGATCAAACCTGGAAAATTAATGCATCGGTGGGTAGGTACTACAAGATACCAACCTATACCATGTTGGGGTATCAAAACAGTCAAAGAAGGTTTGTAAACAAAGATGCCAAATACATCCGCAGTGATCATCTGGTTGCAGGTTTGGAATATGCACCGGGAAATGCCTCCAGGATTACCTTAGAGGGCTTTTATAAGAAATACAGTCAATACCCCATTTCGTTGATCGATGGGGTTTCTCTGGCCAACAAAGGAGGAGGCTTTGAGGTTTTGGGCAATGAGGCCATCAGCAGTGATGGAAAAGGTAAAAGTTATGGAGTAGAAGCACTATACCAACAAAAGCTCACCAAAAATTTCTATGGTGTTTTTGCTTATACATATTTTCACAGTCAATTTACCACAACCCAAGGGAATTACCTACCATCGGTTTGGGACAGTCGACATTTGATTTCCTTCTCGGGAGGATACAAATTGAAAAGAAACTGGGAGATCAGTGCCCGTTGGAGATTTTCAGGAAAAACCCCTTATGTACCGGTCGATCAAAATGCGACTCTGGCGGCCTATCCCGAAGTGGTATTGGATTACAATCAATTGGGAAATGTAAAGTTGGATCCTTTTAACTTGGCCGATATCCGATTTGATAAAAAATGGAATTTTAAACGCTACTCTTTTAATTTCTACTTTGAAATTCAAAATTTCTTGGCGCAAAGCGTGCCAAGACCAGATGAGTACGGTTTAGACCGGACCGAAGATGGTAATCTGATTCTTCCACGTAATTTGGTAAAAGTGAATACCGAAGAAAACAACAATATTCCGATCCCTTCCTTTGGTTTTGTGATCGATTTTTAGTGTTTACTTAAAAATATCCATAAGGCCGTCCGGTAAATCGAGAAAGATCTTATTTCCCTCCCGATCCAGTTCTTTGATAAAATGATCGTGAACGGGGATCAGTATTTCGGTGCCATTGGCATCGATGACAAAAAGGGGTTGAGGACCTGAGTCATTGACATTCTTGATGATGCCAATTTCTTTGTCAAATTGATCAATGGCTGAAAATCCGGTTACTTCGTGATAATAAAACTGATTTCCATCTAGTGGTGGAAGCATATTCAATGGAAGGAATAAATCTTTTTTGAGTAAAGCTTCGGCTTCACTTTCAGAATCGACGCCATCAAATTTAACCCTTAGCAGGGAGGATTTGTGTAATTGACTGCGGTCGATAAAGTAGGGTACCAGCCCTTGAGGGGTGTCAATGAACAGGGATTCTATATCCAAATAGGTATTAGGGCTGTCGGTGTCCAGTTTGGCAAGGATTTCACCTTTAAAACTGTACTTCCCAACAATGGTACCTAAAAAGAAGCATTCTTCCTTTAGCATGATGTAAGCTAGGGGGAGGGTTTATTATTTTGCTTCCTCTTCCTCGGCAGGAGCGTCTTCGTTTTTGACTTCTTCAGAAGGAGCTTCCTCAGCTTTTGGTTCTTCGGTAGCAGTTTCTTCCACAGTTTCCTCAGCAGGAGTTTCTTCCGCTTTTACTTCTTCAACAGCAGCAACTTCGTCTGTAGTTTCCTCAGCAGGCGTTTCCTCTTGAACAACTTCAGTTGCTTCAGGTGTAGCTTCTTCGGTTGTAGTTTCTGCAGTCGCCTCAGTGGCTTCGGTGGTTTCACCCTCAGTAGTTTCCTCAGCTTGGGGTGCTGCGTTCAAGTCAGCGATTCTCTTTTGATTTACTGCTTTTTCAGCCTCCAGCCTTTGGGCTAAGTCAGTCGCTTTGGTCTTGTCCAAACCATCTATTTTGGCTTGGATTTTGGCCTGTTTTTCTTCAAGCCAGGCCGCAAAGCGTTTATCGGCTTCTTCTTGAGAAAATGCTCCCTTTTTAACACCTCCATTAAGGTGGTGTTTCATCATGGCACCTCGATAGGAGAGTAATGTTCTTGCAGTGTCAGAGGGTTGGGCCCCATTTTCTAACCACTTTACCGCCTGATCCACATCCAGTTCGACTGTAGCAGGATTGGTGTTGGGATTATAGGTTCCGATTTTTTCTAAATAACGACCGTCTCTTTTGGCGCGGCCATCTGCCGCTACGATCCAATAAAAAGGTTTGCCTTTTTTTCCGTGTCTTTGAAGTCTTATTCTTACGGGCATATCACATTAATTTGTGGAGGTTCCCGACCTCCGGGTTATTAATTCTTCGGGGCGCAAATTTAGTATATTTTTTTAAAAATTAACCAACTGTATCCCACAATATATTTTATCATTACCAAAAAAATTGAATTGGGTCATAGTATGTAGGCATAACTGCTTGGCAAACCAGTATAAAAAACGTACTTTTGCGCCCATATTTTTGCCAATTCATATGAAGATCTCTCGTAAAGACAACGATGCCCTAAATACACTCATTACCATCAATATTGAACGCAACGATTTTGAGGAAAAAGTCAAAAGTGTTTTGACGGACTACCGTAAAAAGGCCAATATACCGGGATTTAGAAAGGGACATGTACCTATGGGCATGATCAAAAAACAATATGAAACCGCAGTTACGGCTGATGAGGTCAACAAATTGTTACAACAAAATTTGGATCAATATCTCAAGGACGAAAAACTCAATATATTGGGAAACCCATTGCCTGTAATGCAAGAAGATTTGGATTGGAAAGCATCTAAATTTTCATTTGATTTTGAATTGGGACTGTCGCCGGAATTTGAGGTAAAATTCACTGAAAAAAATAAAGTAACTCATTATCAAATCACCGCTACCGACGCGATGATTGACGACCAAGTGAAGCATTACCGAAAACAATTCGGAAAATTGATCGCCCAAAAAAATGCCAAAGATGATTATGAGATCACTGCGGCCATAAAAAACGAAGCTGCCGGGATTGAGACCACTCATACCTTCGACTTGGGACAAATCAAAGGAAAGTCCAATTTGGCCGCTTTGGGTAAGGCAACCGTGGGGGATTTGATCCAACTGAAGTTTAAAAACCTTTTTAAAGATGAGCCTACGGCCACAAGGATATTAAGCGTATCTGTAGATAAACTCAAAGAGATCGAGGGAGAGATCAGCTTTGATATCAAAGAAATTAACGAACGTGTTTTGGCCGAAATGAATCAAGAATTTTTTGATAAAATCTATGGACCGGATACAGTGAAATCTGAAAAGGAAATGAGGGCTAAGATTACCGAAGGCATTGAAAAACAATTCGAACAACAGTCCGACCAAAAGTTACTCAATGATGTAACGGAGTATTTGGTCGCAAAAACAAAGTTTGATTTGCCTGCCGAATTTTTGAAAAAATGGATGCAAAATTCCGGAGAACAACCCCTGTCAGCCGAAGCTGCTGACGAGGAATACGATCGCTCTGAAAAAGGAATTCGATACCAATTGATAGAAGGAAAAATCATTGCTGATCACGATTTGCAAATCAAATTTGAAGAATTAAAAGAATTTGCCAAAGAGATGATTGTCATGCAAATGGCCCAATACGGTCAGGCAGGATTGCCCGATGAAGAACTGGAGGGAATTGTTGCCAGGGTAATGTCAAATCAAGACGAAGCGCGCAAACTTTCGGAACAATTGATGAGTAAAAAGCTTTTGGAATTTTACAAATCCAACCTCCTACTCAAAAAGAAAAAATTGTCTTTTGACGCTTTTGTCAAAGAGGCTTATGGGCAGGGCTGATTTTTTTGATTAATTTTATATTAAGAAATTTACAAAATGGATTACGGAAAAGAGTTTAAGGAATTCGCAACCAAACACCACGGGATCAACTCCATGTATTTGGACAAGATCGTCAGCAGCATGACTCCCTACATTATAGAGGAGCGTCAGCTGAACGTGGCTCAGATGGATGTTTTTTCGAGATTGATGATGGACAGGATTATGTTTTTGGGAACGGCGATCAACGATAGTGTAGCCAATGTAATCCAGGCCCAGCTTTTATTTTTACAAAGCACCGATGCCAAGAGAGACATTCAAATGTACATCAACTCTCCGGGTGGAGGCGTATATGCCGGCTTGGGAATTTACGATACCATGCAGTTTATTACGCCGGATGTTGCCACCATTTGTACGGGAATGGCTGCTTCTATGGGAGCAGTGCTGCTCTGTGCCGGAGAGAAAGGCAAACGCTCAGCATTACCCCATTCGAGAGTGATGATTCACCAACCCCTTGGTGGTGCACAAGGTCAGGCTTCCGACATCGAAATTACGGCAAGGGAAATCCTCAAATTAAAAGACGAGTTGTATCAAATCATTGCCAAACAATCCGGGCAAAGCGTTGAAAAAGTCAATCAAGACAGTGATCGCGACTATTGGATGAAGGCAGAGGAGGCCAAAAAATACGGCATGGTCGACGAAGTCTTGGGAGCCGAAAAATAAGCCAATCATGAGTAAAGAAGAATTAAACTGTTCCTTTTGTGGGAGAGCCAAACCCCAAACGCAATTGCTTATTGCAGGTTTGGATGCACACATTTGTGACAAGTGTATTCTTCAAGCCCATGGAATTGTCAAAGAAGAAACCACCGAGGACAAGGCAGAGCATAGGTTCGATGTGGAACTGCATCCACCCAAAAAAATTAAATCTTTTCTCGATGAATACGTCATCGGTCAGGAATCCGCCAAAAAGATACTTTCGGTAGCGGTTTATAACCACTACAAACGCATCAATTACTCCAGTGTTAAAAGTGAAATTGAAATCCAAAAAAGCAACGTCATATTGGTTGGTCAAACCGGAACGGGAAAAACCCTTTTGGCTCAAACCATTTCCAAGTTGCTCAAAGTCCCCTTGGCCATCGTTGATGCCACGGTTTTGACAGAGGCGGGCTATGTAGGAGAAGACGTTGAAAGTATCCTTACCCGACTGCTTCAGGCCGCCGATTATGATGTGGACAAAGCCCAATACGGGATTGTATTCATAGACGAAATAGATAAAATTGCCCGTAAGGGAGACAACCCCTCCATCACAAGAGATGTCTCCGGTGAAGGGGTGCAACAGGCCCTCCTCAAACTATTGGAAGGAACCATCGTCAATGTTCCCCCCAAAGGAGGGAGAAAGCATCCCGATCAAAAGTTTATCGAGGTGGACACTTCCAATATACTGTTCATCGCCGGAGGCGCATTCGATGGTATAGAACGTGCTATCAATAACCGTTTGAATCTGCAAGCCATAGGCTACAATACCAATAAGGAATTGAAAAAAGTTGATTCAGAGAATATTTTACAATACATTACCCCGCGAGACATCAGGTCTTTTGGATTAATACCTGAGATCATTGGTAGATTGCCGGTGTTGACCTATATGAATCCTTTGGACAAAGAAACTTTGAGTACCATTTTGACGACTCCCAAAAACGCTTTGGTCAAACAGTACATTCAACTCTTTGAAATGGATGGGATCACGCTGTCGTTTACACAAGGAGCCTTAGATTTCATCGTAGAAAAAGCCTTAGAGTATAAATTGGGAGCAAGGGGGCTGCGATCGCTCTGTGAGGCTGTTCTCAATGAGGCTATGTTTGAGTTGCCTGAATCAACGGTCAAAACCCTAAAAGTAACCAAAAGTTATGCCGAGCAAAGATTATCCAAAATAGAATTGCCGGCGCTCAAGGTGGTTTCCTAATGATTGATTTTCAGTAATTCTTCCAGCAAATCTCTTTGATTAGAAAGCCGTGGTACTTTGTGTTGACCTCCGAGTTTATTCTTTTGGGCCATCCAATTGTAGAATAGATTTTTCTTTGCAATATTGACTTTAGGCATCCCCAGGGTCATGTCTTTATATCTTTTGGCCTCATAATCGGAGTTTACTTCTTTTAAGAACCGATCCAAAAGTTCTGTAAATTTATGGGTGTCTTTGGGAGGTTTTTTAAACTCGATCAACCATTGGTGTGTCCCTTTTTTGTTGGCCTCCATAAAAATGGGGCCTGCCGTATAGTCTACAATATCCAGATCCATTACTTTGGCAGCTTTACTAAGGGCTACTTCGGCATTTTCAATCATCAATTCCTCTCCAAATACATTGATGTGATTTTTTATTCTCCCTGTTATTTGAATACGGTAAGGGCTGATGGAGGTAAACTTTATGGTATCTCCGATTTTGTATCGCCAAAGTCCGGCATTGGTACTGATGACCATGGCATAGTTTTTTCCTATTTCTATCTCACTGAGCGGAAGAATGATTTCATTATCATCCCGGTTGGGTTGGTCCATAGGAATGAATTCATAAAAAATACCGTAATCCAGCATCAGTAATAATTCTGTAGAGTTGTTTTGGTCCTGCATTCCAAAAAATCCCTCAGAGGCATTGTAAATCTCAAAAAAGTTGAGATCATTTCCCTGAAATAATTTTTCAAACTGCTTTCGGTAGGGATGAAAACTTACTCCCCCGTGGAAATAGACTTCCACCATGGGCCAGACCTCGGCAATTGTTGCTTTATGTGTTTTTTTCAAAACATTTTGCAGTAAGACCAACATCCAGGAAGGAACCCCTGCCAGACTGGTCACCTTTTCCTCCAGTGTCTCATTGATAATGGCCTCCATTTTGGTTTCCCATTCCGACATTAAAGAGACCTTTTGACTGGGCGTACTTCCCAACTCTGCCCAAAAGGGAAGATTGTCAATGATGATGGCCGACAAATCTCCAAAATAACTGTCTGTATTTTGATACAATTCACTGCTGCCTCCCAATCTCAGACACTTACCGGCCAATATCTGAGCGTCTTCATTGTTGTTATAATAAATCGAAAGCATGTCTTTTCCCGCCTTGTAATGACAGTCCTCCAATGACTCGTTACTAATAGGGATAAATTTGCTTTTGGCATTGGTGGTGCCACTGGATTTGGCAAACCATTTGATGGGCGAAGGCCAGAAAATATTTTGTTCTCCATTTCTGCAGCGCTCAATTTGATCGACAATATCCTCATAACCGACTACCGGCAAACGGTTTTTAAAGTCCTTGTAATTTTTCACGGATTGAAAATCATTATCAATTCCGACCTCTGTCTTAGAAGCAATGTTCAAAAGCCCGTGTAATAATTCCTGCTGTACTTCATTGGGATATTTCATAAACAGTTCCATTTGATGGATCCGTTTTTTTAAGAACCAGGAGGCGATGGAATTGAAAAGGGGAATTGGCATGAGAATGATGTATCTTTAAGGCAAAAGTAAAAACTTTAAATCAAAAATGTTTAAAGGTGTTTTAAAGAAAATGATTACCGAGCAAAGATCGCCCATACGTTATTTTCTCAATTTGGAAAATGATTTTGTAGAGCTCAACCAGTTTTTAGACCAAAAAGTCAAAATAGATTTTGCGGGGACTGAGTGTTTGAACTGTCATGCCCCCAAACCCATCTTCAGACAGGGTTTTTGCCAAAGTTGTTTTTTTGAAATTCCCTCAGCCGGGGACTGGGTCATGCGGCCCGAGTTGAGCAAAGCCCATTTGGGAGAAGAAGACCGGGATCTGGAGTACGAAAAAAAAGTACAATTACAACCCCATTGGGTGTATTTGGCACTGAGCAGCCGTCTCAAAGTTGGGGTTACCCGTAAAAGTCAGATCCCTACCCGTTGGATCGATCAAGGCGCGCATCAGGCAGTAGGAATACTGGAAGTGCCCAACCGTTACTTGGCCGGGATGGCCGAGGTGAGCCTTAAAAATCATTTTTCTGACAAGACCAACTGGCGCAAGATGTTGCAAAACGATTACGAGGAGGTTCCCTGGCAGGAAGCCATTAACCGGGCCATTGACAACTTACCCAAAGATTTAAAACCTCACCTCATCAGGGATCATCAACTGACCGAATTACAATTTCCGGTTTTACAATACCCGGAGAAAGTCAAAAGCCTAAACCTCGAAAAAGAAAAGAGCTATAGCGGCCTACTCAAGGGGATCAAGGGACAATATTTGCTTTTTGAAGATCAAACGGTCTTTAATATTCGTTCTAACGAGGGAACGGTGGTGGAAATGACCATTAACTAATTTTCCCTAATAAAGTCTAAAATCTTTTTGTATTCTTTCTCATTGAATCCGTGATCTCCATTGTTTCCGACGACTTTGTTTCCCTGATTTTTTAAGAAGTCAATCTACGGTTTTTGAAGATTGACTCAGGAGTTGATTGAGCGTTTTCAGTTCCTCCGGTTTGAGGTAACGCCATTTTCCGACTTTTACATCCAGTTTTACATTCATGATCCTTACCCTTTTGAGTGCTGTTACCCTATAATCCAAATGTTCACACATCCGCCGAATTTGTCGGTTCAAGCCTTGGGTTAAGATGATCCTGAATTGGTTTTTATGGGTTTGTTTGACATAGCACTTTTTGGTAACGGTATCCAAAATGGGAACACCATTGCTCATTTTGTGAATAAAATCTTGGGTGATGGGTTTATTGACCGTAACAATATATTCTTTTTCGTGATGGTTTCGGGCGCGAAGGATCTTATTGACAATATCACCGTCGTTGGTCAAAAAAATCAATCCCTCACTGGGTTTGTCCAGTCTTCCGACGGGAAAAATCCTTTTAGGATAATTGATAAAGTCAATGATGTTGTCTTTTTCCACTCGGGTGTCCGTAGTACAAACAATTCCTTTGGGTTTATTGAAAGCCAGATAGACGTTTTTGTTTTTGGGTTGGTTCAACAACTCACCATTTACGGTAATCTTGTCATCGGGACTGACTTTGATCCCCATTTCTGCTTTTTTGCCATTGACCAAAACTCTTCCGGCATCAATCAACCGATCGGCTTCTCTGCGGGAGCAATAGCCAATTTCACTCAGGTATTTATTAAGGCGGGTAAGGGAGGGTTTTTCCATCTTATAATTTGATTTCTTCACCCCATTGTAAATCGAATTTTTTCCTGAACATCCAAACCAACAAATAGAGCAGTGGAGTATCCAAAGCGGCCACAATGATTTTAAAAATAAATCCGGACAATACCAGTCCAACGAACAAATCCCAAGGTAAAATTCCAAAGAGGGAAAGCAACAATACAACGGAAAAAGTGTCCAAAAACTGTGAGGCAAAAGTCGAAAAGTTATTTCGCAACCACAGCATTTTACCATGGGTCAATTTTTTCCAAAAATGATAAATCCTGATGTCAACAAACTGGGCCAGCAGGTAGGCGATCATCGAGGCCAAAACGGCCAGAGGGGAAAGGGAAAATACTTGGGTGAAAGTGGCATCGTCAACCGGAGAGCTTTCCATAGCGGGAACATAATCGGCCATGAGCAATATTCCCATCGAAAAGAATGAGGCAAAGATCCCGGCAGTTACTACCCGGTTGGCCGCTTTTTTCCCATAGATTTCCGAAATCAAATCGGTAATCAAAAAGGTAAGGGGATAGGGCAATATACCCACAGACAACTCGAACAAACGACTGCCAAAAATTTCCCCATCAAAGGGATACCAATAAAAAAATTTTTGAAAAATAAGATTAGACACCACCAGTGAGGTAATGAATAAGGCAGCGAGATACAAATAGATCTTGGCTGCCAGTTGCCGTTGATGTGGATTCATTTATTCCATTTTTATCGAATAAGGAATTCGGGTTTGAATTCCTTCCAGTCGGCTAAGTTCGATAAATTCTGCGGTATATTTTTCCAAGGGGTGCTGTAATAACTTGGCTTGGGCTTGCGAAAAAGCACCCAACAACATGCTTTCGAAATCTTCCTCGTATTTGGGATAATCCACCAAATTGTATTTGTCTAATTCTGCCAACTCTGCCGCTGCTGCAATGGCTTCTTGTAATCCACCCAGTGTGTCTACCAATCCAATTTCAACGGCGTCTTTACCTGACCAAACCCTGCCCTGAGCGATCTCCTCGACCGTTTCCATACTGAGTGATCTTCCCTCCGCAACTCGAGATTTGAAAGTATGGTATATTTTTTCTATTGAGGATGTGGTACTTTTTTTAAATCCCTTACTTATGGGTTCAAAAACACTGTACCCCATTGCATTTTCGTGAGTAGTCACCTGTTCTGCATTGATCCCAATTTTGTCAGTCATGCCTCTGATGTTAGGAAAGGCAGCCAATACGCCAATGGATCCTGTAATGGTCATGGGGTCTGCAAAAATTCTATCGGCCAAACTAGCAATATAATAGCCTCCCGATGCGGCGACGTTACCCATTGAAACCACCAGTGGCTTTTCACCTTTTAGGGCTCTGGAGGCGTTGAGTATGATTTCGGAGGTCAAAGCATCTCCTCCGGGAGAGTCTACCCGTAGCACTACTGCTTTGATTTTTTTGCTTTCCAATATTTCATCAAAGGCTTTGTTAATGGCATCTTTTCCAATGATGTCCTCAGATCCTTCTGTATTGAATATTGGACCTTGGGCATATACAATAGCAATACGGTCGGTGATTTCTTTGTCATACTCTTGAATCTTTACGTTGATTTCCCCAATATCTACGCCTTCCAAATCCTCTTTTGAATCAATTTTCAGGGCTGCTTTGATTTTATTTTCGAAATCATCTTCATAAACCAAACCATCGATCATGCCCTGAGCCAAAGCCTCTTCGGCATCATTTATCACCAGGTCGTCGGCCAGTGCATCGAGGGTGGCGGGAGCTATACCTCGGCTTTGAGCGACTTCATCTCTGAGGGTCTCCCATACGGCATCCAGCAGACTTTGGATTTGTATGCGATTTTCATCGCTCATGTGATCCTGCAGATAGGGTTCTACAGCACTTTTGTATTTTCCATGACGAATCACTTCCATTTTGACACCGTACTGGTTTTGGAAATCTTGGTAGTATAGCACCTCTGAGGAGAGCCCTTTGAGTTGCATCATTCCCATGGGGTTCATGAATATACTGTCGGCTACAGAACTCACATAGTAGCCTTTTTGTGACATATAATCGGAGTAGGCATAGATGAATTTTCCTGAGGTTTTAAATTCTTCTAGGGCATTTCTGATTTCTCTGGCTTGCGCCCAACCTGATCCAATAGAGCCAGTGTGCAATTTAATTCCTTTGATCTTCTCGTCCTCTTTGGCTTTTTTGATACTGCCAATGATCTCGTCCATTCCGATCATGCCAGAATCAAAATCTGATAAGCCCTCCAGTGGGTTGTAAACAGGACTCCTGTCCTTCACCTCTGTATTGAGATCCAAATCCAAGACGCTGTTTTCCTTGATCCAGGTACTCCCTGATTGCTCAAAATTGAGAGAAGTGGCAACGGCGGCTATGCCCATAAAAAAGAAAATTGCAACCAATCCCATGGCGACGAAAGTTCCCAATAAGGATGCCAAAAAACTTTTAAAGAAATTCATATCATCTTATTTTATTCAAATATATGGTTTGTGGATTTGTTTTACGAAATTTAACCCAAGTATTCTAATGGACAAGGCTTACATATCACTGGGATCTAATGAGGGTCATAGGCTTTACAACTTGCAAGAGGCGTTGGTTCAAATCCAAAAACAAGTTGGTATTCTGACCGATTTGTCATCCCTCTATGAAACCCCGGCATGGGGTTTTGAAGGCCCTGATTTCCTCAATGCTTGTATTGGGATTCAAACTGATTTTTCAGCAGTCGAGCTACTGGAAAAGTTATTAAAGATCGAACGGCAAATGGGAAGGCTAAGATCCATTAATCCGGGCTATAATTCCCGAAATATAGACCTGGATTTGCTGTTTTTTGAGGATCAAGTTATTGATAACGAGCACTTAATGTTACCGCATCCCCGCTTGGAATCACGAAACTTTATTTTGCACCCCATGTGCGAAATTGCTCCCGATTTTGTTCATCCACAACTGGAAAAGGACATGTCCCATTTGTTAGACCTCTGTGTGGATACTTCCAGTCCTACTCAACTCCCTTTGTCCCAATGGTCTTTGGATCTTTTTTCCGAGGATCAGTTGTTGGTTTTTGAGGGCAATATCGGCGTGGGAAAAACCTCACTGGCCCAGAAAATTGCCCGAGATTTTGAAGCTCCAAGCCTGTTGGAAAATTTTAGTCAGAATCCATATCTGGAAAAATTTTACGCTCAACCTGATCGTTTTGCTTTATCCCTAGAAAACTATTTTTTGGAGGATCGGTTTCGTCAGTTTAATGATTTTTTGGAAGGGTCGGAAGCCCGCAAATTTGCTGTTGCAGATCACTCCTTGTTCAAATCCCTGATTTTTGCCGAAATCAACCTTTCCCCCGATGATTTCCTGCATTTTAAAGTAGATTTTGAGCGCATGGCAGGGGAATTGGTTTTTTCTCAAAAGCTAATCTTTCTCCACCAACCCATCCAAAAATTAATGGAACAGATCATAAATAGGGGGCGTTCCTATGAACAAAAAATTACCAGCGATTATTTGGAAAAAATTGAGATGGGTTATCAAAATTTTCAAAATGAGGGATTGTCATTTATCTCTCATCGTATTGATTTGACCGATTTGGACTTTGTGCATGACGAAAGGGCATACCAAATCATACTCCAGCGCATCAAAGCGTTTTAAATTTTTGATAAAAATCCCAAAGCACCACTCCCGAGGCGACAGAAATGTTCAAGGAGTGTTTGGTGCCCTCTTGCGGGATTTCAATGACGCCATCACAGAGGTTTACTAGGGTTTGAGACACGCCTTTGACCTCATTACCCAGCACAAAAGCGTATTTTTCATTTGGGGTGATTTTAAAATTTTCAAGCGATAGGGCACCTTCGGCTTGTTCAATGGCATAGACTATTATCTTTTTGTCTTTGAGTTGCTTGACCACTTCAGCAGCTTCCTTGTGATATTCCCAGTCCACCGATTCTGTTGCACCCAAAGCAGTTTTGTGAATGTCTTTGTGGGGCGGCGTAGCGGTAATGCCACAGAGGTGTATTTTTTCTATCAAAAAAGCATCGGCTGTCCTAAAAACCGACCCGATGTTGTTGAGACTTCTAACATCGTCAAGGATCAAGATCAGTGGGGTCTTGGGGACCTCTTTAAAGGCCGCTACCGTTTTGCGGTTGAGTTCACTGTTTTTTAATTTTCGCATGGTTATAAAATTAGTAAATAATCAGCGTTAGCACTCTTGTTAACAAATTTTTAAAACCCGATTCCTGCAGGAATTTTTTAATAATTACATTCGTAAAAACCCTAAAATACAGTGGCCAAGTCGAGTAAGGAAACCCCTTTAATGAAACAGTACAACCAGATCAAGGCAAAATACCCTGATGCTTTGTTGTTGTTTAGGGTGGGGGATTTTTACGAGACCTTTGGAGCCGATGCCGTAAGGGCCGCCAAGATATTGGGGATCATTTTGACCAAAAGAGGAGCGGGAAGCACCAGCGAAACCGAGCTGGCCGGATTCCCCCACCATTCTTTGAATACTTATTTGCCCAAGCTGGTTAGGGCTGGCTGCCGGGTGGCGATATGCGACCAGTTGGAAGATCCAAAAATGACAAAAAAAATCGTCAAAAGAGGGGTGACGGAGTTGGTTACTCCCGGTGTATCGCTCAATGATGAGGTATTAGAGCAGAAAAAAAACAACTTCCTGGCGGCAATATATTTTGGTAAAAGCAAAACAGGGGTTTCTTTTTTGGACATCTCTACGGGCGACTATTGGGTCTCTGAGGGAAATGCCGTTCAAATCGAACAGTTGTTGCAAAATTTTGCTCCCGCTGAAGTGTTGGTGGCCAAACCGTCCAAAAAAACTTTTGCCGATCAGATGGGGGGACAATTCAATGTCTTTTATCTGGAGGATTGGATTTTTGAAAGCACTTATGCCTTGGAGCGATTGACTGCCCATTTTAAGACCCTGGGGCTGAAAGGTTTTGGTATAGAAAACATGCAGGCCGGAGTGATTGCTGCCGGGGCCATTTTGCATTATCTTAAAGAAGCGCATCACAATCAAATCCCACACATTACTTCTATCAAGAGGATTTTTGAGGAAGAATATGTCTGGATGGATCGTTTTACGATGCGGAATTTGGAATTGTTTCAATCTACCAGTCCCAATGGGGTGGCCTTGATCGATGTTTTGGATCAGACCCTTACTGCCATGGGGGGCAGAATGCTCAAACACGGATTGGCTTTTCCTGAAAGGAATCTGAGTGTTATCGAAAAACGTTTGGACTTTGTGGCCGCTTTGGTAAAAGATACCGATGCTTATGACCAAATGGCCCATCACCTCGATGCCATGGTGGACATTGAAAGGATTGTTGCCAAAATAGCAACGCAGAAGATCAGTCCCCGTGCCTTGGTGCAATTGGCCAAATCATTGGATGAAATTGATCAGATCAAGACTTACTTATCCGACCACCCAAGCAAGGTGCTAAAAGAAAGGGCCAAAGTGTTCTTGGACGCCAAGCCCATCAGTAGCTTGATTCAGTCGACCCTCAAACCGGAGGCCCCGGTTTTGCTCAGCAAAGGGGAAGTGATTGCCGATGGGGTCAACAGCGAACTGGACGAATTGAGGGAGCTTTTGAGATCGGGCAAGGACCACTTGGACAAAATGCTGGAAAGGGAAAGCGAACGTACCCAGATTTCCTCCTTAAAAATCGCCTTTAACAATGTGTTTGGCTATTATATCGAGGTGAGAAATACCCATAAGGACAAGGTGCCGGAGGACTGGATCCGAAAGCAAACCCTGGTCAGTGCAGAACGCTATATTACCGAGGAGCTAAAGGAATACGAAACCAAAATATTGGGGGCGGAGGAAAAGATCAAGTCCATTGAAAGTCGCTTGTACATGGAATTGTTAACCGAACTTCAAGGGCACATAGAACCCTTGAAAGTAAACGCCCGTCAGGTGGCTCGTTTGGATGTGTTGTGGTGTTTTGCCGCTTTGGCCATCAAGCACAACTATACCCGGCCTGAATTTTCGGAAAGTACGATATTGGAGGTCAAAGAGGGGCGACACCCGGTGATCGAACACCAATTGCCTGCCGGAACCCCGTTTATTGCCAACGACCTTCTGCTCGATCCAAAGACCCAACAGATCATCATGATCACAGGGCCCAATATGTCCGGAAAATCAGCTATATTAAGGCAAACTGCTCTTTTGGTTTTGATGGCGCAGATGGGCAGTTTTGTCCCGGCGGCATCCCTTAAAACAGGGGTGATGGATAAGATCTTTACCCGAGTAGGTGCCAGTGATAACATCTCTATGGGGGAATCGACCTTTATGGTGGAAATGAACGAAACGGCTTCGATACTGAATAATATTACCGAAAACAGTCTGGTGTTATTGGATGAAATAGGTCGGGGAACCAGTACTTATGACGGTATTTCTATCGCCTGGGCCATTGCCGAGTTTTTACACGAGCACCCGGCCAAGGCCAAGGTGTTGTTTGCTACCCACTATCACGAGTTGAATGAGATGACCCACGATTTTCACAGGATCAAAAATTTTAATGTGTCGGTCAAGGAATTGGAAGACAAGGTTTTGTTTTTACGGAAATTGGTTCCCGGTGGGAGTGCCCACAGCTTCGGGATCCATGTGGCCAAAATGGCGGGGATGCCGGAATTTGTCATTCGCAGGGCCAGCCAAAAACTCAAAGGTTTGGAAAAGTCGCACACCGTCGAAACCAATGCCGAAAGCCTTAAAGTAGGCAAAGACGAGATGCAATTGAGCTTTTTTAATTTGGATGACCCGCTATTGGAAACCCTGCGAGAGGAAATCAAAGATCTGGACATTGATACCCTAACCCCCATTGAAGCCCTGATGAAGCTCAATGAGATCAAAAGGCAATTAAAACAATAGGTGTTTAACCTTCGGATTTTCGCAAACGTTCTATTTCTTTTTCAACGGAGAAAATCCCCCCGGATTTGATGCTGATATAGTGTGAGAGAATTCCTACACCCCACCCCAATGCAGCAAAATAGGCCCATTCTATATGGCCGTTGTCGTAGTAGTCGATTGCAAAAAGACCCGCGATAACCAGTAGGTAAGTGAGAAGATGGCGCTTAAAGGAGACGACCTCTTCGGCCTTTGAACGTAATTCTTTTTCAGTCATGGTAAAAGATTTTAGGTTTTATATAAGAAAGTTAATGCAAATTTTGAACAGAAATGATTGATTTTACTATTTTTGCAGACCACAAGCGAAAGTAGCTCAGGGGTAGAGCATCACCTTGCCAAGGTGAGGGTCGCGGGTTCAAATCCCGTCTTTCGCTCTTTTTTATTTAAGTTCGGCTCGGATGGTGGAATTGGTAGACACGTTGGACTTAAAATCCAATGAACAGTAATGTTCGTGCGGGTTCAAGTCCCGCCTTCAGTACACAACGGGATAAATCTTCTTTTTTAGATTTATCCCTTTTTTCGTTTGGATTTTGCTCTGTTTGGAAAATCAGTAATAATCCCATCAACTCCCCATGAAGTCAGTTCTTCGATTCGAGTCGCATCATTGACAGTCCAC
>JBESZM010000079.1:0-13218 GCA_041254175.1 Flavobacteriaceae bacterium | reverse complement strand
ACGGCAAGATTTAAATCAAAAATTGTAGATCCCTGTTTATTACTTTTCCCTTTTCTATCCTCCTTTCATGTCTTTTCTTTTTAATTTGCAATAAATCCCTGGAATGGAAATCGGACTGTTGGTTTTATCGGCTTTGACTTTTGGGTTGCTCTTGTTTTTGTTGTTTAGAAAACAGGGGAGCAATGGGTTGTCGGGGGAATTGCGGGAGTTGGTCAAGGGGGAATTTTACCAAAACCGGGAAGAGTTGACCAAAAACCTTCGGGAAACCCGTTTGGAGATCACCCAAAGTATGGAACGCCTCAATGAGGTTTTGGCCAAAAAAGCCAAAGAGGACCGGGAGGAGTTGCGCACCACCCTCAAGGATTTTCAGGAAGCCTTTTCCAAAAACGTTACGGCCTTTAATGAGCTGCAAAAGCAAAATTTTGAACGCCTGAATCAAAAGCAAGACGAGTTGGTCAAATCCACCGAGTTAAAGCTGGAAAAGATGCGGGAAACCGTTGATGAAAAACTCCATAAAACCCTAGAAGAACGTTTGGGAAAATCTTTTGAAGTGGTCACCCAGCAGTTGCTACGCGTGCAAAAAGGACTGGGCGAAATGCAGACCTTAGCGGCAGGGGTGGGCGACCTCAAAAAGGTGTTGAGCAATGTCAAAACCAGTGGGGTTTTGGGTGAGATACAGTTGGGCAATATTTTGGAGCAGATTTTGGCTCCCGAACAATACGATGCCAATGTAAAAACCAAAAAAGGTTCGGACGCGCTGGTGGAATACGCCATCAAACTTCCGGGGAAAAGCCACAGCAGCGGCCCGGTCTATCTGCCGGTAGATGCCAAGTTCCCGCAGGAGGATTACGCCCGTTTGCAATCGGCCTATGAGTCGGGTGATCCTGTGGCGATAGAAGCCTCTTTGGGGGCTTTGCTCAATACGGTAAAGAAATTTGCCAAAGACATTTCCCAACGCTATATCGATCCACCCCATACCACGGATTTCGGGATCATGTTTTTGCCTTTTGAAGGCTTGTATGCCGAGGTGACCCGACATCCCAAGGTGATCGCCCAATTGCAAAGGGAATACAAGATCATACTAACGGGTCCCACTACTTTGGCGGCCATGCTCAACAGTTTACAGATGGGCTTTAAGACCTTGGCGATCCAGAAACGCAGCAGTGAGGTCTGGGAGGTTTTGGCCGGTGTCAAAAAGGAGTTTTCCACCTTTGGGACGGTCTTGGAAAAGGCTCAGCGCAAGATCAAAGAAGCCGACAACGAGATCGAAAAAATGGTAACTACCCGTACCCGTATGATGTTGTCCAAACTGCGTAAGGTAGAACAGATAGAACCCACTGAAGCGGAAGAAGAAAAGGAGGAAGACGACCTCTTTAAACTGCAATAGCTACAATCCGGCGATGACTTCTACGTCGGGATGTTGGGCTTTAAAATCCGCAATGGCTTTGGCGGTGATGCGCGTATTCCAAAGGAATAATTTTTTAAGACTTTCCATTTGCCCTAAAGTGTTCAAAGCAGCATTACTAATCCGAGTACCATAAAGATTTAGCTCGGTGAGGTTTTCCAAATTTTGAAGGGCTTCAATGCCTTTATTGGTTACCAACGGATTTTTTTGGATTTTGAGTCGGGTGAGGTTTGGAAAATCACTGAGGTAACTCAAGTGATTGTCGTTGAGCATACAATCGGTCAGGTTGAGCCAAGTTACGTTTTTCTTTATCGACTGGATTTTGAGCAGATCATTTGTTTCGATCTTTTTTTTGGTGAATTTCAAATCCAGAAAACTCTGTTCGGGATTCAGAAATCGCCAAATGTATTCTTCTCCTTGAATGGTTTTTAGCTCTTCGGGGGTGGGAGAGGCCAGAGCAAGGGTTTCCAAATAGGTTTTTTCTCTGAGGTCGAGGCCGTATTGGAGTTCCATCAAACGCTGGATTTTAGCATCATTTCGGGCCAGGGTGACGGGCATTTGTTTTTCGGCTCCGTTGTCGATCCACCACTCCAGTGTAGCGATTTGGTCGTAGCTGAGTGGCACTCCGCTCGGAGGCATAAATTTGGGATGGTCGTGGGGAAAGCTTACTCTTTTGTAGATCAAACTTTCGAAAGGTTTACCATTTTGGATGCCGGCACCACTGTTCCCGCCTTTGACCATAGTTTCAAGAGCACTCATATTGAGTCCGCCATAAGCTCGATTTTGGTTGTGGCACGCCATGCACTTTTCTTCCAGGACGGGATAGACCAAATCTTCAAAGACAAATAGGGAATCGGTTTCAGAGCGTTTGGCCTCGGAGAGCGGTATTACCGAGATTTTCTTTTGGACATAGGGAAGATTTTCGAAAAGGTAGTTTTGACCGTGTGTCATTTCTCCACCAAAATGACCGGTAATCATCAAGAGTAGAATTGTAGTCAGGTTAACGGATCGGTTAAAGGATTTAGAAAACCGAAAGTTGATGTATCGCAGTAACCAGATGATAAAACACAGCCCTACAAAAGCGACCCCACTCCAGCGGTGTATGTTGATCTGTGATTCGAAATAGTAGCCATTGTCTCCCAAAAACCAGCCAAAGAGCGCGGCCAAAAGTCCGCTGAAAAAGCTAAAGAACCATCCCATGGTGATGACCCGATGCACACTGTTGTTTTTATTTCGCATAAAAACATCAATGGCAATGGTCAGTAGGACGATGCCGATGGGTAGGTGTACGATCAGAGGATGGAGGCTGCCGAGGAAATCGAGGAATTCTATAAGCATAGGGTTAGGCCAAAACTTCGTTAACGACATTGCCGTGTACGTCGGTCAATCGGTAGCGTCTGCCTTGGAATTTAAAGGTTAGTTTTTCGTGGTCAATGCCCAGCAGGTGCATGAGCGTTGCCTGAAAATCGTGAATGTGTACGGGTCTTTCTGCAATGTTGTAGCCAAAATCGTCGGTAGCACCAATGGTGATTCCTTTTTTGACTCCTGCACCAGCCATAAAGATGGTAAAGCAACGGGGGTGGTGATCTCGACCGTAGTTGTCGGGTTTGAGCATCCCCTGGGAGTAGTTGGTTCGTCCAAATTCTCCTCCCCAAATGACCAAGGTGTCTTCCAACAGACCTCTTTGTTTGAGGTCTTGAATGAGCGCAGCGGTGGCCTGATCGGTTTCTTTGGCTTGTCTTTTGATGTCATTGGGTAGGTTGCCGTGTTGATCCCAACCGCGGTGGTAGAGCTGGATGAATTTGACGTCTTTTTCAGCCAGTTTTCGGGCGAGCAGGCAGTTGGCGGCAAAGGTGCCGGGGTTTTTACTGTCCTCACCGTAGAGGTCGAAAATATAATCGGGTTCATCGGAGACATCCATGACTTCGGGTACGGAGGTTTGCATGCGATAGGCCATTTCGTAGTTGGAAATTTTGGTCAAAATTTCGGGATCGCCGATGTCTGCATGCTGTATGCTTTGCAATTTTTTGAGGGATTTGAGTTGTTCTTCTCTGATGCCACTGGTCACTCCGGGGGGATTGTCGAGATAGAGTACAGCATCTTTTCCGGAGCGGAATTGTACCCCTTGGTGTTGGGAGGGAAGAAAGCCATTGCCCCAAAGTCGGGAGTAGATGGGTTGGCCGTTTTTGCCTTTGGTGACCAAAACGACAAATTCGGGCAGGTTTTTGTTATCGGTTCCCAAACCGTAGCTGAGCCAAGAGCCAATGGAGGGCCGGCCGGGCAGTTCGGATCCGGTTTGGATCATGGTGATGGCAGGATCATGGTTGATGGCATTGGTGTACATGGATTTTATGAAACAAAGTTCATCGACGATTTTGGCAGTATGGGGCATGAGTTCACTCATCCACGCACCGCTTTGTCCATGTTGGTTGAATTTGAATAGGGAGCCGGCCATGGGGAAGGAATTTTGTCCGGAGCTCATCCCGGTGAGCCTTTGTTCTCCTAAAATACTTTTGGGCACTTCTTTGCCAAACATCTCATTGAGTTTGGGCTTATAGTCGAAGAGATCCAATTGTGATGGTGCTCCACTTTGAAAGAGGTAGATGACCCTTTTGGCTTTGGGAACAAAGTGGGGCAGTTTCATTTTTTCACTGTCCAAAAGATTTAAAAAGTCACTTTGACCATAGGCGTTGACCGGGCTGATCAGTGATCCCAGGGAGAGTGCTCCCAACCCAAGGGAGGTTTTGGTCAGAAAGTCTCTGCGGGAGTAGTTTTTGTTTTCGTGATGATGGTGGTCGTTGCAGTGCATCTTAACGTTTGGTATAGGTTTCGTTGTGGTTGAGCAGTGTATTGGCGACCATGGTCATGGCAGCACTTTGAACACTGTATATGCTTTTATCTCTCGGTTTTTCACCTACGCTAAGGACTTGATAGGCTTTGTCTCTGTTTTGTCTAAAATATTGGTATTGACTGTTGTACAGATCGATCAGGATCTCCAGTTCTTTTTCTTTGGGATGGCGTGCAGTGGCCAGGCGGAATCCGTGACTGATTTGGTCTTCCAGGGTGTCTTTACTTTTGATGATGCGTTCGGCAAAAATCCTGGAGGCTTCAAAAAATTGAGGGTCATTGAGCAGAACCAGTGCTTGAAGTGGGGTGGAGGTTACTTCTCTTTTTACGGTACAAACCTCTCTGGAAGTGGCATCGAAAGTGAGCATGTTAGGGGGTGGTGAAGTTCGTCGAATAAAGGTGTATAGCCCTCTACGATAGAGATCTTCTCCTTGAGATTCTTTGTATTCTAAAAGAAAGGTGGAGAAATTGTTTTTTTCTTTCCAAAGCCCCTTGGGCTGATAGGGTCTGACACTTTCCCCTCCCACTTTGGGGTTGAGCAGGCCACTGACTTTTAGTGCATTATCTCGTATAATCTCTGCCGGTAATCGGGAAGTATTGGCGCGTGCCAGGAGGAGGTTGTTGGGATCTTTTTGCTCTAGTGTTGAATTGCTTACCGATTGTTGCTGGTAGGTTTTTGACAGTACCATTTTTTTGATCAGTGCATTTAAATCCCAATCTTCGCTAAAACTGACGGCCAGCCAGTCGAGTAGCTCGGGATGGGAGGGCAATTGTCCCTGTACCCCAAAGTCGTTGGGCGTGGCTACGAGGCCTTTTCCAAAGATCATTTGCCAGTATCGATTGACCGCCACTCTTGCGGTAAGGGGGTTTTTGGAATCAAAAAGCCATTGGCTAAGCCCCAATCGATTTTTGGGTAAATCTTTATCCATTGCAGGCAGAGCTTCCGGTACTTTGGCCTCTACTGTATAGAGGGGCTCACTGTAATCCCCGCGATTGTAGAGGTAGGTAGGACGGGGTTGGTCCATTTCTCGCATGACCATGATTTCGGGTATGGGGGCATAGGTCTCTAAGTATTCCTCACGATTTTCTTTGAGTTGTTTTTTCAGCTCAAGAATTTGGGGATCTTTTTCAATGAGGTGTTTCTGAACGGTCGTCCATGCAATTTCTTCTTTTTGTCCTGTGGTTTCGGAGTGCTCTGATTGGACTTCGAAGGGGGTGAGTACTCCATTGAAGAACTTAAATTCATCGAGCTTTCCACTGAATAATCCGAAGTCACCCGTAGACCCTTCGTAGGATTTTCCAATGATCAAATTCCTTTTGGAGCTGACAAAACCTTTGTCTTTGTCGCGGTAGGTTGGCTTTATGGTTTTGTAGAGGTTGTCGATGACGCCTATTGTTTCAATTTCTTTACCATTTTGATAAAATCTAACCCCTTCAGTTTTTCCGCTACCGTCAACGGTAACCATCAGGTGCTGCCATGTATTCAGTTGGAGAGAGTCTACCGATCTCACGTGGATGAGGTTGGAGGGAGCTACATTGATCAGGCGTAGATTGATTCTGTTTTGGTCGTCCATATAGTACTCCCATCCGCGCCAGAGGTCATTTTTCCATCCGGCATTGGCCACCAAGGTTTGGGAAGATCCTTTTTTTCTTTTGTTGGTATTCATCCAAATGGAAAGGGAAAAGGGATCGGTCCATTCTATGTTGGGGATCAAATCGTTGGTGATATGCAAGTGATCATGATCTTTACTGAATTGAAAGGCATTTCCTTTGATTCCGGGAACGATTTCGGGCATTTGATCAATTCCACCAAAGAAATCTTTTTTACCGTCCACGCTGTGTCTTCCCTTTTTGATCTTGGTCATTTTTTCAAAAGCACCGTGAAATACCAATTGTGGTTTTGCTTTGGTTTTTAAAGCGAGTTCCTCAGAATATTGATATACTTTTTGTAATTGTTCACGGGTGATGGCGATGTCTTTTTTGATGTGGTTTAGCCCCTGATTGAGTTGATCTAATTTGATTTGTGTTGCCTCGTTGGAGAGGGGTAATAGGGGTCCAAATTCTCCATCATCCCCAGTCATTCCAAGTTCTCTGATGTTGTTAAAGAAAGCGGTAAGCTGGAAATAATCTTTTTGTGAAATGGGGTCAAATTTGTGATCGTGGCATTTGGCGCAGGCTACGGTGAGTCCCAAAAATGCAGTGGAGAGGGTTTCGGTGCGGTCAAAAACATAGTGCAAACGCCATTCTTCGTCGATGACCCCGCCCTCGGCGGTCATGGGGCTATTTCTATTGAATGCGGTGGCGAGTTTTTGCTCTTGAGTGGCTTCGGGTAGCAGGTCTCCGGCCAATTGCCAGGTTACGAATTGGTCGTAGGGCATGTTTTGCTTAAAGGCTTTTAGAACCCAATCTCTCCAGGGCCACATGGTGCGAATACCGTCGGCATGTAAACCATGGGAATCGGCATATCGAGACAGGTCGAGCCAGTCGAGGGCCAAGCGCTCAGCGTGTGCGTCGGTATCCAGGAGTCGATCCACCAGGTTTTCATAGGCTTGTTCACTTTTGTCATTGAGAAAATCGTCCAGCTCCGCTATGGAAGGGGGTAGCCCGGTCAAATCCAAATAGAGCCTTCTGGCCAAAATGGCTTTGGAGGCTTTTGGGGAAAAATCTAGGCCTTCTTGTTCTAATCTCTTTTTGATGAATTGGTCTATGGGATTTTGCAGTGCATTGGAATCTGTTTTGGGTTTTTGTTTTTTGGGAGGTAAAAATGCCCAATGTTCTTTCCATTCGGCCCCTTGTTCTATCCATTTAAAAATGATGGCTTTTTCTCTGTTGGTCAAAGCCAAGTTGGCTTCGGGGGGTGGCATGACCACATCGGGATCGTCGTGTATGATCCTGTGGGCACTTTCGCTTTTGTATAAATTGCCTGAGCTAAAGGCTCTTTTTCCACTTTCCAATTTGGAAAAAGCTATAGACTCTACATCCAATCTCAATCCGGCTTTTCGGGTTTTTTCGTCGGGGCCGTGGCATTGATAACATCGGTCAGAGAGTATGGGTTTGACGTGGTAATTGAAGTCGACCACTTCCGGCAAATTACTGTATTCCTCGGTGATTTCAGTGGGGACTTCGAGCGAGCAGGATAGGAGAAGACCAGCCAAGGCAATAACAGCATAAACCTTTTTCATCATCATTAAAAGCGTTTAAATAGGTATATAATGGTTATTGGCTAAGTTAATTAATTTTTGTAATAAACATAGGGAGCTTTGTCATTTGGAAATTGGAGGAATTTCATGACTTCGTATTCATTTTTCAGCGCAGAGGAAGGCCGTGGATTTTTGGGGGTAAATACTTTGAGTTTTTCGGGACTTAAAACTTCGATAAAACCCTCGTCGATTTGATTTTCCTGTGATGATTTTTCGGAATCGAGTTGTAGGTGTTTTGTAAAAAACGCGTAGGCAGCGATTCTTTTGGAATGGCCATAGTCGTGTTTTTCGTTGGCCAAATGTACATTTTCGACCTGATGGGTTTTACCCATGGCGGCATATACTTTTTGGATGTAGAGGAATTCTACTTTGGGGGTGTTGCGGGTCCAATCGTCACCATTGGAAATGAGCAATAGGGGTCTTGGTGCAGCCATTGCTGCGATTTCAACATTGTTGGTTTGGAAGTTGGCAGTTTTGTGAATGGGCATTCCGCTTTCGCAAACGCAGCCTCCAAAAAAGTGGGCGGATACTTGCACCACAGGTACGGATACTTTGATCCTTTGGTCGAGGGCGGTGAGTACGAAGGTTTGGGTGCCTCCACCCGAACCCCCGGTCATGCCTATTCTTTGCGGGTCTACTTCGGGGAGACTGAGCAAATAGTCCAGTACCCGCTTGCTGTTCCATGTTTGTAATAACAAACTTATGGGCATTTTGTGTCTGATTTGATTGCTTTCTCCATAGCCCACCATATCGTAGGCAAAAACAATGGCACCTTTACTGGCCAAATAGGCACTGCGCAATTGAACATAGTCGGTAAAGCGTTTGTCTTTAAGATGTCCGTGGGGACTCAAAACAGCAGCGTATTGTTTTTGTTTTTGGAGTGGACGGTAAAGATTTCCGGTGACATAGAATCCTGGAAAACTTTCTAAGGCGATGTTTTCTACTGAATAACCGTCCATTATTTTTTGGGAATGTTTGATGACATTGATTGGGCCGTTGTAGGAGGAGATTTTATCCCATTGCATTCCCTTCAAGATGTTTTCTTTGATGGTTTGGGCTCTTTTTTCCCAACTATTGGCGTCGGTCCAAAGCTGAGAAAATTCTTTCATCTTTTGTTTTCCTTGGGCTTCTGTCCAGTGGCGTCCATTACAAATCATTGGGTCGGTAATGTATTCAACCCCTTGATCGGTTTCGATTTTAAAGCCTTGGGATAGGAGTAAATTGGTGCTAAGGAGTGCTAAACGGATCCAATTTTTTGAATAGATATTCATTTGAATTTCTTAAAGGGATGTACAATTTAAGAAACCTATCAGAAAAAAACGTAAAAATCCTTGAACTGAAAACAGTTTCAAGGATTTAAACTGTGGTACCTCCAGGAAGGTTTTGGTTTATCTCATTTTATTTTAAACACACGTAATCTATTGATAAAGATCAATAAAACGTGTTTTTCGTTATAACAATGTAAAATGAAATAAAGAGAAATAAACTACAAATAACCAAACTGCGCACACATTTGAGCACACCTTAAATGCGCTATATATTAGCCATATGAGGAAGATAATTAAACCCCAAATAGGCACTGTTAGATATAACTTAAAAGAATCAAAAGAGTCTTTAAGGAAAAGTAGAAAACCCAGTCCAATTTCGTTGTGGTTTTCCTATGGTAAAAGACAAAGGTTAAGATATTCCATTGGGATATCTGTAAGTTACGATGATTGGGATTTTGATAGGCAGCGGGTAAAAAGAAATCGAAGTTTAATCATTAACTCCGCTAAGATCAATAGTTACCTCGATAGGTTACAGAATAATTTGATACATGAGTATTCCGAGTTAGTCCTGAATAGTAGTAGCATTAACAATGAAGTATTGAGATCCATACTTAATCGACTAACAGGTAAGAAAATCCAAGAGGAGGAAAAGATTAATGAGATTGTTTTTTTTGAGTTTGCCCATGAGTTTATTGAAGAAAAGAGGGGTAGTATAGAAGATGTCACTCTAAGGCTATATAAGCAGTCATTGAAAATATTTGAATCGTTTTCTAAATCAAAGAATACATCTATTAGTTTTGATTCATTCACAAGACCTATTTTAAGTGATTTTAAGAGGTTCTTGGAGGTGAAAAAAGGATTTCGATTAAACACTATCTCAAAGCACTTTAAATCTCTTAAAACAGTTGTTTTGGAGGGAAAGAGACGAGGTTTGATAGGTAATGTAGATCTCAGGTTATTTTCAATTTCAACTGAAGAATCAACAAAGATTTATTTGAGTGAGGATGAAATAATAAGAATGAAAGATTTAGATCTTTCATATGACAAGGCTATGCAATTGGCAAGAGATATTTTCTTAGTGGGTTGTGAAACAGGCCAACGAGTTAGTGACTACAACCGATTATCGGGTATTGATATTGTAGAAAAAGAAGGGGTTCATTTTTTTGAAATTCTTCAAAAGAAAAGTGGAGTTAAAGTTAGATGTCCAGTAACAATACATCTTAGAGAAATGATGGAGAGATACAATAATCAGCCACCTCCAAAACTTTCAGATCAAAAGATTAACAAGTACCTTAAGTTGATTGGAAAAAAATTAGGCATGAATGAGGATATATTGTGTCATGACACAAAGGGAGGAGTTAAAAGAACTTACACACGTCAAAAGTGGGAAATGATGGAGTCACATACAGCACGCAGAAGTTTCTGTACCAACATGTATTTAAAAGGGATGACAATTCATGAAATCATGAACTTTTCGGGCCATAAAACGGAAAAAGAATTACTTAAATACATCAGAATAACCTCAGATCAGCGAACACAAAATATTCTAAACAAAGGATATTTCAATATCTAATTAAACTTTTAGAAAATCAAATTAATTCACTAGTGGATAAAATTAAATGATCTAAAAAAACAATTAAATTTCATTTTAATCCTAAATGACCTTTTTTAGTTTATTTAAAACAAAGATTTTAGAAATCCCTGTATTTTGAGATTTTGGTGATTTAAAAGAATCACAATTATTGTCAAAATCAATTCAAAATGATTTTGGAATGTTTGAAGTTGAAATTTAGATGTTTTAAAAAGTTTTGAAACATTATTCTTAAATATTGTTTCTTCTTGTGTGAATTAACAATCGAATATGAAAATAATTCTATTAAGTGTATTCTTAATCTTTATATCGAATACAGTTTCCTCACAAAATTTAGAGTTTAATATTGAAAAGGCTATGTCCAAAATTGAAAATCATATGGAATCAATAAAGCTAAATGATGATCAAAAAGCTCAGTTCAAAGAAATAAATGAGAAATATCGACTAAAACTAGAAAGCATTAAAAATAGCGACAAGACTAGATTTGTGAAATTTCAAGAATTGAAAAAGTTAATAAACGAAAAAGATCAGGAAATAAAACTTTTATTAAATAAAGAACAATTCAAAAAATATAAGTTATATCAAAAGGAAAATAAAAATAAAATTCGCGATGCACTCCAAATGAGAAATAACAATTAGTTTTATTTCATGAATTAAAACATAGCTATTTCTAATATGTACCCAACTAAATCAGAGAAGAAATCTATTTTATATGTATCTATTTTCATTTCTCTAATCTTCAATTTCCCAAAAATTGTAAGGATCTACGGTGAAACAGATTTAGCACCCAGTTATCCTTGGGATTTTAACCTATACGAACTGATTTTTCAGATACTATTTCAAATATTGTTTTGTTATTTATTAGGATATATATCTTTGAAGAGAATTCAAAATAACCTTTCAAATAATCTTTTTGAAATTAAATTAATCTTATCCCTTATAGTAACGACTTTTGTTTTTTGGTTCATCGGTTCAAATCTTCAAGAGATAATTTTTAAAAACGTTTCTAACCAAAAGTTTTTTTACAGAACCTATCTAATAAGATTTACACTAAGTTCAATTTTAATGTTTATAACATCAAAACTTTTACTACTACATAGACAAAAAAACCTTGGGGAATTAGAAAATGAAAAATTAAAATCTTCATACTTAAATTCAAAATTAGAAAATCTTAAAGATCAGATTAACCCCCATTTTCTCTTTAATTCGTTTGCAAATTTATCAGCTCTAATAAATGAAGATCAACATAAGGCTAAAAAATATCTTTCAAATTTATCTGATGTTTTTCGTTACACACTTAATAATTCTAATGAACAAATAGTGGATTTAATAGATGAGTTGGCCTTATTAAATTCATATATAGAGTTATACAAAATTAGAGTACAGAATGGTTTGTCATTACAAATAGATTTACCAAACAAACAAAAAAAAATACTCAACATGTCGTTACAACCTCTTATGGAAAATGTGATTAAACACAATGAGATATCTAAGGAGAAGCCTTTGAGTATATGTTTGAAGCAAAAAGGAGACTTACTCATTTTTGAAAACAATTTAAACCTAAAAAACATGAGTGTAAACTCCAATGGCATTGGTCTTTCTAACTTAAATGAGAGATACAAAATACTGGTTGGAAAAGAGATAAATATCCAAAAAAGTGAAACACACTTTATTGTAACATTGCCTTTAATTTAAAGTAACCTAGTAATGAAAATAGCCATTATTGAAGACGAACCTAAAATAGCAGAAAGTCTGAAATTAATTTTAATGGAAATTGACCCGTCGATTTATGTAATGAAGATTCTTTCTAGCGTTAAAAGCTCTGTAGAATGGTTGAGAGTAAATCAATCCAGTTGTGATCTTTTATTTATGGATATAAATTTAACTGATGGACTCTCTTTTGAGATTTTCAATCAAATTGAATCTAATACACCAATTGTATTTTTAACAGCCTATGATCAATATGCATTAGACGCCTTTAAAGTAAACGGGGTTGATTATATTTTGAAACCTTTTGATAAAACAAAAATCAAGCAATCCTTAAAGAAATTCAAAAGTTTAACCCAAACAGGATCAAACCCTTTAAATGCTGAAAGTTTACAACATTTATTGGAAGTTGTAGCCTCCAAAACAATTACTAATAAACGAAAATCATATTTGGTGTATCACCAAGACAAACTTATTCCATTAGCAGTTGATGATATTTCCTGGTTTTATAAATCTAACAAGGTTACCTATGCTTGTACAATTTCCAATAAAAAATATGTAATTGATGATGTTTTAGACAAGATACAGAATGAAGTTTCTTCAGAAAATTTCTACAGAGCAAATAGACAGTTCATTGTTAGTAAAAACGCTATAGAAAATATAGCCATTTATTTCAATGGTCGATTGATTGTTAACATTTTGCCTAAACCAGACGAAAAAATAATAGTTAGCAAGGCTAAGGCAACTGATTTTAAAAATTGGTTATCAATGTAGGCATCAACGGTAGACTTAATTATCTTAAAAGGTTACAACAATACTTTTAACTGCTAAAGTTATTTAAGTCTTCAAAATAGACTGTTCGGAAAACATTTTGTCTGCTACAATGATTTTTTATTCTAAAGATTTTAAGCTTAGTTGAATTTTGATTTAAAATATAAATCAAATGAATTCTATTAAAATTTTCTGTTTTGGATTAAGTATTATGATAATGTACTTAACAGATGATTTTCAACCATTATCCAATTCAAATAGAACCTTTCAAGGGATAGCAATTTATCATAGCAAGGTTACAACTGAGAACAATTTCAATGCGATTCAGTTTTCTGAAAAACAAAGAAAAATGATTTCGGAAAGAATGGCTTCAATGCTTGAAAAGACATACTCATTAACATTTGAAAATAATCATTCCATATATGAGGA
>JBESZM010000078.1:0-41971 GCA_041254175.1 Flavobacteriaceae bacterium | reverse complement strand
ACTGGGATCCCTTTGGACGACCTTTGGCAGCAATGGCATACAAGGAACAAAAGTAAAACTGGGATTACGCAGCTTCAAAACCCGCGATGATCGATTCAGAATACATACGTATTTGTCCCACGGTTTTAGGGACAAAAGCTGGTACGATGAATTTCCGGTAAATTTTTTGGTGGGATACAAGCCCCGCTGGGTCATAGGCCTTTCCAAAACCAATGATATTCAACAAATGGGGGGTAAGCTTATGGAGGAAAATGAACTGATCTTGGATCAATTTGCCAATCCCATTTTAAAAAGAGGAGACAACCATTATTTGACCGCATTCCACAATCACAAGTTAATGACTGAAGTAGCCATTCACAAAAATTTGCGATTGAGTGTATTGGCCTTTCACAAAAGTGTAGCATCTGCCCATAGTGGTGTTTTTCCCATGGGATTCCTAACCAACAGGACCATCCATTCCAAATTTATAGACTCCGGACTGGAAGTTGGCCTGCGTTTTACGCCCACCCGAAGGGTCTATGGTTTTGGAGTGCAGCAGCGTTTTAGTCGGTTTAGATTTCCCACTACTGCCATCAAAGTTAAAATGGGTTTCTCTGGAATACTCAATGGAGACTTGAATTACAAACAGTTTCAGTTCTTACAAAACTATCCACTAAGACTCAGTAAATTCGGTATTTTGGACGCTACGTTGGAGGCAGGGAAATCTTTTGATCTGGTGCCTTTGCCCTTGCTATTCCCGGTTCCTGCCAATCAAACTTTTTCATTAGAAAAAAATACCTTCGCTTTACTCAATTACTACGACTACATCACCGATCAGTATTTCAATGCTCATTTTGAACACCATTTTAATGGTTTTGTAATGAATCGATTGCCATTGCTAAAAAAGCTAAACCTGAGATTTTTGGCCACATTTAGAATTGCCTTTGGAACATTGAGTGAATCTTACCAGGATTATTTGTCAACCAATTTAAAACTTCGAGCCCCTGACCAAAAGCCATATTTTGAATACGGTATTGGACTGGAAAACCTCGGCTTAGGTCAGGTACGTTTTTTTCGTTTAGACTTTATTTGGCGCGGTCCTCACAAATCATTGAATGGACCTCAATCTCCCGAATTTGGCTTGCGATTGTCCGTTAAACCTACTTTTTGACAACCTCTTCGTAACGAATACTGTTGTCCGTGATATCAGATTCTTTTTCTGCCTCGATGTTGATGGTATGCTCAGGTTTTTCAATTTTTTCTCCCATAGCATCTCCATCGATTGCGACCGTCGGAGCGATCACCAAAGCGACTACCGACATCAATTTCAATAGGATGTTGAGTGAAGGCCCTGAGGTATCTTTGAATGGATCCCCAACAGTATCACCGACCACTGCAGCCTTGTGCGCATCAGATCCTTTTCTTCCATCCGACTCTATCATCTTTTTGGCATTGTCCCAAGCACCTCCTGCGTTGGATTGGAAAATGGCCATCAATATACCACAAGTGGTAACACCGGCCAAAAGTCCACCCAGCATCTCTGCACCACCCAATAGACCAACAGCAACGGGAACCAATATGGCCAATAGACCGGGCATCACCATTTCTTTGATAGAAGCTTTGGTGGAGATTTCCACACACTTTTCATAATCTGCTTTGCCGTCTGCTGCGTCAAATATAGCGCGGTCTTTGGCATTCGCTTTAGAAATGTCAGCGTCGTATTTTCGCATGATTTCAAGGGCTGCTTTCAATTCTGGAATGTCTTTGAATTGTCTTCTTACTTCTTCGATCATCGACATGGCCGCGCGTCCAACAGCATTCATAGAGAGCGCCGAAAAAACAAATGGCAACATACCTCCCACAAGAAGTCCTGCCATTACCTTGGGCTTAGAAACATCGATTGCAGTCACATTGGCAACTTGCATAAAGGCAGAGAAAAGCGCCAAGGCAGTTAGGGCAGCAGAGGCAATGGCAAATCCTTTTCCAATGGCAGCAGTGGTATTCCCTACAGCGTCCAATTTATCTGTACGTTCTCTTACTTCGGCAGGTAATTCTGCCATTTCGGCAATCCCTCCCGCATTATCAGAGATGGGTCCGTAGGCATCAACGGCCAATTGAATACCTGTATTGGCTAACATTCCTACAGCAGCAATTGCAATACCATACAAACCTGCATAGTGATGAGAAATTAAAATCGCTGCAGCGATAAGTAGAATGGGGATCATGGTTGACATCATACCCACACCCAATCCGGCAATGATGTTGGTCGCTGATCCAGTTTCAGATTGACGAACAATTGCAGAAACAGGTTTGGTTCCCGTTCCTGTGTAATATTCAGTAATTTTTCCAACACCCAAACCGGCAACCAATCCGGAAATGGTAGCCAAAAATACTCCCATAGCCCCGAATGGTAGACCTTCAGTTGATTCAGGAATCATTATTTGAATGACAAAATAGGAGACAATCACCATCAGACCGGCTGATCCGAATTCACCTATATTCAATGCAGTTTGAGGATTACCACCTTCTTTAACTTTTACAAAAAAAGTTCCTATGATGGACATCACAATCCCTAAAGCTGCCAGCACCAGTGGAAGATAGACTGCACCCAATCCTCCAAATTCAGGCGTAATGATAAAAGCTCCCAATACCATGGTACCAATGATTGAACCTACATAAGACTCAAACAAATCTGCACCCATACCGGCAACGTCACCTACGTTGTCACCCACATTGTCTGCAATGGTAGCAGGGTTTAGGGGGTGATCCTCTGGGATCCCTGCTTCAACCTTACCTACCAAGTCAGCACCTACATCAGCCGCTTTGGTATAAATTCCACCACCTACTCTTGCAAACAAGGCAATGGATGAAGCACCCATTGAAAATCCGGTCAACACATTCAAAACAGTGGTTAAGTTTTCGGCACCGGGCCAAATATTCTGATAAAGTGCGAACAAACTACTCAAACCCAGCACACCCAAACCAACAACGCCTAATCCCATCACTGAACCTCCAGTAAAAGCAACTTCCAAGGCTTTACCCAATGATTTTCTGGCAGCATTGGTCGTTCTTACATTGGATTTGGTGGCTACACGCATTCCAATAAAACCAGCAAGTGCAGAGCAAATGGCACCCACCACAAAGGAGAGGGCAACCATTCCATGTGATCCTTCTTCATTACTTCCTTTGATATACAACAGCACCGCTAAGCAAACCACGAAAATGGATAAGATTCTGTATTCAGCCTTCAGGAAAGACATAGCTCCCTTGGCAATATTTTTGGCAATGGTCGCCATTTTTTCATTGCCAACCTCTTGTTTGGCAATCCAATTATTTTTGATAAATACAAACAGCAAGCCTAAAAGCCCGAACGCAGGTAAAAAGTCTATAATAAATTTCATGAAATGATGGTTTTTTAATGGCCCCAAAAATAGTAAAACCATTCCTAATAAAAAACAATCTTAAGCCTATATATCACAATGATTTAAAACCAAAAAACACCCGAGGTTTTGGATTGTTAAAATAAGCCGTTCAATTCGGCGTCAATTTTTTCAATGGTTATCCCTAAATCTCCTTTGTTTTCTACGAAATCAATCTGATCAACATCTACAATCAATAACTTTCCCTTATCATATGTAGAGATCCAAGCTTCATATCTTTCGTTCAATCGACTCAGATATTCAATGCTTATCGAGTTTTCATATTCCCGCCCTCTTTTATGAATTTTATGAACTAAGTTGGGGATACTGCTCCTCAAGTAAATAAGGATGTCCGGACCCTCGATCATGGACTCCATTAATCCAAAAAGAGACTGGTAGTTATTAAAATCCCGCTGATTCATCAATCCCATAGCGTGAAGATTGGGTGCAAAAATATGTGCGTCTTCATAGATGGTTCGGTCTTGTATAAAGTTTTTATTGGAATTTCTAAAACCATCCAATTGACGAAATCTACTATTTAAAAAATAGATTTGAAGGTTAAAAGACCAACGTTCCATATGATTGTAGAAGTCATCCAAATATGGATTGTCGATTACATCTTCAAAATGAGCCTCCCAACCGTAGTGTTTGGAGAGTAATTCTGCAAGACTGGTTTTTCCTGCACCTATATTTCCGGCTATGGCGAAATACATCTTTATTTTTTTTGCAAGTTGAAAGATAATTACTTTTTTGGTTTGGAACTTTTAAGATGCTTGATTTTTTTGTCAAATCTTCTGATTTAATTACCATATCGTATTTGGATTGAAAAAAAATTGGATTTTTTTTAAAATTTAAAAATTAGTAATACATTTGCATCTGAATCGAGGAAGGATTTGACTGATTGCAACCTCTTAAAAAAATGCTAAAGCAGTAGTTGCTTTAAGACTTAGTTTGTCAAATCCCCCCTGAAAAGCAACTTATAAATGTCATACTTTTTTACTTCTGAATCTGTTAGCGAAGGTCACCCGGACAAAGTTTCTGACCAGATCAGTGATGCGCTATTAGATAATTTTATCGCTTTCGATCCCGAAAGTAAGGTCGCTTGTGAAACCCTAGTCACAACTGGGCAAGCCATTCTGGCTGGGGAGGTTAAAAGTCACACCTACCTGGACGTACAAAGCATCGCTCGCGAAACCATTAATAAGATCGGCTATACCAAAGACGAATATCAATTTAGCGGCAACTCTTGTGGAGTAATCTCTTTGATCCACGAGCAATCACAAGACATTAACCGCGGGGTGGATAGAGCCGAAAAAGAAAATCAAGGGGCCGGAGACCAAGGTATTATGTTTGGGTATGCAACCGATGAAACGCATAACTACATTCCATTGGCATTAGATTTATCACACAAGATATTGATTGAGCTGGCCACTCTCAGGAGAGCGGACAATGAAATTACATATCTCCGGCCTGATGCAAAATCCCAGGTTACGATTGAGTATAGTGACCAAGGCCAACCCTTACGCATCGATACCATTGTGGTTTCTACCCAACACGATCAATTTCTGGATGACGATGAAAAGATGCTCGAAAAAATCAAAAATGACATCACCAACATCGCCATACAAAACGTAATACAAAAAGAACCTGCTCATATTCAAAAACTATTCAATGACGATATAACCTATCACATTAATCCCACGGGGAAATTTGTGATTGGAGGGCCTCACGGAGATACGGGATTGACAGGGAGAAAAATTATTGTTGATACCTATGGAGGAAAAGGAGCACACGGAGGGGGAGCTTTCAGCGGGAAAGATCCCAGTAAAGTAGATCGTAGTGCTGCTTATGCAGCGAGACACATCGCCAAAAACCTCGTAGCGGCAGGTGTGGCCAAAGAAATATTGGTTCAATTGAGTTATGCCATTGGAGTGGTAGAACCAACTTCTATTAACATAAATACTTACGACACTTCAAAAGTTTCCCTTTCCGACCCCGAAATCGCAGACAAGGTCAGAGAAATTTTTGACTTACGGCCCTATGCCATCGAAAACAGACTCAAACTTCGAAACCCCATCTATCTTGAAACCGCCGCTTATGGTCATATGGGAAGACAGCCCAAACAGATTACCAAGGTTTTTGAATCGCCATACAGTGGTAGGGTAGAAAAAACCGTTGAACTTTTTACTTGGGAAAAATTAGATTATTTAAATGAAATTAAAAACACTTTCAAATTATGAGCCTAAAACTAGCAACTAATGCACTTCATGCAGGACATGACGTGACACAAACACAAGGAACCAGAGCTGTTCCTATTTATCAAACCTCTTCTTATGTATTTAATGACTCAGATCATGCAGCCAATTTGTTTGCATTGGCAGAGTCAGGATACATTTACACCCGACTCAATAACCCTACCAACGATATTCTTGAACAGAGGTTGGCAGCCGTTGAGGGCGGTGTTGCAGCAGTTGCCACCGCATCCGGTACAGCTGCTATTGCGACCACATTCATGACGCTACTCAAGGCAGGGGATCACATTGTGGCATCCAACAGTCTTTATGGTGGAACCTTTAATATGCTCAACAATACTTTACCACGATTTGGGATTACTACCACATTTGTTGATCCGGATGACGTGGAGAATTTTTCAAAAGCTGTTCAGCCCAATACCAGAGCATTTTTTGCTGAATCATTGGGGAATCCAAAGTTGGACGTTTTAGATTTAAAAGGAATTAGTGCCCATGCCAAAGCGGCTAAAGTTCCATTTATAGTAGACAACACCATCGCTACTCCGGCTTTGTTGAATCCCATAGCCCACGGAGCCAATATAGTAATCCATTCACTGACCAAGTACATTACAGGAAATGGAACAACCATTGGTGGTGTCATCATCGATGCGGGAACATTTGACTATTCCAATGGAAATTTTCCAGAGTTTACTGAGCCCTCTCCTTCTTATCACGGTTTGAAGTACCACGATGCATTGGGCCCAATCGCCTTTATCGCAAGAGTAAGAGTGGAAGGCCTAAGAGATTTGGGAAGTGCTCCCAGCCCACTCAACAGTTTTCAGGTTATTCAAGGTTTAGAGACCTTAGAAGTTAGAATGCAAAAACATTCAGAAAACGCTTTGGAACTTGCCCAATGGCTTCAGTCTCGTGATGAAGTCAGCTGGGTAAACTATCCCGGATTGGAGTCTTCTGAATATGCAGATTTGGCCAACGAATATCTACCTGATGGGCAAAGTGGAATCGTCACTTTTGGATTGAAAAAAGGATTTGAAGCCGCCAAAAAAGTTACTGAAAGCACCAAAATATTTGCGCTTTTGGCTAATATTGGTGACACCAAGTCTTTGATCATACATCCTTCCAGTACTACCCACTCTCAGTTAAACGAGGAGGAACAAAAAAGTACTGGAGTAACTCCTGATTTGGTCAGATTATCTGTTGGAATCGAGAACTTAGATGATCTGAAAAACGATTTAGATCAAGCACTCAAGGGTATATAATTAATTGCAATGGCTGAGGTTAAAACCATATCCATCAATAATTTCACTACCGACTCGGGTGTTGTTTATGACACAATCGATTTGCACTATCAGCACTTTGGACAGTCATTCGAACATGCACCCGTAGTTCTCATCAATCACTCCTTGACCGGCGACTCTAATGTCGCCGGTCCACAAGGGTGGTGGAGTGAAATTGTAGGACCCAACCTCACCATTGATACCCATCATTATTCCATAGTGGCTTTTAACATTCCCGGCAACGGCGTCAAAAATTATACGATTGAAAACTACAGTGACTTTCACACTGGTGATATTGCAGAAATTTTTTTTAAGGGATTGCAGGTTTTGGGAATTAAAAAACTTTTTGCTCTAATTGGTGGATCAATCGGTGGTGGAATTGCCTGGGAGATGGCCGCTTTATATCCCAATTTGACCGAAAATTTAATTCCTGTTGCGGCCGATTGGAAGGCTACCGACTGGATTATTGCAAATACATTTCTTCAAAAAAGACTTTTGGAGAACTCCAGCGAACCCCTCAAGGATGCGCGGATTCATGCAATGCTTACCTATCGTACTGCTGCTTCCTTTACAGAACGCTTTGGGAGAACAGTCAATTCTGAAAAAAATCTGTTCAATGTTGAAAGTTGGCTTGTCCATCACGGAGACAAGTTGGAAGGTCGATTTCTTTTACAAGCCTACAAAACCATGAATCATCTATTGGCCTCTGTTGACATTACCCGCAATGGAGATAGTCTTGAAAAAATCATTGAAACCATCTCTTCCAACATACATCTGATCGCCATTGATAGCGATCTCTTTTTTACGGCTGAGGAAGATCAAAAAACTCTTATAAGAGGAAAAAAAATAAAAGAAAATATTTACTATCACGAAATAAAGTCTATCCATGGACACGATGCCTTCTTGATAGAAAACGATATCGTATCACAAATTTTTAGCGGCATTTTTAAACCCAAATCAAATTACTCCCAGTATTATGAAAGTAAATCTGAGTAGAGTCAATAAAGACTACCTTTTTGAAGTCACCAACGACAATGGACATAAAGTTCTGTTGGATAACAAATCCAAAAAAGAAGGCAAAGTAGAGGGCATAAGTCCTATGGAACTTCTTTTGGCAGGCCTTGCAGGTTGCAGTAGCATTGATATTATCGCCATACTCAACAAGCAAAAAATCAACCCTACTGATCTCAAAATGGATGTTGAGGGAGACCGAATTCCGGATGTAGTACCCTCATTGTTTTACAAAATTAAAGTTAATGTAAGGTTAGAAGGGGATATTCCCCCCGGAAAAGCAAAAAGAGCTGTAAGCCTTTCTTTTGACAAATATTGCTCTGTTGCCAAGACTTTAGAGTATTCAACCCCTATCAAATATTCCATTTTCTTGAATGGAGAAGAATTATGAAAAAACATTTCGAAACGGAAGCCATAAGAACGCAGATGGAGCGTTCGCTATACGCTGAACATTCGGCCCCACTTTATCTGACCTCAAGTTTTGTTTTTGAAGATGCAGAGGAGCTTAGGGCAGCATTTGCGGATGAGTTGGACCGTAATATTTACAGTCGATTTTCCAACCCCAACACCCAAGAATTGGTTGATAAAATTTGCACGCTCGAAGGGGCAGAAGATGGGGTGGCCTTTGCTACGGGTATGGCCGCAGTATACACCAGTTTTGCAGCCCTACTCAACAGCGGTGATCACATTGTTTCCGTAAGGTCTATTTTTGGTTCTACCCACACCCTTTTTAAAAAATATTTCACCAAATGGAATATTGAAACCACCTACTTTAATGCCAGCACACCGCTGGAAATTGAAGAAGCGATTCAACCCAATACCAAAATCATTTACATTGAGACACCAACCAATCCCGGTTTGGACATCCTCGATATGGGGTATCTTTCTGATATTGCCAAAAAACATCAAGTTCTTTTGGTGGTGGACAACTGTTTTGCAACACCCTACCTCCAAAAGCCTGTAGATTTCGGCGCTGATCTGGTCATCCATTCTGCCACCAAACTCATCGACGGACAAGGTAGAGTTTTGGGCGGATTGATTGTCGGAAGGCAAGATTTGATCACTGAAATAAGATCCTTTTATCGCAATTCGGGATCTGCATTATCTCCCTTCAATGCTTGGGTGCTTTCCAAAAGCATAGAGACCCTAGCCGTTCGTTTGGATCGTCATTGTGAAAATGCACTGGAACTTGCTGAACATCTTCAGAATCATCCCAAAATCTCCCAAGTTAAATATCCCTTTCTACCCAATCATCCACAGTATGAAATTGCCATAAAACAGATGCTAAAAGGAGGGAATATAGTTACCTTTGAGTTGAAGGGTGGCATCAAATCAGGACAAACTTTTCTCAATCATATTCAGATGTGTTCCCTCAGTGCAAATTTGGGAGACACACGAACCATCGTTACCCATCCCGCTACTTCCACTCATAGTAAACTCTCTTCCGAAGAAAGAGCATTGGTAGGAATCACAGATGGTTTAATAAGACTTTCCGTAGGTCTGGAAAATATAAAGGACATCAAACAAGACATTGATCAAGCACTGGAAAAAGTTTAACCGATGATTGAATCCCTTTTAAAAGAAAGAATTTTGGTTTTGGACGGTGCTATGGGCACCATGATTCAAAAGCTTGACCTCACTGAGGAAAAATTTAGAGCTGAACGGTTCAAGGATCATCCCTGCCCCTTGGGGGGCAACAACGATCTTCTATCCATCACCCAAGCCGATGCCATCAAAAACATTCATGAGCAATACCTTCTTGCGGGTGCTGATATCATAGAAACCAATACCTTTTCTTCTACTTCTATTGCCATGGCCGACTACCAATTGGAGGACCTGGCCTATGAACTCAATTATGAATCCGCAAAAATTGCGAAAGAAGTAGCCCAAAAAATTAGTTTAGAAAACCCTGACAAACCCAGATTTGTAGCCGGTTCAATTGGACCTACCAACAAAACCGCCAGCATGTCACCCGATGTTAATGACCCGGGTTTCCGAGCCGTAAGTTTCGATGAGCTTTTCGAGGCCTACTACGAACAAGTCTCTGGATTGGTAGAGGGCGGTGCAGATTTACTTTTGGTTGAAACCATCTTTGATACCCTCAATGCCAAGGCGGCCCTATTTGCCATTCAAAAATATTATCAAGAAAAAAAAATCAATTTACCTGTAATGGTCAGCGGAACCATAACGGACAAAAGTGGTCGGACCTTGTCAGGTCAAACTGTCGAAGCTTTTGCCATCTCAGTATCCCATATACCATTGCTTAGTATTGGATTTAACTGTGCGATAGGGGCCAGTCAATTGCGACCCTATATCAAAAGACTGTCAAAAACATCCCCTTTCTATACCTCAGTCCATCCCAATGCCGGTCTACCAAATGCCTTTGGTGAATACGACCAAAGTCCACAGGAAATGGCAGCTTTGATCGAACAGTTCCTTGACCAAAATCTGGTCAATATTGTCGGGGGCTGTTGCGGGACCACCCCAGATCATATTCGCCTGATTGTCGATGCTGCGGCTAAGGCAAAACCCAGAATCCCCCTAATCAAATCCCATGCATAACATTGAACGCCTCTTAACACTTTCGGGCCAGGAACCCTTATTGGTGAGTCCGGAAACCAATTTTGTCAACATTGGCGAAAGAACCAATGTCACCGGATCAAGAAAATTTTTGAGATTGATTGAGGCTGGGGACTATGAGGCAGCTGTCGAAATTGCTCTGGAACAAGTAGAAGGGGGTGCCCAAATCATTGATGTCAACATGGACGAAGGAATGATCGATGGGAAAGCCGCCATGGTTAAATTTTTAAACCTCATCGGTGCAGAGCCTGATATTGCCAGAGTCCCCGTAATGATTGACAGTTCCAAATGGGAAATCATAGAGGCAGGCCTTAAGGTTGTACAGGGAAAAAGTGTTGTCAACTCTATCAGTCTCAAAGAAGGGGAATCCATCTTTGTCGAACAAGCGCAGAAAATTAAATTATACGGCGCTGCTGTCATCGTTATGGCTTTTGATGAAGAAGGGCAAGCGGACAATCTCGAAAGAAGAATCCAAATTTGTGAGCGTTCCTACAGGATTTTGGTGGATCAAGTTAAGTTTCCTCCGGAAGACATCATTTTTGACCCCAATATATTTCCTGTTGCAACGGGAATGGAAGAACACAAAACAAATGCCTTGGATTTCTTTTTGGCCACCGAGTGGATTCGCGAAAACCTGCCTTATGCCAATGTCAGTGGAGGGGTCAGTAATGTTTCTTTTTCCTTCAGAGGAAACAACACCGTAAGGGAAGCCATGCATTCAGCTTTTTTATACCATGCCATTCAGCATGGTATGACGATGGGAATTGTCAATCCCACCCTTTTGGAAGTTTATGATCAAATTCCCAAGCCTCTATTGGAAAAAGTGGAAGACGTGTTGCTCAATCGAAAAGAAGACGCCACAGAGGCCTTATTGAATTTTGCGGAGCAGATTAAGGGAAATAAAAAACAGTCCAAGGAGGAGGAACAGGCTTGGCGCAACGAAGATATACAAACCCGAATCACCCATGCTTTGGTCAAAGGGATTGACCGATACATCATCGAAGATGTGGAAGAAGCCAGAGCAGCTGCCGATCGACCTCTTCATGTGATCGAAAATCATCTGATGCAGGGAATGAATGTCGTTGGGGATTTATTTGGATCAGGAAAAATGTTTTTACCCCAAGTGGTAAAATCTGCCCGAGTGATGAAAAAAGCGGTGGCTTATCTCCAGCCTTATATCGAGGCCGAAAAAACGGGAGTTGTCGAATCTTCCGGTAAAATTTTGATGGCAACCGTCAAGGGGGATGTCCACGACATTGGAAAAAACATTGTAAGTGTTGTATTGGCTTGTAATAACTTTGAAATTATTGACCTGGGCGTAATGGTTCCTCCCGAAGTCATTCTTCAAAAGGCACAAGAGGAAAATGTGGATGCCATAGGTCTTTCCGGATTGATTACCCCATCATTAGATGAAATGGTTTATGTCGCTAAAGAGATGAACCGAATAGGTTTGAAAATTCCTCTTTTGATTGGTGGTGCCACCACTTCCAAAGCCCATACTGCTGTTAAGATTGCTCCTCAGGGTAATGGACCTATCATTCACGTCAATGATGCTTCTCGTGCAGTGACCGTTGTCAATAATCTTTTGAGTGAGGACAAAAACAAAATGTACACCGCCGAAATTGCAGCAGAGTACCGCTCCTTTAGAGAAAAATTTCTAGACCGAACCTCTAACAAACAATACATCGATCTAAAAATAGCTCGAAAAAGAAAATACAATATCGATTGGGAAGGATTTCACCCAGTTGTCCCTAATGACCTTGGATGTAGGACCCTCGAAGATCAGGACTTAGAAGCTTTGGTTCCTTATATCGATTGGAGTCCCTTTTTCCGATCATGGGATTTACACGGTAAATACCCCGAAATTCTCAACGATGAGATCGTAGGACAAGAGGCTACCTCTTTGTTTATAGATGCTCAAAACATGTTGCGAAAAATCATCGATGAAAAGTGGTTGACAGCCAAGGCCCGTTTTGGACTATTTCCTGCCAATACTGTAGAAGATGATATACTGGTTTTTGATCCAGATGACCCTTACAAAGAAAAATTCCGATTGATTACCCTCCGGCAACAACTTCAAAAAAGAGCAGGCCAACCCAACTTGGCTTTGGCTGATTTTATTGCACCCCTTACTAAAGGTGTTCGGGATTATATTGGCACTTTTTGTGTGACGACCGGTTATGGTGTAAAAGAAATTGCTAGGCGTTTTGAAAAACAAAATGACGACTACAACAGCATTATGATCAAAGCTTTAGCGGACCGATTGGCAGAGGCTTTTGCCGAATATCTCCACCGTCAAATTCGAACCCGATATTGGGGTTATGCTCCGGACGAAAGTCTCTCCAATGAGGAATTGATCAAAGAGCGCTATAAGGGAATTCGTCCTGCACCGGGATATCCCGCTTGCCCTGATCATTTGGAAAAACAAACCCTTTGGGATATGATGGAGGTTGAAAAACACATTGGAGTAACCCTGACCGAAAGCTATGCCATGTGGCCTGCTGCATCGGTTTCCGGTTACTATTTTGCTCATCCCGAAGCCAAGTATTTTGGTTTGGGAAAAATCAAAGAAGATCAATTGTTGGACTACAGCCAAAGAAGAAAAATACCATTGCAAGATGCCAAAAAATGGCTCAATCCTAATTTAACTTAAGCCTATGAAAGTTATAGATCATGAAAAGAATGCAAAAGGTCGTACCCAATTTACGTTCGAAATTTTGCCTCCCTTAAAGGGCCAGGACATTCAATCTATTTTTGATGCTATCGATCCCTTGATGGAATTCAAACCTCCTTTTATCGATGTGACCTATCACCGTGAGGAGTACAACTATGTGGAGCGTGAAAATGGTTTGTTGGAAAAAAGGGTTATACGCAAGCGACCCGGGACCGTAGGGATCTGTGCTGCCATTCAAAACCGCTACCAAGTCGACGCCATACCTCATATTTTGTGTGGTGGTTTTAGCCAAGAGGACACCGAAAACTTCTTAATTGACCTTGACTTTCTTGGGATTGACAATGTAGTGGCCCTCCGGGGAGATGCGGTTAAGTCTGAAACCTATTTTAAACCCAATAAAGGAGGTCATGCCTATGCCAAAGACTTGGTGGAGCAAATTAAAAACTTAAATCAAGGCCAGTATTTGGATGAGGAAATTTTAAATTCTACCCCTACTGATTTTTGCGTAGGTGTAGCCGGATATCCCGAAAAGCACGCCGAAGCACCCAGCTTGGATAGCGATATCCATTTTTTAAAAGAAAAAATCAAAGCAGGATCGGATTACATCATTACACAAATGTTTTTTGACAATCAAAAGTTTTTTGAGTTTGAGATAAAATGTCGGGAGGCGGGAATCAATGTCCCCATCATTCCTGGCCTAAAGCCATTGGCCACCCTAAAACAGCTCAACATGATTCCCCATCGTTTTCACGTCGATTTGCCTCAAGACCTGATCGATGCGGTGATTAAAGCCAAAGACAACTCAGCCATTTCTCAAATAGGAGTGGAGTGGTGTATTCAGCAAAGCAAAGAATTAAAAGAACACGGTGTTCCCTTTTTACATTATTACAGTATGGGCAAATCCAAAAACGTTAAAAAAATTGCTACGGCTATATTTTAATCCCCTTTTGTCAGAGCATTGAATCGCTTTTCAAGCCCTACATTCTTTTGTTGAAGGCTTAAAATTTTAAGGCCATTATCGTGGGCAAAGTCAAAAACCGCAGGCCGCATATCCTCAGTTGTCTCAAAGGTTAACTCATATTCGAAATCAAAGGTGTTGACCACTGTTTTGATGTGAGGAATTTTTTGGAGTGCCACATTTTCCACGCGATAATCAAAACTCACAGAAACTACCTGACGATCGTCGGTTTTTAATGCTTCAAGTGTTTGATTCAATACTACTGTGCCTTTATTCAGAATGACCACTTTGTCGCACATGGCCTCCACTTCTTGTAGAATATGAGTAGAGAGAAAAACCAACTTTTCTTTTCCCAGACTTTGGATCAGTTTTCTGATTTCTATGACTTGATTGGGGTCCAATCCCGTGGTTGGCTCATCTAAGATCAAGTATTGTGGGTCATGAAGCAATGCTGCAGCCAATCCAACCCTTTGTTTGTAACCTTTGGAGAGGGTTACAATTTTTTTATGGACATGTTCTTGCAGTCCCGTTTTTTGGATAACTTCTTCAATGGGAGGTTTTTTTAATCCATATAGGTCCCCCACAAATTTCAGATATTCTTTGACGTACATCTCCGGGTAAAGTGGGTTGTTTTCCGGGAGATAACCCATTTGTTTTTGGATATTTTTTGGTTGTTCTCGCAAATCAAAAGTGCCGATCGAAACTTCTCCTTCCCATTGACTCAAGTAACCCGTCAATATTTTCATCAAGGTAGTTTTTCCGGCACCATTTGGACCTAACAAGCCAATCACTCCATTTTGATCAAAGGACAATGAAATGTTTTTTAGAGCAACTGTGTTGCCGTAATTTTTAGATAATTGTCGAATGTTTATACTCAAGGCTCTTTTTTGACGGTTGGTTAAAAATGATCTAACAAATAAGGTTAATGGGTTCCTTTTGAAAGGAAATATCAAAGTTAGGGAATAAAGATTTTTTGAAACCCTCATGGAGGGATTTAAAACAGCCAAAATAAATTCCTCAACAAAAGGAAATGATAAAATATTAGCTATTTAACATAGATTTAAACGTGTAAAAAAAATTAAATCCGGCATCATTTTATCTGTGGGTGATGACCGAGAATTTGATCCATAACCCAACTCGTATGTACTGCTGTTTGTCCATTTGAAGGGTGAAAAAAACCTTTTTCCAAGAGGTGTTTTTTCATGTTTTCAACATGGGGCATTTGAATGTGCTTGGGGTGTTCGATAAAAATTTCAACCTTTTTCCCCTCCATATCCAATGTTAAGGGATTTTCCTCAAAAACAGAAAACAGTATTTTTCCTTTACTGCCAAAAATTTCGACCCGATCCATCGGTTCTATCCCAAAATTCCAGACCCCAACTCCCGTAATACCTCCTTTGTGCAACCAGCAGGCCGAAATAGCATCTTTAGCAGCATACAAGCCTTGTTGGTTGAGGCTGATGCCGGATGCCTCTTTGACCTCTCCCAAAAAGTAAGTAAACAAATCAAGACCATGACTGGCCAGATCATCAAAATAGCCACCAGGTGCGACCATAGGGTCGGTACGCCAGTTGTATTCACCGGATAGATCTACTGCAATGGGAGGTTGACTCAGGTGCCAATTGATGTGTCGGATCTCCCCAATTTTATTTTCCGACAGCCAGTCTTTGATTCGGTTAAACCTTGGAAGTGAACGCCTGTAATAAGCTACAAAAAGCGGTATGTCTTTCTTTTTAAAGGCTTCGTAGATCAGAGAACTTTCACGATAGGAGGGTGCCAAGGGCTTTTCGATGCAACAGGGTTTTCCTGCCTCAGCGACTTTAAGTGCATAAAATAAGTGACTGTCTGGTGGTGTGGCAATGTATATCGCGTCAATATCTTTATCGTTGATTAAGGCATCGGCATTAGTATAATATTTTTCGACCCCATGTCTTTGAGCGTAATCCTTGAGTTTAATCTCATCTCTTCTCATCACCGCGGCCAGCTCAAATCCTTTTGTTTTTTGGTAAGCCGGTCCGCTTTTGACTTCTGTCACATCTCCACAACCGATAATTCCCCACCGAATGGGCATTGAAAATTTTATTTTAGCCATTGCCTTTTTTCTTGATACAGGCTAAGATATTATTTTTTTCAACGCCGGATCATTGATGTCTTCCCCCGTACTTTGGTGCGATGCTCGTCGTTTTTTAAAGCCTTTTTCTATTTTTGGAGGCATTGTTCCAAAAATGATATCCCATAGTGGAGAACTTACCCCAAAAGCTCTGTCTTCAAAGACATAGTGATGTAGGGAGTGGTGAGTCCACAGATATTTTAAAAAATTTTTGGGTGGTTTTCGAGCGTGAACCACGTAGTGAATGAAAAGGTATATGGCATAACCCAACATAAACCCCGGCCAAAAAAATAAGTAAGATCACCCAGTAGGATGTATATACCATAAAATAATACGCCACTGATCAAAAGAGCTAAAAATATTGGCATTGCTAACAACTTCAGATCACGAGGAAATATATGGTGAACCCCATGAATTTTGTATTGCCAGTATTTTTCGTTTTTGTAATCTTTTCCCGAATGATATAAAAACCGGTGGGTGATGTATTCTATCAAGCTAAATACAGCCAATCCCAAAATACTAATGAGTAATCCCCTGTAGGGATCAATTGCTGTATTGAATAATCCGTAAGCCAAAACGCACAAGGAGATTACCAAGTAAATGCCAATGGCCAAAAAGGAATTTGTTTTGGGAATTTCAAAACCAAACATAATTTTCGTTCTCTTGCTCATCACTTAGTGTTTTTTTAAAAGGTATTCTGTAATGTTAAGTATAGACCACACCAAAGTCAAAAATCCCGCTATAAGGTGTAACCTTTGAGAATTTGGATAGGAAACGATCAAATAAATAGAAAGAAAAATTAAAATCAATCCGGAAAAATAAGTCTAAAAAGAGTTGTTCAAGGGCAGTGAAAGTTTGGGTTATTAGACTAATAAGTTATAAAAAAAATCTAAAATGATTGGTTTTTGCCACTTCAATACTTCAATCTATATGGTGTGAGGTGCTTTTTTTCAAAAGAAGTAACGACTTCCTTTTTCCAAATTCTACAATTGCAACTTACCGATACTAATCAATTCAAAAAACAAAACAATGACCCACCTCAAGACCATACTTTCAAAATGAATTTGATTTTTGATCAAATAATGTCAATCAAGATCTTTTCCTCAATTTTTAACTTATCCCAATTGCAGAGACTTGAATATTTATTTACAAATTATTTTAGAGGTTTATAAAAACACCCCCGCTTAATACTAAGTCATTTACCCCTCCGTTGGGATGATTGAGCCCGGCATTGCTGATGTGCCGGAATCCCGACCTAAAATCAAAAAATAAATTTTCTAATAATTTTACATTCAACCCAAGGAGGAAGTTGTCAGAAAAAATAAATCCATCTGCTTGTCTTTCAGGGGTGCCGGAGACATAGTGAGGACCTGAGGAAATAAGTCCATAGAGGTATAAGACTTCTCCTAAGAGTACTCTTCTGATTAGTACCCCTGCATTGACTCCAAATTCATAACCGTTTATTTCATTAGCTATATTGTCAATATGCCTGAATTTGGTCAGATTGTATTGAGGTTGAACCAAAAGGTCTAAACCCCATTTTTCCCGATTTAAAAATCCCCAATAATACTGTAACTGGAAAAACAATACCTGATAGTCATAAGTCACACTCAGTCCCGGAGAATCTGTATTTTCTCCTTTTGAAAGCATATGATCACGTATTTTTTTAGCATCGTTGTGATTCATATCCGAGAGTAATTGATCGATATTTTGTCCGCCAAAACCTGAGACAAAACCAAGTCTGTGTTTTGAGTCATCATACTGAGATGACAAAAAATAGGAAGACAAAAGACAAAGTGAAGTTAAAATTAGGGTTCTCATAGGTAGTTTTAAGTTAATTAAGTTTGATTTTGGGGCTTTCTTTTGAGTTGAGCATTTCTAAGGTAATAAAATTTTTCACCATTACAGAAGAGAATTACAGGGGAAATAGATTAAATACATTAGATGGTTTTGATGTACAAAAAATTCATAAAATGATTGGTTTTTGCCAAAAGCTATCATACATTTGTGCCGATAATTGAGAAATGAACAACAATTTTTTTTATTACAGCAACGTCTATTACTTCTATACATCGGATAGAGGGGCTTTGTAGTAATCTATAAATATAGTAAACAAGGAGTCCTGATTTATCGGGACTTTTTTTTTGAATCATGATAAAAAAAATAGCCATACAGGGAATCAAAGGTTCTTTCCATGATCAGGTGGTTGGGGAGTACTACAACCATGCTCCCGAGCTTCTGGAGTGCCTCTCCTTTGATGCCTTGGCTCAGGCAGTGGCTGGGGGTGCTTGTGACCAGGCTGTGATGGCCATAGAAAACTCAATCGCAGGGTCTATATTGCCCAACTATGCCCTTTTGGATCAATACGAACTGGTCATTTCGGGCGAACACTACCTCAGCATCGATCACAATTTGATGGCCCTTCCCGGTCAAAAAATTGAAGACATAAAAGAAGTCTATTCTCACCCTATGGCCTTATTGCAGTGCAAAAAATTCTTTCATTCCTATCCCCAAATCAAACTGGTAGAAAGCAATGATACGGCCGAAGAAGCCCTTAAAATCTGTAAGAATAAGATTACAGCACGTGGAGCCATAGCTGGAAAAACAGCGGCTGAAATTTACGGTTTGGAGATTTTAAGTCCCTCCATTCAAACCATCAAAAATAACGTCACCCGTTTTGTGATTGTCCAAAAAGACAAAGTAGAACAGTCAAACAACATCAGCAAAGCGGCGTGGAAATTTGTTTTGGATCACAAACGCGGAAGTTTGGCTACAGCCCTAAATGTGGTGAGCGATTGTAATCTAAATCTGACCAAAATACAATCCCTTCCCGTGATCGAAACTCCCGGTAAATATGCTTTTTTCGTAGATGTCACTTTCGATGCCCCTGAAGATTATTTTAAAGCTAAGTCACTTTTAGAAATCATGGCCACTGCCTTTAAGGTATTGGGCGAATACCCCTCAGGAAAATAATGACAGCAAGAAGATTAAATACCGTTCAGGAGTACTACTTTTCCAAAAAGTTAAGGGAGGTTGCTGCTATGGTGGCAGCGGGTAAGCCTGTCATCAATATGGGCATTGGCAGTCCCGACCTTCCTGCCCATCCAAAGGTTGTCGCTGCACTTAAGGAGAGTTTTGATTATCCCAAGGTACATCAGTATCAAAGTTATCAGGGGCTTCCTGAGTTGCGTCAGGCCATTGCCAACTTTTACCAAAAATACTATCAATACACTGCCGACCCCAATAGTGAAATCCTTCCACTTATGGGGTCCAAGGAAGGAATCATGCATATTTCCATGGCTTTTTTAAATCCCGGAGACAAAGTATTGATTCCCAATCCTGGCTACCCTACCTATCAGTCCGTGGCACGACTGGTGGAGGCAGAACCCGTTTTTTATGATTTAAATGCTCAAAATCAATGGCAACCCAATTTGGAGGCTTTGGACCCAATGGATTTGTCTGCTGTCAAATTGATGTGGGTCAATTATCCCCATATGCCCACGGGAGCCAATGCACAGAAAGATACTTTTGAAAAATTAATTGTCTGGGCAAAGGAAAAAGACATCTTATTGGTCAACGATAATCCTTACAGTTTTGTTTTGACCGATCAACCTCAAAGTATGATGTCTGTTCCCGGTGCCAAAGATGTGGGTATGGAATTGAACTCCTTGAGCAAGTCGTTCAACATGGCCGGTTGGCGTGTGGGTATGGTTTTGGGAAATCAAGAAAACATCAATGCTGTATTGAAGGTTAAAAGCAATATGGATTCGGGTATGTTTTATGGAATTCAGCAAGGAGCTATCGCTGCACTTGAAGCGCAAGAAAGCTGGTTCAAAAAATTGAATGACGTCTATCACCAAAGAAGAAGGCTGATCTTTGAACTGGCTACTCTTCTAAATACAGATTTTGACACTGACAGCAGTGGACTATTTGTTTGGGCCAAAATGAGAAACACCTCCAAATCTTCGGTGGAATACATAGAGGAAATTTTACAAAAACATCATGTTTTTATAGCGCCGGGAAGTATATTTGGCAGCCAGGGCGAAGGATATATCCGCTTTTCCCTTTGTGTGGAGGCAGAACAAATCAGCAAAGCCATAGAAAGAATTAGTAAAAAATGAAAATAGGAATCATTGGTGTTGGGTTAATTGGCGGTTCACTGGCACTTTCGGCTAGGGAACACATTCCCGATGTCGAAATTTACGGAAGCAACAGGAGTGAAGCTAATTTGCAAAAGTCTTTGGAATTGGGATTGATCGATTTCAGATTAGATGACCAAATGATCAAGCAAATGGATGTCATTCTGCTGGCCATACCGGTAGATGTGGCGATGGATCGATTGGTTGACTTGTTGGACGAGGTCAATGACAACGCATTGATCATGGATTTTGGATCTACCAAAGCTGCAATTTGCCAACAAGTGGCATTGCATTCCAAGCGCGGACAGTTTTTGGCCACCCATCCTATTGCAGGTACTGAATATTCTGGACCTGCTGCAGCACTATCCGATTTGTTTAAAGACAAAATTCAAATCCTTTGTGAAATCCATAAAACCCGTCCCGATCTGTTGGAATGGGCTCAAGATTGGTTCAAAAAAACAGGGATGAACCTCAGGGAAATGGATCCCGTAGAACACGACCAACACATTACTTATGTATCTCATTTGTCCCACATCAGTTCCTATATGTTGGGTAAAACCGTAATGGAAAAAGAAAAAGATCAGTCCGCCATTTTTGACATGGCCGGGAGTGGGTTTTCCTCTACCGTTCGTTTGGCAAAAAGTTCCCCTCATATGTGGGTTCCTATTTTTAAACAGAACAAAGAAAACATCAGTGAAACACTATCACAATACATCAACAATTTAAATCAATTTAAACAACTTTTGGATGCTGATCAATTTGACGAATTGCACGAGCAAATTCTCGAGATCAATAAAATTCGTCTGATTTTAGAGGGCATTACCAACACCAAAAACAACAAATAAAAATGGAAAACAGCAAAGAAATGAGTACCTGGCTAGAAGATTTCGGATTGGATCATCCATTGGTCATTGCCGGTCCTTGTAGTGCAGAAACAGAGGAACAAGTTCTGAAAATTGCTCACGAACTAAAAGACACCGATGTAACGGTTTACCGTGCAGGGATATGGAAACCCAGAACCCGACCTGGTATGTTTGAAGGGGTTGGGGCCATAGGTTTGGACTGGCTCAAAAAAGTAAAGGAACAAACAGGGCTATTGACCTCAACCGAGGTGGCCAATAAAGACCACGTAAAATTGGCATTGGAGGCAGATGTTGATATTTTATGGATTGGGGCTCGATCTACAGTGAGTCCTTTCATCATTCAGGAAATTGCCGATGCATTAAACGGAACGGATAAAATCGTTTTGGTCAAAAATCCTGTTAATCCCGATTTGGCCCTTTGGATGGGTGGTCTGGAAAGACTCTACTCTGCCAACATCAAAAAATTGGGTGTCATTCACAGAGGTTTTTCTACCTACGACAAATCAAAATACCGCAACAATCCAGAGTGGCAAATTGCAGTTGAGTTCCAAAATAAATTTCCCGACATACCATTGATCTGTGATCCATCTCATATTGCAGGACGTAGGGATCTGATTTTTAATCTCAGTCAAAGAGCTTTGGATCTCAATTTTGACGGTCTGATGATCGAAACCCACTGGGACCCGGACAATGCCTGGAGTGATGCCAAACAGCAGGTAACCCCAGCACGTTTAGTAGAGATCATGAATGATCTAAAAATACGAAAAGTGACTACGGATGAAAAAAGCTACCAAACGGAATTGGAGACCCTGCGAGAGCAAATTGACGTAAGTGATCAAGCCATTTTGGACGCTTTGGGTAAACGAATGAAAGTCGCTGAGTCTATCGGTCTACTTAAAAAAGACAACAACGTCGCTGTTTTACAAAACAAACGTTGGAATGAAATTTTGGAGACCATGCAAGCAGAGGGAGGTGAAAGAGGTTTGAGTGAGGAATTCATCACCCGCATCTTTAAAGCGATCCACCAAGAGTCGATCAACCACCAAGAAAAGGTGATTAATGGATAAAACAAAAAAAGCCTCCTGATGGAGGCTTTTTTATTTTTAGCTTAAAGCGTTTTTGATTCTCTCGACAGCCGTCTTGATTTCATCTTCGGAGGCAGCATAGGATATACGAATGCAATCAGAATTACCGAAGGCCTCACCTGTAACGGTTGCTACATGGGCCTCTTCCAACAACAATAAAGCAAAATCATTGGCATTTTCGATGGCTTTTCCTTTGATGGTTTTTCCAAAATAGGAGGAAACATCTGGAAACACATAAAATGCTCCCTGAGGTTCGTTGAGTTTAAATCCGGGAATTTCAGCAAGCAAATTCAAGATCAGCCCCCTTCTTTTGTTAAACTCATCCACCATGTATTGTATTTTACTGGTAGGGGCTGATACCGCAGCAATGGTTGCTCTTTGAGCGATACAATTGGCACCTGAGGTCATTTGTCCCTGCATTTTGTTACAGGCCTTTGCGATCCATTCTGGAGCACCGATATAACCAATTCGCCATCCGGTCATCGCAAATGCCTTGGCCACTCCGTTGACCGTGATGGTGCGGTCATACAATTCGGGAATGGCAGCAATACTAAAGTGGGGAGTGCCATAATTGATGTGTTCGTATATTTCATCCGACAAAATATAAATGTCTGGATATTTTTGTAAAACGGCTCCCAATGCACGATACTCTTCTTCCGTATAAATCGTTCCACTGGGATTATTGGGTGAATTGAACATCACCAGTTTGGTTTTGGGGGTGATGGCCGCTTCGAGTTGTTCGGGTGTAATTTTAAAATCATGCTCTATCGATGAGGGAATGATGATGGATTTCGCTTCTGCTAAAGTTGCAATGGCCGAGTAGCTTACCCAATAGGGCGCAGGTAATAAAACTTCATCACCTGGATCGAGCAAGACCATACAAACATTGGCAATAGATTGCTTGGCACCAGTGGATACAACGATCTGTGAGGCTTGGTATTCCAATCCATTGTCGCGCTTAAATTTTTCACATATGGCATCTTTCAGATCGGCATAACCATCTACGGGTGAATAGGAATTGTAATTGTCTTTTACTGCCTGAATGGCAGCGTCTTTGATGAATTCGGGGGTGTTGAAATCGGGTTCTCCCAAACTGAGACCGATGATGTCAATACCTTGATTCTTTAATTCTCTGGCTTTTGCCGCCATAGCCAGCGTGGCCGAGGCTGGCAAGCTCTTGATTCGATTGGATAACATTAAAAAATTGACTTATGATTGAACGTAAACAGGCCGCATGCCCATTTGTTTTAAAAATTTAAAATGTGAAAGAATAGCACTTCGCGTGGTTCTGTATTCGTTGTAGGGCAGATTGAATTCACGCGCTGTTTTTTTGACAATCTCTGATATTTTACTGTAGTGAATGTGTGAAATATGGGGAAAAATATGATGTTCGATCTGGTGATTCAAGCCTCCGGTAAACCAATTGACAATTCTGTTTTTGGTAGAAAAATTGACGGTGGTTTTGAGTTGATGAACTGCCCATGAATTTTTCATGTTTCCGGTTTTAAAATCCGGTAAAGGCATGTCTGCCTCACCGATGACGTGGGCCAATTGGAAGACCAAACTCAGGATTAAACTTGCAGTGTAGTGCATCACAAAAAATCCGATCAATACCTTCCACCAAGCAATGTTGAAAACAAATATGGGCAACACGATCCAAATGGAGAAATAAACGATTTTCGATATAACCAGCCCCACCCATTGTGTGGAATGGCTTTTGCTATTGGCGTAGGACAAATTCCTTTTTTGGTATCGGCTCAGTCTTACAAAATCCGAAACGATCGCCCATTTGAGGGTCAATAAACCGTAGAGTAAAACAGAGTACAAATGTTGAAATCGGTGGTGAGGTTTCCATTCTGCATGTTTGGAAAAACGCAATACTATTCCCGCATCGAGATCTTCGTCATGATCTTTGATATTGGTATAGGTGTGATGCAATACATTGTGTTGTACCTTCCAGTTAAATACATTACCAGCCAGAATGTAGATGCTGCTGCCCATCAATTTATTGATCCAAGGGTGTTTGGAAAAGGAACCGTGGTTTCCGTCGTGCATCACATTCATGCCCACTCCTGCCATGCCAATACCAATGACCGCGGCCAGCAAAAGCTTGAACCAATCGTTGATATTTAAGTAGAGAATGAGTACAAATGGAGCGATCAATATCGTAAACATAACGATTGACTTGAGGTAAAGTTTCCAGTTACCGGTCTTGGCCAATTTGTTGTCTTTAAAATACTGATTAACTCTTTTGTTTAGCGTCTGGAAAAACTCCTGTGATTCTTTTCGGGAAAAACGTGGGATTAATCTTTTGGTCATAAGTTAATTGTTGTTGGTTGAGTAAAATTATTGAATTTTAAAGCATTCTCTCTATTTTTAACAAAAAATGACTTGAATTTTATTCACGACTACTTCCCCGATTTCAACCTTAAGCAAAAACAACAGTTGGAATCTTTATTTAAAATCTACAAAGACTGGAATTCCCGCATCAATGTAATTTCCAGAAAAGACATGGATTATTTTTATTTACACCACGTTCTTCATTCCCTGTCAATAGCGAAATTTCTCACATTCAATGCGGGGAGTAAAATACTTGACATTGGCACTGGAGGTGGTTTTCCAGGAGTACCATTGGCCATCATGTTCCCCAATGTACAATTTCATTTGGCAGACAGTATCGGAAAGAAAATTAAAGTCATCAATGATGTAAAAGAGAAATTGGGATTAGACAACATCAGTACCCACTATGAGCGGGTAGAAAATTTGGAATTGGAGGTTGATTTTGTCGTTTGTAGAGCCGTAGCTCCATTGGAAACACTGGTCCATTGGTCGGCTGAGAAGATCAGTTATCAACAGAATCACTCCATTAGAAATGGTTTTTTGTGTCTTAAGGGGGGGGATTTAAAAGAAGAACTTTCAGCTTTTAAAAAGGCACAGGTAGTACCGTTAAAAGAATATTTTAGCGAAGCGTTTTTTGAAACAAAAAAACTGGTTTATTATCCCTTGAACTAGTTGAGAACAAAGGGGGCAGAAAGTTTGAAAGGGGGTATTTCTACATTAAACTTTTTGGTAGAAGAAAAATCAATCATGATGTAGGCTCCTTTCATGGCTCCTAGAGCAGAGGAAAGCAAACAGCCGGATTTGTATTTGTGAACTTCACCGGGGTTAATGACAGGTTTTTTACCGACCACCCCATTGCCATTGACGTATTGGGTTTTATTCAAAGCCTCTATGATTTTCCAATGACGAGTCAACAATTGAACAGAACTCTTACTTTGATTTTCTATTTCAATTCGGTAGGTAAAGGCATAGTGAAGAACGTTGTCCTTGAGGAAACTTCCTTCATAGTCAGTCTCCACTGAGATCTTTATTCCTCTTGTGACCTGTTGAATCATCAGATTAATTAATAATTATAAATATCTAATATAACTAAAATTATTGTGATTGTCAACTGTAAAAAGTTAAATAAAACCCTATTAATCAATAATTTCAAAAGACGAAGTTTTACCCACAGCGATCAAAGAATCATAAAGATTTCCAAAATATCTATAGTAGACAAAAATTAAATATCGATTTTCGGTTAGGGCGTGAGAGCCACAAATGGCATTGTTCAATTCGGACTGTGGTGTCTTGGCTACAAATTTGTAATTGTAAATCCCCTGTTTGAGTAATATTACCCCCTCATAAATTTCCAAAGCTGGATTGTAATACATTTTATTGGCTTCATTCAGCTCATAGTTGTTGAATTTTCCATAGACATAAATTTCTTGATCTTTTAGCAATACCGGGGCAGACAAGCTGAAATGAACCCAACTGTAGTCTGCTTCAATATTCCCGTTTTCTGAACCTTGCAGGGTTCTGATCATGAAATCTCCATTGAGGTCTTGGGTAAAGCTGTAGGGGTATCCCCTGCGTAAGAAATTAGTCGTCAGGTAGGATTCATACAAACGATTCAACTCCACCATACTGACGTTGGCACTGGTGATTTGAATATTCTTGGTGTCAAAAAAAAGATATTCATTACCTCCTTCAAATCTACTTTCAGCATCATAACGGTATTCCAAACGACTGCCGTTGTTGTATTGAGGCTTTAGCTCGTCAATTGCAGTATTCCACTGTTCGTTTTGGAGGATGGTGACGTGTAATTGATTTTGAGGATCACGAAAAAATTCCCCCTTTGGAGGGCTAATGGAGAATTGAACACTTTGGTGTGTATTGTAAAATTCAAGATCACGGGTTCTGAAAACCCCTGCACTCACTGTGGCTCCGTCTTCATAAATCAAAAATCTTCTGGAAAAAACCATTTCGTCTGCTTCGTTGTAGATTTCCAACCGATAATTTCCTGAGATTAAAAATTCCGTTTGTTCATTGGGCAAATCGAGTTGGTAGTGGGTGTAGGGTTGGAGGGTGTTGAAGGAAGTTTGATAATTTTCGATTCTCAAATTGTCAAAACCTCTGAGATATTCATTTTGAAACAAGTTGGAAGCCGTCCAATCGTGATTAAAATATTTGATTTTGTAATAGTAATTTCTTTCATCTCCGTTAAGATCATCGAAATGCAATTGGAAAGGTTCTCCCAGTTTTTGGATGGGAAATTGAATTTCGGAAGTTTGGTTTTTGAAAACAATGGATTTAATGGATTGACCAACTACTTTTTCTAGAGGATTTTGTGCCAAAACCGGCTGTATAGAACAGAGGATAAATACAAAACGTTTAAGCAAGTAATTTTTAAACATAGCGTAAAATTAGGAATTTAAATGCATTTGGCGGATCATTGTCAGACCGCTTTCATACAAAAGTTAAACGACTATTTAGAATAGTTATAAATTATTCAATTTTGCCATTTATTCATTTTAAGGGGTGAGGCTTTATTAGTAAATTTGACAGATTTTAGAAACTTTCACATTATGTCTGTAGGCATTCGCATCCGAAGAGGTGCAACCATTCAATTGAAAGGTGAGTCTGAAAAAATCTTGTCAGATGCTTCCCCTTCCAAAACATTTGCTCTAAAACCTGACAATTTTTTTGGAATTGTTCCTCGCCTGATGGTTAAAGAAGGAGATAAAATTGCCAAGGGAGCACCTGTTTTCCATTCCAAAAAAGATCCCCGAATCTTATTCGTTTCGCCTGTATCCGGAACCGTAAAAGAAGTGATCAGGGGGGCCAAAAGAAAAATTTTAAAAATTGTCATTGAAGAGCAAGAAGGCGATGTGATAACACACAAAATACCTGCCTCTAAATCTTTGAATCGCGAAAACATAACCGAAATTCTTTTAAAAAGTGGGGCTTGGCCCTTTATCAAAGAAAGACCTTATGGTATCACAGCCAATCCGGACGTGACTCCCAAAGCGATTTATATTTCTACCTATGCATCAGCACCCTTGGATGTTGACTTTCAATTTTTACTTAAGAATAATAAGGAAGATTTTCAAAAGGGAATTGACATCCTCAATGCCATGGTGGATAATCCTGTGGTACTTTCTATAGATGCTATTTTTTCAGGATTTTTTGAAAACATAAAGGGGGCTGACTTGTTGCGCATCAATGGACCACACCCTGCCGGAAACGTAAGTGTTCAAATCCACAAACACATGCCCATCAACATGGGAGAAAAGGTATGGGAAGTTCGTCCTGAGGATGTTGTCAACATCGGTAAGCTTTTCGAAAATGGACAATTCAGTGCCCAACGGACTTTGGCAGTAGCCGGTGAATCGGTTCTACAACCCCAATACATCAAGACCAAAATCGGTGCACTTATCAGTTCCGTAACAGATATTACCGGCTTTGACAAAAGCCAACAAAATCGGTTTATCAATGGAGATGTTTTGTCTGGAAAGATTGTAGCAGCCGACGGTCATTTGGACTTTCACAACAATCTACTGACCATCATACCTGAAGGGAATCACTACAGGATGTTTGGGTGGTTACCCTTTATGGACAACAAAATTCCCAGTTTATCCAAAACCTCTCTATCCTGGTTGTTTGGCAACAAAGGGTACAGTGTTGATACCAACATGAACGGAGAGGAAAGAGCTTTTGTGGTCACTGGTGAAATGGAAAAAGTATTCCCCATGGATATTTATCCAATGCAGTTACTCAAAGCCTGTATGGCTGGTGATATTGAAAAAATGGAAGCCTTAGGAATATATGAAGTCATTCCGGAAGACTTTGGATTGATTGATTATACAAACACTTCCAAAATTGAAGCCCAGGAAATTATCAGAGAAGGAATTGAATTAATGATTAAAGAAGTAGGATAATATTTACAGTATGAATTTTTTGAGGAAAAAATTAGACGATCTAAAAAGACCTTTCGGCAAAGGTCAAAAATGGGAAAAGTATGCTCCGGCAATCAACGCCTTTGATACTTTTCTTTTTGTACCCAACCATACTACCCATACCGGTGCACACATTCGGGATGCGGTTGATCTCAAAAGAACAATGGTAACGGTCATCATTGCATTGATGCCTGCTTTGATTTATGGTATATACAATACTGGATATCAGCATTTCATCCAGACCGGTGAAGCTTTTACATTTTTGGACGCATTCATTCACGGGTCATGGAAAATTGTACCCATGATTGTTGTTTCCTATGTAGTAGGATTAACCATTGAATTTATTTTTGCCATCTATAGAGGGCACGAAGTCAATGAGGGTTACCTGGTAACAGGTTTGTTGATTCCCATGATCATGCCTGTAGACATTCCTTTGTGGATGGTTGCCATTTCAGTTGCCTTTGCGGTATTGATTGCCAAAGAAGCTTTTGGGGGAACAGGGATGAACATTTTAAATCCTGCACTCACCGCGAGGGCCTTTGCATTCTTTGCTTATCCAACCTATATGTCGGGAAACAAAGTTTGGGTTTCGGAAGCTTCCAACATAGATGGAATTTCAGGCGAAACCATTTTGGGAACTTTGGCTGCCGGAGGTAATGTCAACTACAGTTTCTTCGAGATGTTTCAAGGATCCATCCCCGGTTCTATTGCTGAGACCTCAGCCCTGTTTGTCTTGATTGGTGCTGCCATCTTGATTGCTACAGGAGTGGGTAGTTGGAGAATCATGCTAGGAAGTGTTATTGGAGCGGCGCTGGTAGGCTTTTTGTTCAACCTTTGGGGTGCCAACGCCCTGATGAGCTTTTCATGGATTAATCACTTGGTCGTAGGAGGCTTTGCTTTTGGTGTCGTCTTTATGGCCACCGATCCCGTCTCCGCTGCTCAAACTAACAAAGGAAAATGGGTTTATGGAATCCTCGTTGGTGTATTTTGTATTTTGATTAGAGTATTTAACCCTGCCTATCCCGAAGGGGTGATGTTGGCCATATTGTTGATGAATGTATTTGCCCCCACCATCGACCATTATGTCATTCAAGGAAACATTAACAAACGTAAAAAAAGATGGGCTTCAGCCCTCAAAACCGCATAGTCATGAACAGAGACTCCAACGGATATACTTTCCTTTTTGCTGCTGCAATGGTACTGGTGGTCGCTTCAACTTTGGCCTTTACAGCCAGTTCTCTCAAATCCTTACAGGCCGATAATGTCAGAAAGGAAAAAATGCAGAACATACTCTCTACCATCGGCATTCAGACCGACAGAGAACAAGCCGAAACACTCTACAAACAATACATTACCGGAACTTTAGCTTTGGATCATTTGGGGAATACAGACGAAACGGTTGACGCCTTCCAACTCAAGCTAAACAACGAAATTAAAAAACCGGTGGAGCAACAGCGCTTCCCGCTCTACAAGGCAGTGGTGGACAATATGAGTTACTACATCATTCCCCTACGTGGATCGGGACTGTGGGATGCCATTTGGGGCTATATCGCCCTAAAGTCAGACATCAACACCATTCAAGGTGCTGTATTTGATCACAAAGGGGAAACCGCCGGACTCGGTGCAGAGATCACCCAACAATGGTTTATGGATCGATTCAAAGAAGAAAAAGTATTCAATACCTCCGGTAAATTGGTGGGTATCAATGTTTCCAAAACCAACAACGACCCCAAGGATACCGATAAAGATGATCACGAAGTCGATGCCATTTCCGGTGCGACCATCACCGGCGACGGTGTTACCGACATGATCATCGAGCGTCTTACACATTACCTTCCTTATTTTGAAAAGGAAAAAACCACTATTGCCTCGATAAACTAATAAACTATGGCAGAAAAAGAAGCAACCCCTTCAAAAAAACCAACGCTCTTATTCCTTAATAAGGAATCTGAGCCTTTATTTTCCAAAAAAAACAGGGCGCTATTGACCGACCCTTTGGACGATAACAACCCCATTACCGTTCAGGTTTTGGGAATTTGCTCCGCCTTGGCGATAACGGTTCAGCTCAAGCCTGCTTTGGTTATGAGCCTGTCTGTAGTGGCAGTGATGGGTGCCAGTAATGTCATCATTTCCCTGTTGAGAAATCTAATTCCCAACCGAATCCGAATCATCGTTCAGTTAGTGGTAGTGGCTTCTATGGTAATTTTGGTCGATCAAATCCTTAGAGCATATGCCTATGATGTGAGCAAGCAGCTCTCCATTTTCATTGGATTGATCATTACTAATTGTATCGTAATGGGGCGTTTGGAGGCCTTTGCACTGGGTAACGGTGTTTGGAAATCCTTCTTGGACGGAATTGGAAACGCTGCCGGCTATGGATTTATCCTCATCGTGGTGGCTTTCTTTAGAGAACTTTTTGGTTCGGGTAAACTCTTTGGTTTCCAAGTCATTCCCGATGCCCTTTACGAAATGGGATATGAAAACAACGGATTGATGTTATTATCTCCCATGGCTTTAATTACTGTTGGTGTCTTTATTTGGATCCAACGCGCCCGCAATAGAAAACTCATTGAAAAGAACTAGATTATGGAAGGATATTTAAACCTATTTGTAAAGAGTATTTTTATAGAGAACATGATCTTTGCCTATTTCTTGGGGATGTGCTCCTATTTAGCGGTTTCCAAAACCGTAAAAACAGCGGTTGGACTTGGTTTTGCAGTTATTTTTGTATTGTCCATCACCGTTCCTATCAATTTCTTGTTGGACACCTACCTATTGCGCCCCGGTGCTTTGCAATGGTTGGATCCCTCCTATGCAGAGATTGATTTAAGCTTTTTAAGTTTTATCATGTTCATTGCTGTTATTGCTTCTATGGTTCAATTGGTAGAAATGATTGTAGAAAAATTCGCCCCTGCCCTTTATGGGGCCTTGGGAATTTTCCTTCCCTTGATCGCGGTGAACTGTGCTATATTGGGAGGTTCACTGTTCATGCAACAAAAAGATTTTTCCGGAGTGTCAGAATCCGCTGTATATGGTTTGGGTTCTGGAATTGGTTGGCTGCTGGCCATTTTGGCCATCGCTGCCATTAGAGAGAAGATTATTTATTCAAATGTACCGGCTCCACTGCGCGGACTGGGCATTACCTTTATTATAACAGGTTTGATGGCGTTGGGTTTTATGAGTTTTATGGGGATTAAATTATAGGAAATTAAAGATGGATTATTCAGTTATTGTTGCGAGTATTGTGGTTTTTTTGGTCATCACCTTTGTATTGGTGGGCATGCTTTTGGGGGCCAAGGCAAAATTATTGCCCTCTGGACCAGTTAGTCTTTTGATCAATGGAGATAATGATGTTGAGGTTTCTTCCGGGAGCACACTGCTTACCACTTTGGGTAACAACAAGATATTTTTACCCTCTGCATGTGGAGGAGGAGGGACTTGTATCCAATGTAAGTGTCAAGTGATGGAGGGTGGCGGTGAAATCTTACCCACCGAAGCACCGCACTTTACCCGAAAAGAAATCGCAGAAGGGTGGCGTTTGGGCTGTCAGGTCAAAGTCAAACAAAACATGGTCATCCAAGTACCCGAAGAAGTATTTGGCATCAAAAAATGGGAAGCTACTGTTGTAAGAAACTGGAATGTAGCCTCTTTTATTAAGGAATTTGTGGTTGAAATACCTGAAGCTATGGACTATAAGGCAGGAGGTTATATTCAAATTGAAATTCCCAAATGTGAAGTCAACTATAGTGATATCGATATTTCTGCACATCCTGAAGAACATCCCGGTGAACCAGATAAGTTTAAGTTGGAATGGGATAAATTTAACCTTTGGCCTTTAGTGATGAAAAATCCTGAAACAGTAGAGCGTGCCTATTCCATGGCATCATATCCTGCAGAAGGACGTGAGATCATGCTCAACGTCAGAATTGCCACCCCACCATGGGATCGTAACAAAAATGGCTGGATGGATGTCAATCCCGGAATAGCCTCATCCTACATATTTTCAAAAAAAGCCGGGGATAAAGTAACCATTTCCGGTCCTTATGGAGAATTTTTTATCAACCACTCCGAGGCCGAAATGCTCTATGTGGGTGGCGGTGCCGGTATGGCTCCTATGCGTTCTCATTTATATGAGCTCTTTAGAACCCTCAAAACCGGAAGAAAAGTTACTTTTTGGTACGGGGGGCGTTCCAAAAGAGAGCTGTTTTACTTAGACCATTTCAGAGCCTTAGAAAAAGATTTCCCCAATTTTAAATTTTACGTCGCATTGTCAGAACCCATGGAGGAAGACAATTGGAATGTCAAAGAAGGTTTGGACGGAGACGGAGATGGATTCAAAGGTTTTGTCCATCAGTGTGTGATCGACAACTATCTTAATCACCACGAAGCACCCGAAGACATTGAGGTCTATTTCTGTGGGCCACCCTTGATGAACCAGGCTGTTGAAAAAATGGCCGACGACTTTGGTATCCCACCGGAGAACGTTCGTTTCGACGATTTTGGAGGTTAATGCTTAACGAAACAGAAATTCATCAATTGGCGATGAAAGAGGTGGGAGACCATCTCTCCTCCCAAGGATTTGATTTTTTGGCCGTTAATTCTCAACTGAAAAAAGACCCTCAGTTTGTCTGCCTCAAAGACCAAAAGCTTCATTTTATTGTCGTCAGAGGATGTTTGTATCCCGACAACCCCAAAAAATTTGATGTTCAATTGATGGAACAAATCAGAGATCACGGTATCAAATACAAAGCCACCACCTATTTTGCAGGAGTGGGTTTTGCCAATGCCAAGGATTATGAACTGCCTTTAACGAAAAACGACAGCTATGCGGTCAATTTTGACGGGCTTCAGATTATGGAATAGCCTTGCGCTCTGTTGGGCCGTTTTTTCCTGTAATCAAATTCCTACAAAAGCGAATTACTTACAGGGTTTTGAGCTGGGTACTTCATACAACATCCAATACATTTCCAATATCCCCAAAGATAAAGTTCAAAAAGGAATTGATTCAATTTTTTATGTACTCAACAAATCTCTTTCCACCTATCTACCTCAATCCGATATTTCCAAGATTAACAGGGGAGACACCACTGCGGTGGTCGATCATCATTTTAGGGCCGTTTTTGAAAAAGCTACAGAAGTTTGGAAATCCACAGGCGGCTATTTTGATCCTACCGTTGGGGCGCTGGTCAATGCCTATGGATTTGGGCCCGCAAAGGCGATCAATGAGTTAAACCTCCAACAAAAAGACAGTTTACTGGCACTTACCGGTTGGCAAAAGGTAAAACTCAAGAATGATCATACGGTAGTGAAGGAATCTCCATTGATTTATTTAGATTTTAATGCTTTGGCCAAGGGCTATGTAGTTGATGTGATCGGTGACTACCTTCATCAGATGGGCAATCAGCACTATATGGTCGAAATAGGAGGAGAGATTGTCACCAAAGGCAACAGCCCTAAAACGGGACAAGCTTGGAAAATAGCCATTGACGATCCCCGTCAGGGAGCGCATCGCAAATTTTTACAGACCCTTACATTGCATAACCAAGCCCTTGCCAGTTCCGGTAACTATCGCAAATATCGCATAGACACCATTACCGGTGAACGATTTGTACATTCCGTCAATCCCTTGACAGGCAGTGCTAAAAAAACCAATATCCTCAGCACCTCTGTCAAAGCTCCAGACTGTATGACCGCTGACGCATGGGCCACAGCGCTCATGGTAATGCCCCTTGAAAAAGGAAAAACGCTTATTGAAAATGACCCTCAACTACAAGCACTCTGGACAGTAGCCACAAAAAATAACTTCTTCGTGGTGGAATCCAAAAATTGGTAAATCCATTTTTTTACTTAAATTAACGTCATCTAAAACCAAATTTTACCTAAATCTGCCTGCTTATGCGACCGAGTTTTATTCGACTTGTTGTAGTCATCTGTTTTCTGTGTTCATTTTTTTCTGCTTTTTCTCAGGTAACCCTTTTTGGAGATGTATATATCGCTCCCAAAAATGAAATACATATATTATCAGGTAAACTTTTCTTCGAATCGGGAAAGATCATCACCGATAGGGGAAACAATGCCGGGATCCTTTCTTTTGCAAAGGGGGGTAGTTGGGAACGGGCCAACCACGACACTCATGTAGATGGCTTTATTCGTTTTTACGAGGCTTCTGCATTTACCTTTCCGGTGGGTCACGATAATATTCTACAGCCTTTACGTATTTCCAATTTTAGTGGAAGTGATCATTTTGATTTGGCCTACCAACATCGCGGAAGTGATGTTACCTCAGCTCCTAATGGTATTGCAGGTGTGAGCGACACCCATTACTGGGACTTCCAATAACATCATTCTGGGGGATGGTAGAGGAAACCAACGCATTCGAGTCACAAAAAATGGAAATGTTGGCATTGGCACCTCAACAACTACCTTTAAATTGACCGTCAATGGCTCCATTGGCCAAATGGCTTCAAATACTGCACTACACCCAGATTATGTTTTTGAACAGTATTTTGATAAAAAGTCCGCTTATAATCCCAGCTACAGAAGATACAGTTTGGAAGAAATTGAAATATTTATTCGAAAACACAAATACTTACCCGGAGTTCAAAGCCGGGCAATGATTGAGGCTGAACAAAGTTGGAATGTCTCAGAAAACGTAAGAAAAAATCTTGAAAAAATCGAAGAGTTGTATTTGCATACGATCGAACAAGAAAAGAAAATACAAAAGCTAATGGAGCGTTTGATGCTGCTGGAGCAGCAAATCAAAAAACAAAAAAGATAATTATTATTTAAGCATCACCGGAATTGCCTCTTTTTGGGGAAGGGCAAATTGGTGAATCTCTTCTTTTGTCAAGGAATTTTGAGGGTGAACGACATGGGGAGAGAAACCAACAGATTTGAGCCTGAGATGATAATCCTGGCCATATCTCCTGACGTGATCATACTGTCCAAAAACTTGGGCACGCGTTTTAGGGTCGGTGATGCTATTATCCTCAAAAGTTTTTTTACGATTTCTGTCCAAGGGAACTTGTGCAATCAGTGTTCCTCCTTTTTTTAGGACACGATACAATTCAGTCATGGCTTTGAGGTCGTTGGGAATGTGTTCCAAAACGTGATTGCAAAGGATCAGATCGTATTGATTGTCCTGGAAAGGCAAATCGCAAATATCCGCAACTACATCTGCAAGAGGAGAATAGAGATCGGTGGTGGTGTAGTCCCAATGCTTAAATTGTTTAAACTTCCAGTAAAAAACCTGCTCGGGGGCTACATGCAGCACCTTTAGATCTTGATTTAAAAAATTGGTTTCTCTATCCAAATAAAGCCATAGCAAACGATGACGTTCCAGGGATAGTGTGCCCGGACAAAGGGCATTGGGTCGCAAAGTCTTGCCATAACCATAAGGCAAAAACTTCCGGTACCCAGAACCATCAATGGGATCAATGAACTTACTGCCTTTGAAATAAATCCGCAACAGGGGTTGAAAAAAAAGACTCATACGAATCAACAAGGATCGGGGTAAAAAACGCAAGATCCACTTCATGCCTTATCAGTGTATTTTTTGAAGGGAATTTCTTCATCGGATTGAATCCCTAAAGCCTTATAGATATAATCAAATGTGGAGAGCAGTTGAGGTTTTCCATCGATCAAAGCAACATTGTGTTCAAAATGAGCACTGGGTTGATTGTCGGCAGTCTTAATGGTCCATCCGTCGCTAAAATGACGAATATTTTTGGTGCCCAGATTGATCATGGGTTCTATGGCGATGACCATGCCGTTAAGGAATTTTTTTCCCTTACCTCTTTTGCCGTAATTGGGAATTTCGGGGGATTCGTGCATGGTTTTACCCAATCCATGCCCTACCAATTCTCTTACCACACCATAGCCAAAAGATTCTGTATAGGTTTGAATGGCATGTCCCAAATCGCCAACTCGGTTGCCGTGACAAAAGGCTTCTATGCCGATATAGAGGGATTTTTTGGTAACCTCCAATAGCTTTTTGGTTTCGGCAGCGATAGTTCCCACCTCAAAGGTGTACGCGTGGTCTCCGTAAAATCCATTTTTGAGTGCTCCGCAATCCACTGAGAGGATGTCTCCTTCCTCTAAGGGTTTGTCATTGGGAATGCCGTGAACCACCTCTTCGTTGGGACTGACACAAAGGGTGTTGGGAAAGTCGTACAAACCCAGAAAACCGGGTTCAGCTCCGTGGTCGCGAATAAAACTTTCTGCCAGTTGATCCAAGTGTAGTGTCGTTACCCCAGGTTTGATTTCCCGAGCAAGCATACCCAGAGTTTTGGATACGATCAATGCGCTTTCACGCATCAATTCGATCTGCTCTAAACTTTTGATCTTTACCATGGACTACTCATACGAATGGGTGTAGGGCTCCTTTTTAATGATTTTTGTAATATCAGATTCGAGACTGTTTACAGGAAACTCTACAAATCTATTGATTTCGTTCCCATTTTTAAAAAAAATAATGGTGGGGACATTGTATATCTCTAATCCCTTCTCAAAATTCTCAGGAGTAGTTTTTTCTTCAGACATGGCATACATTTCAACATGCTTTTGATCAAATTCCAAGGTTTGGAGTAACTTAAAAAAATGAGGGATTTCCCGCTGACTGTCATCACACCAAGTGCCCATGAACACCTTGATGTTAAGTCCGTTGAGGTGTGGTTTAAGATTTTCTGCCCATTGAGGGTCGACAGTAATCGTCTCGTAAGCTTGATTGAACCAGGGGGTGTGGGCAGATACTTGCAAATTGGCTTTATTGATCTTGCCTAATAGAATCATTTCGCCACTGCTGGCTTGAACCGGCTGGGTTGCCAGAGGCTTTTGTTGTTGAGCACCACAACTGATCAGCAGGATACTCAGGCTTGTAAAAATAACTTTTTTCATAGGTTGAATGTTTGGGGGTGATGCTGTTATATCAGTAGTTTACCTGTCATGGCTTCGGGAATATCCACCGCCATCAGTTTTAGAATGGTGGGGGCAATGTCTCCCAATACACCGTCTCCAATGGGGGTGATTTCCCCATCGACCAAAATCAAAGGAACTGGATTGATGGTATGTGCCGTATTGGGTGAACCGTCGGGATTGACCATGGTTTCACAATTCCCATGATCGGCAATGACAATGATTTTGTATTGGTTTTCTAGGGCTGCATCAATGATTTTTCCGGCACATTGATCCACGGTCTCACAGGCTTTAATGGCGGCTTGTAAATCTCCAGTATGTCCTACCATATCTGGATTGGCAAAGTTCAAACAGATAAAATCAGGCTGTTCCTCTTTGATTTTGGGTAAAATGGCATCTCTTACCTCAAAAGCGCTCATTTCGGGTTGTAGGTCATAGGTAGCCACCTTGGGCGAAGGACACATGATGCGATCCTCTCCCTTAAAAGGTTCTTCCCGTCCACCGTTAAAAAAGAAGGTGACATGGGGGTACTTTTCGGTTTCGGCAATGCGTATTTGGGTTTTTCCCGCCTTGGAAAGGGTTTCACCCAAGGTGTCCTCCAAATTATCTTTTTCAAATACAACCTTCACATTTTTAAAGGTTTTATCGTAATTGGTCAGGGTAACATAATGCAAATCCAAAGGCGTCATGTTTTGATCGGGAAAAGCGTATTGTGAGAGTGCTTCGGTCAATTGTCGCCCGCGGTCGGTACGGTAGTTGAAAAAGATCACCACATCTCCTTGGGCAATTTTACCCAAAGGCTGGTTGTTTGAGTCAACGCCAATCAAGGGTTCGATAAACTCGTCCGTAACCCCCGCAGCATAGCTGGCCTCAATACTTTCGATCATATTTTGGGTGGGTGTGCCTTGACCATGAACAAGGGCATCGTAGGCTTTTTTGACCCTTTCCCATCTTTTGTCCCGATCCATGGCATAGTAGCGCCCGGTAATGGTGGCCAGTTTTGCCTTGGTCTGATCAAGTTTTTGGGATAATTTTTGAAGGTAGCCCGCTCCCGATTTGGGATCAACGTCCCGACCATCGGTAAAACCGTGGACAAAAACTCCAGGACAATCATATTTTGTTGACATCTCCAAGAGGCCTTCCAGATGATCCAAATGTGCGTGTACCCCCCCGTCGGAAAGCAACCCTAAAAAATGTACATTTTTTCCTTGGTCTTGGGCGTAGGTCAATGCCTCTACCAAAACCGGATTCTTTTCAACACTTTTGTCGCCTATGGCTTTTGAAATTTTAACCAAGTCTTGATAAACAATTCTTCCCGCACCCAGATTCATATGCCCCACTTCGCTGTTTCCCATTTGACCATCAGGCAGACCTACATTCTCTCCATGGGTCAACAGAGAGGCATTAGAATATTTGTCATACAAACCATCGATGTTTGGCGTTTGGGCTAAATCAACTGCAGAGACCTCCGGATTGGGGGCAAAACCCCATCCGTCCAAGATCATTAATATTACTTTCTGGGTCATTCAAATTTTTTTTACAAAGATAGCAATTCCACCAGCTTGTAATCTGGGCAAGGAGGGAAAAAAATATTTGTTGTTTCTTTGCAGTAATGATAAAAAAAGGGATTGTTTATTGTTCTACAGGAAGCCATTACCGTGTGAAATCAGAGGGACAGTTTTACGATTGTAGGATCAAAGGAAAATTCCGAATCAAAGGAATAAAAAGCACCAATCCTATAGCTGTAGGCGATAAGGTTGTGTTTGACATGGAATCTGACAGTACAGAAAAAATGGGGGTAATCACCGAAATTGAAGCCCGTCAAAATTATATTGTCAGAAAATCGGTCAATCTTTCCAAACAAATCCACATCATCGCCTCCAATATTGATCAGGTTTTTCTGATGATTACCCTCAAAACACCGCCGACTTTCCCGGCTTTTATCGACCGTTTTTTGGTCACTGCAAAAGCCTATGAGATCAAAACCGTATTGTTATTCAATAAAATTGATCTCTACAATCTGGAGGAATTGATGGAGATGCGTTCCCTAAAGGAGGTCTATGAAAAAATAGGTTATGACTGTCATGAGGTGGTGGCCACCGATGGTGATACCTTGGATGCAATACAAAAAATCATGGCCCAAAAGGTAAGTATGTTTTCCGGTCACAGTGGGGTGGGAAAATCCACTTTACTCAACACCTTGTCACCGGGTTTGGATTTGAAAACTGCCAATGTTTCTGCCCAACACGAACAAGGACAACACACCACTACCTTTGCCGAAATGTTTGATCTGGAGGGTGGAGCTAAAATCATCGACACACCAGGCATAAAGGGTTTTGGAGTGGTGGACATAGAAACGGAAGAATTGTCCGGCTATTTTATCGAATTTTCCGTACTAAAAGAACAATGTAAATTCAACAACTGCATGCACATCAATGAGCCTCAGTGTGCCGTTAAATCAGCCTTAGAAAAAGGCGAAATCGCCCAAAGTAGATACAAGTCTTATTTACAACTCCTAGAAGACGATGTTTTATACCGTTAAGTCATGAGAATTGTCATTCAAAGGGTCAGAGAAGCTGAAATAAAAGTAGAGGGAGATGCGGTAGGTGCTATTGATCACGGTCTATTGGTGCTGTTGGGGATCGAAAATGAAGACGATTCCTCCGATATGGAGTGGTTGGTCAATAAACTACTCAACTTAAGGATTTTTAATGATGAAAACCAAGTGATGAATCGTTCACTACTTGATATAAAGGGTGAATTGATGGTCATCAGTCAGTTTACTTTGATGGCAGCGACCAAAAAAGGCAATCGACCTTCCTATATTCGTGCGGCCCGTCACGAAACTGCGATCCCTTTATATGAACAGTTTCTTGTTTTGGCAGAAGAAAAATTGGGCAGAAAAGTAGCCAAAGGAGTGTTTGGTGCCGACATGAAGGTCAGTCTTGTAAACGATGGCCCTGTTACGATCACCATCGACTCTAAAAACAGGGAATAGTTTTATAGTATATTGACCTCAAATTCTAAGTTGATCGCAAATTTTTCCATAACCTTCTCTCTGATCTGTTGGGCCAGTTTTTTGATTTCAGCACCGGAGGCATTGCCGTAATTGACCAGTACCAGGGCCTGATTTTGGTGGACTCCAGCATCATGCTTGCGATAACCTTTGTAGCCCAGGGAATCGATCAACCAAGCAGCAGGAATTTTGATTTTACCAGCTTGGTCCGGATAGTGAGGTATTCGGGGATATTGCTGTTGGAGTACCACAAATTGTTTAGAGGGTATCACTGGATTTTTAAAAAAACTACCGCTGTTTCCAATTTGTTGGGGATCGGGCAATTTGGCAGATCTGATTTCGATTACCGCTTGGGCGATACTTTGGATGTTGGGAGTTTTCCCCTCCAGTTTTTCAGACAAGCCCCCATATGAGACATTTATTGGATGGGGCGCTTTACTCAGATTGAACTGAACCGAGACAATGATGTATTGCCCTTTAAGTGTGTTTTTAAAAATGGAGTTTCTGTAACCAAACTCACATTCTTCTTTGTTGAAAATTTTCACTTCCCCAGTCTCAAGGGACAGGGCTTCACAGCTTTCAAAAACTTGGTTGAGTTCCACGCCATAGGCTCCGATATTTTGTATGGGTGCAGCACCTACACTGCCGGGAATGAGCGCCAAATTTTCTACACCTCCCAAATCATTACCCAAACACCACAGCACAAAATCATGCCAATTTTCTCCTGCAGCGACTTTGACCCTAGCCCCGCGCTGATCCTCTTGGACGATTTCAATTCCACGGGTTTCAATTCTTATCGTAAGCCCCTCAAAATCTTGGGTCAGCAAGAGGTTACTCCCTCCTCCCAATATCAAAAGCTGCGCTCCTTGATGATGTTTTAAAACCGCTTTTAATTCATCAGTGGATTGAACCCCAACAAATTTTTTTGATTTTACATCGATGCCAAAGGTATTGAAGGGACGCAGTGAAATGTCTTTTTGGAAATTCAAAACCATAGGGTAATATAGAAAAATGCCTATAAATTATTGTAGGCTATCAAAGCTTTTTCTAAAATTTCAGCGGCGCGTTGGAGTTTACTGCTCTCCAAAACAAAAGCCAATCGAACTTGATCTTTGCCCAGTTCAGTAGAGGAGTAAAATCCGGCGGCAGGGGCCAACATTACGGTTTGCCCTTGGTCTTCAAAATCGGTGAGTAAAAATTTAGAAAAGTCTTCAGCACTATCGACGGGGAGTTTGGCGATACAATAGAATGCTCCCATAGGATTGGATACTTCAACGCCTTCAATTTTTTCTAAAGCGGCAATAGTGACATCTTTTCTCTTTTCATATTCTTTTTTCACACCTTCCAAGTAAGAGGGTGGTGCCGAAATGGCAGCTTCACTGGCCATCAGTGCCAAGGCCGGTGGAGACAATCGAAGGTG
>JBESZM010000077.1:0-5497 GCA_041254175.1 Flavobacteriaceae bacterium | reverse complement strand
ACCTGCAGATGGTGACAATAATGGAATTTTGGATTTCTTAGAGGAAGGCTCACAAGTTGAAATTACCCTAGATCCTCCACCTAACGCTTCCATTTTAAGAGGAAGAAATATTATTCTGGATGTACGAGCCACTTCCTTAGGGGCAATTAATTATCAATGGCAAGTAAACAAAAGTGGAGCCGCAAATGCAGCAAGAGGTGCTCAATGGGAAAATATTGAAAATGGAAATCTATACTTAGGAACCAAATCTAATCAACTCATCATTCGTGAGCCGAATCAAGACATGATTGGTTGGAGGTATAGAGTAATTGCGTTTTCTCCATGTTTTGTTTGTGGTGATATCGTCTCCTCAGAATCCGCTGAATTGGTATTTATTCCGCTTTCTCTACCCAAAGGATTCTCTCCCAATGGGGATGGCTACAATGATACTTGGGTGATTAAAGGACTGGAGAATTACATAACAAATAAGCTTACAATTTACAATCGATGGGAAATTAAGGTATATGAAAAAACCAACTACCAAAATAACTGGGATGGTTCATCCTACCTTAGTGGTTATGGAGGTACCAATAAACTTCCCTCAGGAATTTACTTCTACATACTGGAATTAGACAGAGAAAAACCAATCACTGGATACATCTATTTAAAAAATGAATAATTGAGAAAAATTTTTGTCACATATTGTCTTTTTGTTTTTGTTACAGGGTTTTCTCAACAAGAATCGATGTATAACCATTATATGTTCAATACCCAACTATTTAATGCGGGGTATGTTGGTGCTTCACAAGCACACACTTTCAATCTACTCCAAAGAAAACAATGGGTTGGATTTGATGGTGCTCCAGTCTCACAATCGCTTTCTTATGGAACTCCCGTAAACCAAAAAAGACTTGCATATGGCTTCTCAGCAGTAAATGATAAGATTGGTCCATTGAGAAACAATTCCTTTGCAGCAGATGTTGCCTATCATCTTTTGTTAAATGGGAGCAATAAAGTATTGTCTCTTGGACTGAAATTAAGTTTAAATTCATTTAATCTCAATTCAGATGAATTGAATTTAAATCAAATTCAAGATCCTTTATTTATAAGTGAATCCATTGGATTCAAACCCAATATTGGAACAGGAATATACTATTACACCGATAAATTTTATGCGGGCGTTTCTACCCCATATTTTTTTGAAAACAAAGAGCTTGGACAAAAAAGACACATTTATTTCACCTCTGGTTTATTGATTAATTTATTCAGAGATGTTCAACTGAGGCCAAGCACTTTGATTAAAATGACAAAGGGTGTCCCCGTAAATCTTGATCTGTCAACACTACTGATTTTCAAAGACCAATTTTGGTTAGGCGGTAACCTTCGTTCTACTTATAAAGATTTATTTCCTACCGCTGATACCGGAGGTGGGTTTGGGGGTATATTTGGTATCAACTTGACTGACAGCATTATGGTAAGTTATGCCTACAGTTATTCTCTAGGAAATAGAACAGGGGTTTTTAATAATGGAACACATGAAATTATTTTAAGATACAATCTTCGAAAAGTTGTAAACGCACTTATTGATTCACCTAGATATTTTTGATATGGTCAGAAAATCATTCTTTTATGTCATTTTAATTGCTTTTGGAACGCTCCAGTCCAATATCGCACAGGATTCTTCTCATCAAATGGATGTTTTTGAATTGAAAATCAGCGATGATCACAGTGCATTTAGCCCTAATTGGATCAGTTTTGATGGTGAAAAGGGAGAACTTATAATCGTTACCTCAGAGAACAACAAATCAAAAAAACTCCCCAGAAAATTTAAACAAAATCTACCCAAGACTATTTTTAATCTACAAAGCGTTAAATTTTCAGGTACCCCGCCATTTGAAGTACTTTCAAAAAGTCTTTTAAGCAATCAGATTAACTCAATCTATCAAGAAGGTCCATCCTCTTATTCCCCCAAAAACGATGTCCTTTATTTTACCAGAAGTTCAAAAAGAATCTCAAAAGATAAACGACTTCATTTAAATATTTATAAAACCGCTCTTAGAAACAGTAAATCATCTCCCCCCGAAAAAATAACCTTGGGGAATGATGAAGATAATGTAATGCATCCTTCCATTGATCAAGAAAACAATCTCTTGTACTTTTCCAGCAATCAAGGGGAAAATGAGGATTATGATATCTATTACAGTACTTTGGATTCATCGGGCAATTTTTCAACAGTGGAAAAGTTACCCCATGTCAATTCGGAAGCCAATGAAGCCTTTCCGTTTATCTATAAGGACATACTGTTTTTTGCCTCCAATCGAGAAGGAGGAATTGGTAAATACGACATTTATTATTCTAAAATTGAAGGGGGTGAATTTTCTTCTCCTTCTCTACTCCCCAGTCCAGTCAATAGTGTGGCTGACGATTTCTCTTTTTCATTTTCTGATTCTATGACGCTTGGTTTTTTCTCTTCCAATCGAAAAAAGGATAGTATAGACATCTCTTATGTGGTAAAATTTAAACCCATTGAAGGAAATCCCGACACCTACCAATACGCTTCGTTTAACCCCAAAGTAATTGAAAATAAAAGTGTTTTGGAAAACGACTCCATTAAGGACAACCTAATTCCTGTTTTTAATTCACCCAAAACAATTTTAGTTCAACAGCCACAAAACGGGACCTTAAAGCTCAACCCGGATGGGACTTTTGTTTATTCAAATGATGATCAGAAGGTCAAAAATGATTTTTTCACCTACAAAATTTCAGATGGTTATCGTGAATCAAATCCCATAGAGGTGAAACTTGCAAGAATGGAGTCAGAAATTGTGCTCAGACCAATTTATTATGACTTTGCAAAATTTAATTTGATAGAAAAGTATCAGCCTCGCTTAGATTCCATAGCAGATTTAATGAATAATGACTTGAATGTAAATCTGTTGATAAGCTCAATGACCGATGCCCGAGGTAGTTTTAAAAGTAATGAAAAACTAGCTGTAAGTCGATCCCAAACCATCTATAAGTATCTGGTTAAAAACAAAGGAATCAAACAAAACCGTTTATCTGTTGAAGACCATGGTGAACGTCATTTAGATGGAAACACCGTTGCAGATTATTTGGTTGAAGTTGTCAGGGGTTTTGATCAAAAAGCAGTTAACCAAAAAATAGCTGAATTTTCATCCTATGATTCTTTTCTTTACAAGAATAACGATGAATCTTATTCTCTAATTGTAAATCAATTTGATACCCAAAAACAGGCATTGAAGTTTATCAAAAAATTGAGCCGAAAAAAGATTGAATCCCGCTTAATTTTAAACCGTTTTATTGATGTCCCGGAAAGTGAACATCAGAAAAACAGAAAAACTGTTTTTAAAATACTCCCTAAAAGCAAAACGGATAACAACCAGAACTAAACATTCCCAGTCTTTTAAAAAAAGTTTTCCTTTTGATCATTATGATTCCAATATTCTGCATTGTCTATTTACTGGGGCATTCTCCCCACAACGGCTTGTTTTTTTCAATCAATGAAGATAAAAATGAAAAATTATAAGGCTCACTTGAAATTTTAGTGACACACCAACCACTCAGGTTTTGGTTGAAAATTGAAAAGGTAAACATAAAACTCATATCCGTAACATTTGAAGTGTCCCAATTTTCCAGAGGTTGATTAAAAGTATATGCCGAATAAAACATACCACTCATATTGACCACATTTGAAGTATTCCAACTCCCAATATCATAATTAAAAGGCGTATTTGAAAACATTTGTGCCATGGACTTAACGCTGGATGTATCCCAACTTCCTATGTCTTGATTGAAAGATTCCGCAAGACTAAACATGTTTTCCATATCGGTAACATTAGAAGTATCCCAACTTCCAATATCCTGATTGAATAATAATTTGTTTTCAAATAATGAGTTCATATCCGTAATTTTTGAGGTACAAATACAACTGACATCTTCATCATTTTCTACCATTTCTCTCAAAATAGTTTCATCAACTACGGTATACTCTTTGCCATTAATGGTAGCCGTTGCTCCAACTTCTGCCTCAAGACATTTTACAGTTATGTTGTTTTCGTCTAAAGAAATATTTTGCTCTGAAATACCCTCATCAAGATGATTTTCACTGTCAAAAATTAGTGGTTCATCTACTTTGTCCTCACAGGAGAATAAAAACAAAACCATTGAGGCAAGAATAATGATTCTTCGATTCATAGCTTCATTTAATTTAAAATTAGCCATGTTGCCATCAAAACCTGCTGCCTTCCGAAACACTTCTTTTGCATCTTAAACCAATCATCATTGTTGTATTGCATCGTCCAACATCATTATATTAAGTTGAAGTTAAGGGTTTTTTGAAATATTTGGATTTTCCAGAACAGATTAAATTTTAATGTAAATTCTATATTGATCCATAAGCCATAGTATAGACCAATAAAAGAACATTATAAATATTGAATAGAAAAGTGATCCATTCATATTTCCAAACAGTGGCGCAAAAATTTCCCCAAAAATCCAGCTTTTTAATGAAACCAAACTCCCTTCAAAGTGAAATTTTATCAGGCCAGACATTACGCTTGCCCAAAGTTCTGCGAAAATGTAAGCAAACAATGGATTAACACCGAATACCATAAAAGGACTGAAGTATTTTGACTTTTTATGGACATCAATGATCCAGATCAGAAGTGCCAATACAACAAGTGCCCAACCACTGGTGTACAAGACATAGGAACTTGTCCATAAAGTTTTATTTATTGGGAAGACTAAATTCCATACTTGCGCAACTAAAACAGCCGGCACACCAATAAGGAACATTTTTAAAATCAGTTTCTTACGGTCATTGACCTTATAAATCATCATACCCATTAAATATCCCCAAATAACATTTACAATTCCGGGGATGGACGCAAAAAGCCCTGACGAATCAACCGGATAACCCTGTCGCAAATGATTTTCACCCAGAAGTAAAAGATCAATTTTCCCGACTATCGTATGCTCTGCACTGTAAGGCTGCGAACCTCCGGCCATCCAAAGTACTATCCAGTACACAATCAGAATCCCTAATGAAGAAATTAAAAGTCCCCTGGGCTTTAATGCTAAGCAAAGAATCGCTCCAATGCCGTAGCAAAATGCAATTCGTTGCAACACCCCTGTAATGCGAAGCATGGAAAGGTTTAACTCCCCCGAACTGATCCATTGTTTACAAAAATTAAGCGCCAACCCAAGAAGAAAAATAAGAACAGTGCGGCGAATTATTTTACTGATCAAGTCTGCAGAAAGTGTTTGCCCGTACTTTTGAAAAGCAAACCAACAAGCAATACCTACAATGAACAAAAAAAAAGGAAAAACCATATCGGTTAAGGTACAACCATTCCATTGGGCATGGCGCATTTGGTCATATTTATAACTCCAACTGCCCGGCTGATTCACCATAATCATTAAGGCAACGGTAATTCCACGAAATACATCAAGTGTAATTAATCTTTCTGTTTTTTTCATCTCCCTTTTTGCAACTGCC
>JBESZM010000076.1:0-4940 GCA_041254175.1 Flavobacteriaceae bacterium | reverse complement strand
AATTCAATTGAATTTCGAAAACTGTTAACTATATTTATGAAACATTTTTTGATTTGTCTGCCTTTGGCCTTACTTGCCCCTGTTATACTTTTGGCCCAACAAAACATCACGGTCAGTGGAGTCATCTTTGACGAATATGGGATGCCATTGCCGGGTGCCACCGTTATAGAAGTGGGAACTGTCAATGGTGTATCAACCGATTTTGATGGAAACTATACCATTGAAGTTTTGGAAGGAGCCACCTTAGAATACAGCTATGTCGGCTATCAGGCTCAGACTGCACTGGCCAATACCGCAAACCCCATCAATATTTCACTGATGCCGGCCAACGAATTGGAAGAAGTAGTTGTGGTGGCCTATGGAACCCAGTCCAAACAATCCATTGTAGGATCGGTGGCAGTGATCTCCGAAAGTGACATACAGGCCCAACCCGCCACCACCATCACTCAGGCCATTCAAGGAAGTGTCCCGGGGATCAATGTCGTCAATACCGGAGGAGTTCCAGGAACCAACCCCACCATCAGGATCAGAGGGGTCGGATCGATCAATGCCTCTGCTGCACCACTGATCATTGTCGATGGTGCTCCATTTAATGGTAACCTCAACAGTATTGCACAAGAACAAGTAGCATCCATATCTGTACTCAAAGACGCCTCATCCACCTCACTGTATGGTTCTCGGGGAGCCAATGGCGTTATTATTGTCACTACAAAGTCGGGAACCAGAGAAACACCGACCAGCATTTCACTAAACACGGTTTACGGAAATTCGAACATGGCCACCCCCATGCACGATCTTTTGGGGATTGACGATTATACCCAATTCTTTTGGGAAGCCTTTCGCAATAAGGAAATGTACAGTAATGACCTTACTCCCGAAGCGGCCGGAGCAGCTGCCTCCTCCAACTTGATCTCTGCACTGGCCTATAACCCCTATGGTGTAGAGCAGCCTGTTGACAGCCAAGGAAACCTCAGTGCAACTGCAGCCTGGGACACCGATTGGAAAGAAGCCATACTCAACAAAAATGCCTACAAAAAACAACACGGTTTGTCCATTTCAGGAGGAAGCGAAAAAACATCTTTTTACATAGGATCCAATTACATCAAAGAACAAGGACAAGTCAAAACCACCTATTTTGAGCGATTTGCCACCCGACTCAATGTAGATACAGAAGTAAATGACTACATAAAATCCGGACTCAACATCTCCTATTCCACTTCCAAACAAAATGCCCCCAACCAATCCGGAACAAGTTTTTCTAACTCCATTCAATGGATATACACCATCCCCAGTTATTATCCTCTATACAGAAGAGAGGCCGATGGAACACTTTATAAAGATGCCGGAGGATTGTCTCAATTCGACTACGGAAACAACAACAGCCAAATCGTCAACGGCGTAAGACCGGCCTTATCCAATGAAAACGGATTGGGTGCCGTCATAAATAACGAAATATTAAAAACCAGAACTTATGCCTCAATGAATGGTTATCTAAAAATCAAACTGCTTCCCGAGTTGAATTTTAAATCAAATATTTTTTATGAAAGGGCTACCCTTGACGATTTCAGATACACCCACAACAAATATGGTGCTGCCTCCTCAGTTCAAGGAAGGGTATCTCAAGACCGTAATTATTTTACCACATTAAATGCCATTCAAACCCTCAACTACAGCAATACCTTTGGTTTACATACCCTTAACGCAGACGCCATCTTTGAATCCTACCAATTGAAACAAGATCTCTTGAATGCTCAAGGGACGGGTTATTTACCCAACGTAAAGGTATTGAATGGAAGCACCATACCCGAAAGTGTGGGCGGAGCCATCAACGAAGAACGTATTCTGAGTGCCATCTCCCGTTTCAGTTACAACTACGACAACACCTACTTTGCAGAAGTGTCCTTCAGAAGAGATGGGTCTACCAAGTTTTCAAAAGATACCCGCTGGGGTAACTTTTATTCCTTTGGAGGATCTTGGATCCTGTCCAACGAGTCCTTTATAGATGATGTTGCTTGGGTAGATTACTTAAAATTAAAATTTTCATACGGTGAATTGGGAAATAACAGAAACATCGGATTCTTCCCCTACCTTCAAGTTTTTGATACCGGCTATAACCAATTGGACAATACCGGGGTGATTTCCTCCCAATTTGTCGATCCAAATTTAACCTGGGAAAAAACAGCCCTACAAAATTTTGGAACGGAGTTTACGCTATTTGAGGGCAAACTTCAAGGCAGCATCGAATACTACAGCAAAGAATCCATAGACCTGATTTATGATAAACCTTTAGCACTATCCACCGGTAATGAATCCATAAAAACCAACATTGGTGCGATAAAAAATTCAGGAATTGAATTTTCCTTCAATTCAATGGTTGTAAAAAAAGACGACTTGACGGTTGACTTAGGCGTTAATTTTTCATTTGACAAAAACGAAATCAGTGAGCTCACCCAAGACGAGTTTATTAACGGAACCAAAAAATGGAAAGTTGGGAAATCCCTCTATGAATTCTTTATCAGAGAGTCTGCCGGAGTAGATCCTGAAGACGGTTACCAGATGTGGTACAAAGACGTTCTATCCCCTGAGGGCGAGCCAACCGGAGAGCGCGTTACCACCAAAGATTTTGCAGAGGCCACCCGATATTATATGGATAAATCTTCCCTACCCAAAATGGTTGGAGGTTTCAATGCCAATGTTTCCTACAAAAACTTTGACCTGAGTGCTTTGATCAATTTTAGTTTTGGATCCTATGTATATGACAGTGTATATGCAAGCCTGATGAGTGGTTTTGAATCTCCGGGCAGAAATGGGCATCCCAATCTCAAAAATAGATGGCAGAAACCCGGTGATCAGACCGATGTACCCCTTTTCCTGAACGAACAAAACGATTTCAATGCGACCTCCTCACGGTTTTTATTCAAAAATAACTACCTCAGAGTGAGAGGACTCAACTTGGGATACACTTTTGATGAAAGCTGGATTGAAAAGTATCAAATCCAGAGCTTGAGGGTCTATTTGCAAGGAGACAATTTATTCACCTTTCAGTCTCACAAGGGAATTGATCCCGAACAAGCACTCTCCGGTATGACGAACTACAGATCACACCAAATGAAAACCATTTCCCTAGGGGTTAATCTCCAATTGTAAAATTTTGAAAATGAAAAAACTACACCTTACACTTTTGGTCATCAGCCTTTTATTCTTTTCAGGATGTGAAAAAGGTTATTTGGACGCGCCCAAACCCACCGAATCGGTCAATTCATCAGTGATTTTTGAATCCGCAGACGGCGCAGAGGCCTTCATGTCGGGTATCCTCAGGACAAGCCGTAGTCAATTTGAAAGAACAGACGCCGGAGGTTTATACTCCATGTATTTTGCCAGAGTCGTAAAAGGAAACGACCTTATCATGGGATTCCAATGGTACCTTTTTGACTATGAAAATGACAACAGAGAACCCACTTATACCCGAACTGTATTCAGCTGGGAATTTCCCTACTACATGATCAATCAACTGAATCAATTCATCTCGGGCATCAATGGCAGTGCTACCTTATCCGAAATTGAAAAAGACGGGTTTTTAGGTCAAGCCTATACCATGCGTGCATTTTATTATTTTCAATTGGCCATGGAGTTCCAACACACCTACAGTTATGACCTCACGCTCCCTGCCCCTCCCATTTATTCTGAGCCGGCCATTGAGGGAAAAGCCATGTCCACTTTGGGTGAACTTTACGATTTTATCGTTGCTGATCTCACTACCGCGGTCCAAATCACTCCGGCAGAGAGAACTAACAAATCATACATCAACCAAAATGTGGCTTATGCCATTATGGCAAGGGTCCAACTGGTGATGGGCAACTGGCAAGAGGCGGCTAATGCTGCTGCAATTGCACGACAAGGCTATCCACTTAACTCCAATGAATACACATTCGGCTTTGACGATATGAACGCAACTGAATGGATTTGGGCCATGCCCCAACGCGCTGACCAAACCAATTATTTCTACATCGCTCCACACGCTTTTACAGACAACATCAACGATGGTTATGGTTTGGCTTTCTGGAATAAAGATTTTGTATCTCTTTTCAGTTCTTCAGATGTTAGAAATACCTTTTTCGATCTCTACAGAGTGGGTAGCGGCAATGAGTATTATGCCAGAGCCTCCTCAAAATTTACTTTCGATTTCAGTTCAGACATTCCCATCATAAGATCCCCCGAAATGATGTTGATTGAAATCGAAGCGAATGCCCGATTGGGAAAAGAAAGTGAAGCCAGCAGTATGTTGTTGTCTTTACAACAAAACCGAGATCCTAATGCAGTAGCTTCCGGAAATACTGGAGACAATTTGGTCGAGGAAATTCTCATTGAAAGAAGAAAGGAATTGTACGGTGAAATGGGGGTAGAATGGTTTGACGCCAAACGACTCAGAAGGGGCATTACCAGGACAGGAAATCACAGGGTTGGGAGTTCGGCCAATTTACTTCCTGACGACAAAAAGTTTTTCCTCAAAATTCCACAAAAAGAAATTGATGCCAATCTCAATATTGACGAGTCGGTGAACAGCAACCGATAACAGGCTTCTTTTTCTGCTTCTTAGGAGTTATTGATTCCAAAAAATAATCCATATTTCTGATGGGTAATTTCTAAATTGCACCAATTAAATCCCTCATGGAGAGATTCAAACAACCCAGATAAATGCTTCAAAAAAAGAAAATGGTTAAATATCTGCTCATTAACATAGAATAAACAAATGAAAACAGCTCAAGAAATTTATGGTATTCGTGCGATCATGGAAGCCATCGTTCAGGAAAAAACCATAGATAAGGTATGGCTGCTCAAGGGGCAACAAGGTCAATTATTCAAGCATTTGGAGCAAAAAATACATGAGAAAGGCATCTCCCACAGCTATGTACCCGTTGAACGCTTGGAGCGTTTTTCCC
>JBESZM010000075.1:0-4992 GCA_041254175.1 Flavobacteriaceae bacterium | reverse complement strand
GTACTCCAAAAATAGGTCCAGGTAGTACTACTAGTTGCAGTAAGTGCTACATTACTCACTGCGGAGCCTATGGTAATTGTTGGAGCGGATGCCATGGCCTCACTAAAGGTGGCAGTGACTGTTATATCGTCTGCTGACTTTATGGTATTATCCAAATCATTAGTGGTAATGGTTACCGTAGGAGCTGTTGTATCGATAATAGTAAATGAGGTTGTTTTAGATCCTAAATAGCTCCCTATACCGTTAATTGTTAAAGAAGCTGTACCGGCATTGGTATTATTGGTAAAAGTTGTTGAGTAGTCAACACCCTCTGTAAGTGTTGATCCATTTAAAGTAACTGTTGGAGAGATCGTAATGGCTGAACCGGTAAAGTCCTGGTCTGTAATACTAGATATTACGGCATAGGTTAGGACCGTTTGTTTATAGTTTTGTTCTACATCCGCTGCAGAAAGAGCTCGTTTATATATCCTTACAACCCCAACATCACCATTGAGATTTTGATTATAATCATTGTCATTATAGGATCCTATTCGAAGTGGCGTTGTGGTGTTTTTAATGGCATTGGTAAGTGTAGTTGATTCATCTAAAAGAGCGCCATCTCTATAAAGTTTGATCCTATCATTGGTGGCATCAACAACCCCTACAAATTGATACCACCTGTTTGTCGTTGAGGTATAACGTGATGTGTTATATGAATTTGAGCCATCCCCCACTTCAAAACGAACTTGATTACTCCCATCCATTCGCAATCCGTAACCCATATGAGATGCATTTCCTCCATCATCAATCTTACCTACAATAACTTGATTCTTTAGCGCACCAAACCTCACCCATGCCTCAACTGAAAAATTCCCGCTTCCAGGTTCTAGCGTATTAGCATCAATCGCTGAGATGTTTGAAGAACTTCCGTTAAAAGAAAAGTAGGGATCCGTGTGTGAAACATTACTTAGTGTTCCATCATTATCATAGGTTGTTAGGTCATTGACAGTGTTACCACTCCCGGAATAACTAGTAGTATTGTTTGGGTCAAAATAAAGAACCGGATCAGCTGTGTTATTGGTTATTTGAATGTCAAACGCATCATAACCTGAAGGCAGACTCGCTTGGTTTCCCAGGGTATCTTCAAAATCTAAATGATCAAAAGCAATGGTATAATTCCCGGAAGGTATATGATCAGGATCCAAATAAATACTTGATGAGTATGTTTTCACCTGCTGAGTCAAAGGAGCTGAACTTTTATAGGGGTGATTAGAGGGGAGTGAAGATGTGAGTCCCCATTTATGAGCTAAATAGCCCTCTGCTTTTTGTACATCTGTTATGTCAGTACCTCCGGTTCCCGGAACACCTGCCTTAAAGAAATGTTCTGCCAGTCTTCCTGCTGGTTTTGTCCCTCCTCTATTTCTAAACAAACGATAATCCGCATTTTGATACAAACTATTGTTATAAGAATGAACTGAAGTTCGTGTGGTTCCATTGAGCCTTCCAAAAATTTGATTCCCAGTTTTATTAAAAACCACTGAAATAATAGTGTAGGTATATCGCCCTATACTTGCTGTAAAACTATTTTTTGCAATCCCTGATACAATAGAGTTATTACCATCGTAATCAATTTCACCCGACCAAGAATTATTATTTTCACTACTGCTAATTGCATAAGTACGACGGCTCGAGTTTGAATTGTCAAAACTCCAAAAAGAATCTTTAGAGTTATCGACTGAATCCCATCTAAACACGCCTGTCGCCCAATGATTACCACTACTTGCGACTTGATCTTGATCACTACTAATTAAACTTTCGCTTCCATCAAAATAAAATGTAGGCAAGCCGTTTAGATAGTTAACAGTCGTTTGACTTCTTTGGGGGGTTCCATCTATGGTCATGTTAAAGTTGCCTGATTTATCCGAGATGGAGGATAAATTACTGCCGCTTAAATTATAACTTGATGTATCTGAAGCATCAATCCAACCTGAAGGTGAGATGTTACTGGGTGACCACAAAGTCGTGTTGGTAGAGGTTACCGACCAATTGGAAAAGTTCTGATAACCTGATGTAATTGAAGTATTTCCAGATGAGAGGGTTAAGGAAGGAGTACTTGATACACTTGCAATGGCAGATGAATCTGTTACCGTAATTTGGATGGTAAGGGTTACCCCTCCTGAGGTAATATCAACTGCGTTGAGGTCTTGACTAAACGCACTGAGAGCAGGACCGGATGAATCCTGAGAGAAAATGGGATTGGAAAAAAGATATAAACTCGTTACCAAAGTGTACAATACACATCGGGTGAGTTTCGATTTTTTCAGATATCCCAAAAGGGACATTATAGATTGACTATTATAGTAAATAATCCTTTTTTTCTATCCAAACTTAATTTTTTTCTAATACTAGAACGTAAATTAGACAGTGTACTGTCTGAAATGCGCATTAAGTCAAGAATTTGTTTATTAGAGAAATTCATTTTGATGTACATACAGATTTTTACTTCAGTAAAAGTCAATTCCTCGTTTAGTTGTATGAGTTTCTTCGTAAAGTTGGGGTAAACTTTAGCAAACTCAATTTCAAAATTTTGTTGCATAAACATCTCTCAATATTATTATAAACGCAATAAATACGAATTGATGTAAAATACCAATTAAATCAGGCGAAAAAAGTCTTTATGCAGTATAATTGCAGTACAATAATATAAACGAACTTAAACTAAAACGAAATTACATTCCCGTAAAAATACTACAATGACATTAAGAAAGAGTTTAAATCTTGATTTTTATCGAGATTTAACTTTTTGGTAAGTCGATACCGTTGGCTTTCTACAGTTCTTAAAGAGATCCCAGAAATATTGGCAATTTCGTTATTGTTGTGATTCATTTTAATGTAAGAAGCCAACCTTAAATCCGTTTGCGACAGTTTGGATATCTGATTGAGTCTTTGGTAAAAATCTGGGTATACACTCACAAACATATTATCAAATTCCTCATAGGATTTTTCGGAATTGATCACCCTATTCAATTCCTTAGTTACCATTTTACCGGTTTGATCCTCTTCTTTTTGTGAAGTACGAATTTTCTTTTGAAGGTTTTTTAAATAATCATTCCGTTGTATGATAAAATTGGACTTACTGACCAATTCCCTGTTTTTTTGGTCTAACTCCGCCAAGACCTTATCTTTTTCCAATTCCAAACGGCTCCCCTTTTCTTTTTGATAATTATAATTAACCCTTATGGTAACCAATGAAAAAAATAAAATTACAGTTCCAATGATTAGGATATATAGGTAGGTATTGTACCTAATTTTACTTTCATTAAGTGCTCTTGCCGAATCGGATAGTATAATTTGAGTTTCTAAATCATTAAGTGTTTTGAAGACCTTGGAACTGCTGGCACCTGATGCAATTAAAATCAAAGAATCCTTAATGCTCAACAAGGCTTCCTGGTTTTGGGTCTTTTTATATATTTTTTCAAGCACCTTGTAATTGAATCTTTTTTCTTTGTCACTGATATTTTTAAAATTTAGATTTTTTAAAGCAATTTTTTTGGCCTTCTCAGTTTCACCAATGGCCAGGTAACACTCAGAAAGTCTAGATCCTAAAATATTGATTTCCACAGGGAAATTTTTAAGAATTTCCCGAGAATGAAGTATATATTCGATCGCCTTGTCGTATTCTTTCTCAGATTGATAATAGGCCCCAAAAATTGCGTAAGCATATCCAAAGTTTCGGGTCAATAGTGAAGTCGACAAATCATCTTCATTGATTTTGGCATTCTCATAAAATTCAACAATCTCATCCAATTTGTTTTTGGCAGACAAAATTTCCTCTTTAAAGATTTTTACAGACATTAGTTGCATCAGAGAGTACAAAATATCCTCAGCCTTACCTATTGATTTTCTGCTTTGGTATACTTTGTAAAAGAGCTCCTCTTGTTTGTCATAATCTCCCTCTGCACCATAGATTAGTCCAAGGTTTGAAATGGTGGTGTTCAATCCATTTTGAGCATCAGTTAAATCGAACTCTTTGGTAAGTTCAAAAAGTTCCTTGGCCTCTAAAAACTTTTCTCTGGCCTTGACGAGATTCCGCTTCTGAAAATAAATATTACCAATATTAACTACGATCCAAGGTGGCTGTTTTAAATTAGTAATTGCGAAGTTTGGATCTTTAATAGCTTCTTTGATTCGCAAGGCAGAATTGAAGTATTCCAATGCTGAAGAATAAAGCTCCATATAAAGCAATATTTCGCCGATCTTAGAATAAGTCTTTACCATTTCAATGTCAGGAGTTTCGCTGGCGCGAAGCTCAACATACTCCATCCCAAACTCAATCGCCCGGTTGGGGTTTAGAAATTGATACTTTTTAATTGAATCTCTTAGACGCTGCGTTTTTTGTGCATTGAGGTGTAAAAAATTTACACATAAAACAAAGAGTACAATTTTACGCATCAGTCTATTTTTTCAAAAAGATATATACTAATATACTAAATAGAACAACAAACAGAATTTCCAAAAACTGTTTAAGATTCAATGCGATTTCCTTTTTTAGACAAAAACTTCTTTTTGGCTTCGTTAAATTCCTTCAAGGACAATCTTTTTCCATTTACATATACTGTCTTCACCCCTTTAGGTAATTCATTGTAAAACAGATAATCATAACCCATAATTGTGAAAATAAAGTCTAAACTTAATAAAGTCAAGCTAAATTTTCTTAAAATGCAATACTGCATTTTTACTGCCTATTAAAATCTATTTTTTCGAAAAGGAGGATGGTTACTCTTGGGACATTCGATCCGCCAATTGATCTGGAATACCATTCTCGACATCCTTAAGGTGCAATTCTAGGGTGTTCAACAAATCAGAGACCAAATCGGGAAAAGTTTCTGCAATGTTATATTTTTCAGAAATGTCGGCCTTAAGATCAAAGAGTTCGGGACGCTCCAACACTATGGTAGACCTTCCGTAGTGGATGGCCTCTCTTTGCTTTATATGAAGTTTGTACTGCTCGTT
>JBESZM010000074.1:0-32467 GCA_041254175.1 Flavobacteriaceae bacterium | reverse complement strand
ATGTGTCAGAAACACAAAAAAGGATTAAGGAGTTAAGTAACAAAGAAGATGCAAAGGAGGTAGACACTAAAAGTTCTTCAGCAGACATAAATAAAACAAACACCTATAACAATGGAATTAATAAATATAATTCAAAGAACTATCGAGGAGCTATCGTAGATTTTACAAAAGTTATTGAAGTTGATCCATATCCATCTGGCCTAACATATTACTATAGAGCAAAATCTAAATATGCATTAAAAGACTATCGAGGAGCTATCCAGGATTTTACAAAATCTCTTGAAGCCACTTACTATGAAGATTTATATTTTTTCAGAGGGTATTGTAGTTATAAATTAAAAGACTATCGCAGAGCTATAGCAGATTTTACAAAAGCTATACAAACTGATTCAAATGTTGGTAGAGCATATAATTGGAGGGGGGTCGCTAAAATTAGTATAAGAGACGATCGCGGTGCTTGTGCTGATTTAAGAAAAGCTATAAATCTTGGGGAAAAAAGTAATCTTGATTATTATAATAGAGAGTGTAAATGATTTATGTAGTTAAAATAGCCAATGCAAAAATTAACAATACTTATAACTAACTTTAGTCTTTAAACTACACCTCCACCCCTACTTTTTTAATTAGGTTTCATTAAGTTTCATTTCATCATAATTGGTTGAAAACTCAACCCTTTTGTGGAAAACTACGCCATTGATTGTTAATGACTTGTATGTACTTTTACAGACTTGATTTAAGTATATAATAACAAACTAAAACAACTAAAACACAATGAGAAAAATGAACGTATCGTACGCCTTAAAAAGCCTACCCTAAAAAAGAAGTTTAATTTAAATGTAAAGTTATGCAACACCCAAAAAAAGAAGGACTTTCCAAAGACAACAGCAGACGCCTTCAAAGAACCTACAACTCCGAGCAAGTGATGGAACTACTTGCGTTTTCCAAGTCCAAATTGGACAAATTATGCCGGATTATCCTATGCTATATTTTGGGGGTCTGAGATGATGGAAAAAGGGTGGAGAATGTATATCGTAGAAACTTCGAATTTACTGGGTGAGCTTTATGATTCAAAAGCTGATTTGCAAGGAGCTTACGAAAAAATCTACGGCGCGGATTCTTTTACAAAATTTTGGGAAGATTGGGATCAATTGGTAGAACTTGAAAGTATTGAGCTAAGGGTATTAGTGAATTAAAATTTAAATATTTTAGATCACTTTAGTAGCATTTTATGCCCATTCGAAAGCAAATTATAATCTCAACAAAAAACACTGTTTTGATATTGAGAATATCAACTACTTTTATTAGGTTAATGGAATGACTATAATAAGGTGTTACCGGTTAATCGTATACCTAATCTTTTTCACCCACCAAGGCAATGATATATAAATTAATTTTGTTGAGAGCCGCTTAGAGAATAGCAAGATAGTCCGATGATACCCTCTAAAATAGTTTGGTCAATACGATAAAAATCAACTTACTACCTCAAACTCGTCGCAAGTGTATTTTTCACTAACTTCTACCTGGTGAACACCACACTTATTTAGCGTTTGATTCAAGTTTTCGCAATTGACACAACTGTTACTGATTTTTAAGTTTTCCATATTTATAGTATTATGATCTAAAATTATTTAAAACTTTAGGCATATACAACTTGATCTAGAAATACATAATTAGATTAATTTTAAATAATCTGTAATTATTTGTTTCCAACACAATCAATTCTGGCTGATTTGGGAGTATTAACTAAATTTTACTTAATTTAGATAAGGTCAGTGGATGAGGATAATTTCCGGCACTGAGGCATGTCTTAATAAATCAACGGCTTAAATAAAATATGAATACTTACGCTGAAAGGAAAGATCAAAAGCAGATTGAAGCTTCAAAACCATTGAATGTATCGACCGTACAAGGGTCTATCCAGTCCTATAAGGACAATCGGACTGAGGTCGTTTCTCAAATGAAACTGCAAGAGATGGCCGATAATAGTCCTGGTGTAAAGCAATTACAGACATATCAAAAAATGGCGGATGAACACACCAAAACTCCCGAAAACAATTCCAATGGTGAAGTCACACAACTGATGGGAACCGGATTATTTGGGCGTTTTGCTCGTCCCATGGCCAGAGGCGCAGCCAGACTTGGTACAGGCCTATCAATAGCCGATGCAGGTCTGGACGCAAGGAAGAAGTTCAATAATAATGATTTTATGGGAGCAGCAATGGCAGTGCGCGGTGGTGCTGCAGGTTTAGTCAACAATCGAGCAGGTCATGCGATGTCTGCTGCCAGTAATTTGCGCGATGGAGATTATGGACAAGCAGCATTCAATGCTACAGGGGTTCTGATGCCGGGTCTTCGAGGACTCCCATTGGCCGCTGGAGCACTATCTACAAAAAATATCATGGACAATTTTCCTTTTGATAAATTCCAAAATCCGGTAGAATACTAAAAGCCCCCTACCCTAATCCGATTTATTGGGATCTTACCCCGGGGTAACAAAACATCACACCAAATTCACCTGCATCAATTTCCCTCACCCTGCACAAAGAATACACTTTGGCCTCAAGAGCCTAACGGATCACAATGGGTATAACTGCCACCAATTGATCCCATTCCATGGTCAAAGACACGTTTGAAAATGAATCCTTAAGGGATATGCTAAATTGTTCCACCGAATTGGAAGTTGTATTCACCGGTATGGCCACCGTAAACACATCAAAAGAAGGATCCGGCCGCTCATAGCCTGAGGAATTGATTTTTGAATTAAGGGTAATCTCCCAATAATCTTTATGAGGAACCGCATACATAGCGTACACTCCCGCTTTTAATTCATTACCCGCAAATTTGACATCCTTGTTTATTGATATCTTGGTGGGAGCATTGGCTCCCAATCTCCAATATTTTCCGTAGGTCAAGAGTGCCCCTTGATCCTCCGTTCCAAAAATCAAACGTCCTCTTTTTGAGGGTCTTGAATAACGGACTTCAATATTGAATTCCTCAATTTGAAGTACCTCTTTTGATTTTGGACTTTTTGGATTGATCCAAATGGGATAGATTATATAAAGACCAAGGGAAAGCAATAAAACGATTGCAGTAATTATAATTTTTTTCATTTGATTTTAATTTTGATAAACATACAAATTAGGCCATGATATACTTAAAAAATTGACCAATAGAACACTCCCACAGCTTTGAGTAACTTTGGTCAACTATTTTTATCAATAGTTTTAAACTAATATATTCATTTTTAAAAAATTATATCCAAACGATATTTGTTTTAGCTTTGAAATAATTGGTTTGATCGGTAGAGGATAAAATTAAAAATTAAAAAATTTCATTTTGAAGATTACCATTAAAGAACACGGATTAGTCGCTCAAGAAGCAGCCCAATCAATAGAAAGACATATCGCTAAAGCAATAGAATCAAAAGGGATGGCCCACATCATCTTAGCAACGGGAAGTTCACAATTGTTGTTTTTAAAAGCACTCAGGGAAAAGCCTATTCCTTGGGAAAAGGTGATCATTTTCCATTTGGACGAATACATAGGACTGGAAGAAAACCATCCTGCAAGTTTCAGGCACTATCTGAAAGAGAATATCATCAAATACATCCGTCCAAAAGAGTTTTATCCCATCAATACCGAGGGTAAAAGTTTGGACGAAACCATAGGAGATTATGCTCAATTGTTAGAAAAACATCCCATCGATATCGCCTGTATTGGAATAGGAGAAAATGGACATTTGGCTTTTAATGATCCCGGAGTGGCCAATTTTAGAGACCAAAAATCTGTTAAGATGGTCGAGCTGGACGAGCATTGCAGAAGACAACAGTTTGATGAAGGCTGGTTTGAAAGCATTGATGTTGTCCCCAAAACCGCCCTTACGTTGACCATTCCCACCATTATGAGTGCACAGCACATCAGTTGCTTTGTTCCCGAAGAAAGAAAAGCCCATGCAGTAAAAAATGCATTGGAGGGTGCGATTGATGAATCCTGCCCTGCCTCGATTTTGAGAGAACATCCCTCGGTGAACTTATACCTTGATCCGCCATCTGCCAAACTTCTAAAGCATCAATAGGCTTCCCAATCAGCCTTTCCACGTTCCTCCATATTGGTAATGGGAATTGTTTGGCTTTACTTCAACCAAGCAATCTTCGCAAAGAAAAACCCATTCCTTTCGGGCGTAATGAAGGGGCAAATGCCTTACCCTAAAAGCAATTTCAAATTCATTTTTACATTGATCGCATTTCTTTTTGGCCATAAAAACTGATGGGTATAGAAGGGAAAAAACGGTTTAATAAAATTTATAAAATTAGATCAGCACACGCTTTCCATCTTGTTTCACCGATTTAAAAATGGCGTCAATGATTTTCATGTCTCTTAATCCCTCTTCCCCTCCAACATTCAGGTGAGGAAGCCCGTTCATCAATGCATCGCCAATACCATCCATATGCAAGGCCTGTTGATTGACTTGAGGGAAATCAAACTTGTATTTTCGGGTATAACCCGATAATCCACCATAGGTATAGGCAGGGCTTAATCTGATAAACCCTTTTTCGGCAGCGACATACAAATGATTGGTCGAAGCAGAAAACGAAGTAGTGCAATTGGCCACTACACCATTGGGAAATTCCATTTGCCAGGTGATCAACTCATCCACTTCTTTGAATTTCACCGGATCGGTTTTGAACTCACGAGCGGAAACAGCAATGGGCTCTTGCCCGATGGTGTATCTGGCTGCTTGGATGACATAAATTCCAACATCCATCAATGCGCCCCCCCCATAGGCCTTTTTTAATCGCCATTGATTGGGATTACCGGCTCGGAAACCGAATCCTCCCTCAAAAAATTTGATTTTACCAAATTCTTCTGTTTGGCACAGTCGCATGATCTCCCGGTGATGGGGTTCATAATGCAAACGATAACCGATAAAGAGTTGTTTGTTGGCCTTTCTTCCAGCCGCTACCATTTCGGCGGCCTCACGGGCGTTCATGGCCATTGGTTTTTCACAGATCACGTGTTTGCCTGCCCGAAAAGCCCTCAGGGTAAACGCTTTGTGCATATGATTGGGCAAAACCACGTAGACAATGTCTATTTCGTCATTGTCGGCAATACTGTCAAAATTATCGTAGTTGTAAATTTGATGATCCTTGAGATCATAGGTCTTTTTCCACTGATCAATCTTGGAAGGAGTACCCGTAACGATTCCTTTCAATTCACACATCTGTGTCTCTAGCAATGCCGGAGCCAACTGACGCGTGGCATAGTTTCCAAGACCAACCAGGGCAATGCCCAATTTGTTCTTGCTATTGCCTAGAGGGTGGTGGCCGATACCACGGGCAAGACTAATACCAGCAATTGAAGTGGCAAGGGATCGAGTGAATTTTCTACGTTTCATTTCTGTATAAATTAGGGCGATTAAAACTCCTTTCTATTCCAAAAAGTCGAGGTCAGAGCAATAAGTTTCCCGGACATTGACCACTGACTTTTTAAGATTTTTCTCGGTTTGTTCCTATAAATATAAAAAATGTAAAAACTTAGTGAATAAGATCGTTTTGGTTTTTTGGTTAAATTCATAATGATTAAATCATTAAAAATGAAAAATAAGTGGTTGTTTTATTCCATATCCGGATTGCTACTGTTTGGAATGGGATTGTCAATTGTGGGAGAATCCATTATTTTAAAATACAAGCAGAGCGATGATTGGTTTCTATGGGGAACATTGGCTTTGATCATAACCAATTCGGGCTTGTGTTTGTTTGGTCAAGCGGTGATTGAGAAAGTCAAATTGAACCTACAAACTAAAGATTCGTGATCAAAGGGGCTATTAAAGACAATAAAAGAAGGTACCAGCTTTGGCGAATATGGAACAAGGATCAACCACTGCTACTGTACATCCTCCTCAATCCCTCCTATGCTGACGCAAACGCTGATGACAGAACTGTTTTGAAACTGATCAACTTTACCAAAAAGTTTGGTTACGGAGGTTTTTATTTGGGAAATCTTCACTCCTATATCACCCCCTACCCCAAGATCTTAAAGGACAAAATATTGGCTGACGATACCACCAATGTCAAACACCTAAAAAAGATGAAAAAAAAGTGCAAAAAAGTTGTTTTTGCCTGGGGAAATGATGGCCATTTACCCAAGTGGCTTATGGAGATGGTTGAAAGCCCAATGTGTTTTAAACGCAACAAAAATGGATCCCCTAAACACCCCCTTTATCTCTCCTGTAAGACAAACCTAATTCCTTTCGACTCTTATTCAAAGAACTTACCAAAAACAGAAGAATCTTACTCTGTAGCCAATTGGCAATCTCTAAAAAGCAAAAGGAAGGTTTTTAAGAAAAAATAGAGCCAAAAAGATAACCGACAACTAGGGCGAGGACAACTAAAATTTTATACCCCCCAACTTGGTCTGCAGCACGGTCTAAAAATCTTTCAAATTTCTCAATCAATTTCATAAAAGTAAATTTTTCATGGGGTCAAATCAACCCCACAGGTTTAATACTTCAGTCTAACAAAAAGGGAAATTCCGTACCGCCTAAGCTTAAGGCATAAGCAACAAACAGATCCCCATAAAAACGTACACTATGAGTGTAAGAATGATTCCAATCCTAGGCATAAAATAGATAGTTTGATGGTAAATTTAAAAAATTTGTTCATCAAACAAATATGATTCGATTTAATTATTTTGATGATTTATATAGTAGCTGCCGTGATCTTATTTGATTTGTGTTTCTTTTCTTGTCAAAATTTTGTTTATTTAATGGTTACTAAAATCTCTAAAGATGAGTTTAATTCATTCAGAAAAATACCAATATGATGCCATCGTAGTAGGGTCAGGAATTAGTGGAGGTTGGGCCGCCAAAGAACTTTGCGAGGCCGGTTTAAAAACCTTAGTGCTGGAACGGGGAAGAATGGTCAAACACATCGAAAACTATCCCACCATGCACAATGATCCCTGGGATCTGCCCCACGGCGGTAAAACTCCAAGTGAGATCGTTGAAAAGCACTACTCAAAACAAAAACGATGGGGATTTGATGAGAACAACCGACATTTTTACAACAAAGACTCCGAGCACGATTATGATGAGGTAAAACCTTTCGACTGGATCAGAGGAAAACAAGTAGGAGGGCGATCGTTGATATGGGGAAGGCAATCCTATCGATGGAGTGATCTGGACTTTGAGGCCAACGCCAAAGACGGTTATGGTGTTGACTGGCCCATTAGGTACAAAGATATTGCCCCCTGGTATTCTCATGTAGAAAAATTTATAGGAGTGAGTGGCGAAGCACTAAATCTCCCTCAACTTCCCGACAGTGAATTTTTGCCTCCTATGGAGCTCAACTGTTTGGAAGAACACCTTAAAGATACGCTGTCAGAAAATTACAACGACCGAGTAATGACCATAGGCAGAGTGGCCCACATCACCCAAGGGAATAAACAAGGAGCAGGAAGGTCGGCCTGTCAATACCGCAATCGATGCTCAAGAGGCTGCCCTTTTGGGGGTTATTTCAGTTCCAACTCTTCGACACTGCCCCATGCAGAAGCGACCGGAAATCTAACCCTTAGACCCGATTCCATCGTATCAGAGGTAATCTATGATCCCAAAACTCAAAAAGCAAGCGGGGTAAGGGTTATTGACGCCCTGACCAAAGAAGTAATCGAATTTAAATCCAAAATTGTATTTCTATGTGCCTCTGCAATGGCCTCCACCGCTATACTGATGCAATCCAAAAGCGATCGTTTCCCTGATGGAATGGGAAATGATTCGGGTGAATTGGGGCACAACATCATGGACCACCAATTGGGAAGTGGTGCCAGTGGAAGATACGATGGCTTTGAAGATCGTTACTATACGGGCAGAAGGCCCAACGGATTTTACATTCCACGTTTCAGAAACTTGGGCCCTGATTCAAAAAAAGTTGATTTCCTGAGAGGCTATGGTTACCAAGGGGGAGCGAGCAGAGGGGATTGGTCTCAAGCGATCGCAGAGCATTCCTACGGAAAGTCACTCAAAAAAGAAATCATCCAAGCCGGAAACTGGAGGATCGGAATGGGAGGATTTGGCGAAGTACTCCCCTATCACGAAAATAAAATGACATTGAACTATGACAAACCGGATCAATACGGGCTGCCTACCATTACTTTTGATGCAGAATTCAAGGAAAATGAGAAAAAAATGAAGGAAGATTGGAAGATTCAGGCCGCCGAAATGCTGGAAGCCGCCGGATGTAAAGACGTAAATATTTTCGATTCCAACGCCCCCATTGGAAAAGGCATACACGAGATGGGAACAGCAAGAATGGGACGCGATCCCAAAACCTCGGTACTCAATAAGTTCAATCAAATCCATGAGGTTCCCAACGTTTTCGTTACCGATGGCGCTTGTATGACCTCTGCTGCCAATCAAAACCCCTCATTGACCTATATGGCACTTACAGCAAGAGCAGCCAACCACGCCATTGAAGAACTTAAAAAAATGAACCTTTAATCCGTTTTGGCCTAACAATCATCATCAGCAAATGAAAATAATTAGAATATTGGGTTGTTTACTGTTAATGACCATTAGCTATGCCTGTAAAAAGGAAAATCAAGACTCAGACTGTATCGACTCCAAAAAAATAGATCTCACCAAAGCCTGTATAGAAATATACCAACCCGTTTGTGGTTGTGACAATAAAACCTACTCCAACACTTGCTTTGCCGGGATCAATGGTTTAAAAAGCTGGACTGAAGGGGCCTGCAAATGATCAACAATAATAAAAGCGGAGGCAGTGACTGGTTTTTGACCATAATTCTATTATTGGTATCGGTCCTCCTCACCTATTTGACCAAGGTTTGGTTTCTGTTTCTCTTGTTTCCTTTGGGTATATTTGCCTTTAAAAAGAGAAAATGACCATTAAGCGTTTTTTTGTCGCTCTGATAGGCTTTATTCATCTTCAAATGATTGGGCAAGTCAACCCCAACAACATTGAGATTGTCAGAGATGCCTATGGGGTACCTCATATTTTTACAAAAACAGATGCAGAGCTGGCCTATGGATTGGCCTGGGCACATGCGGAAGATGATTTTGAGACCATTCAACAAGCCTATTTGGCAGGCAATGCCCTGTTGAGTGATGTGCTAGGCAAAAAAGGTTATGGTATTGATTTTGTTACCCAATTCATTGGTAGTGAACGTCTTTTTGATGAAAAGTATAAAAAAGAGATCAGCCCGGAATACAAATTGGTCCTGGAGGCCTACAGTCAGGGTTTGAACCGTTACGCCGAATTGAATCCAAAAAAAGTTTTAAGTAAAAAACTATTTCCCGTCACCCCCAAAAAAATGTTTCTCTATGCGCAATTACAACTCTTTGTGTCTTCGAGAGGGGACTATTGGATAAAAAACATTTTAGGGAATAAATTGATCTACAAGCCCGTAGATGAGGATGAAAAAGGCTCCAACACTTTCGGGTTTAACAGCTCCAAAACCAAAGACGGAAACACTTATTTGGCAATCAACACCCACCAACCCCTGGACGGTCCCACCTCTTGGTATGAAGCTCACCTTTGCAGTGAAGAAGGAACCGATATCATCGGGGCCTTGTTTGCAGGAAGTCCCAGTATATTGATCGGAGCCAATAAAAACATCGCCTGGGCCCATACGGTCAACAAACCCGATAAAACAGATGTTTTTAAATTGGAAATGCACCCCAAAAAAAAGAAGTTATATCGTGTGGACGATCAGTACCTCAAACTGAAAAAAAACAAGGCAAAACTGATCGTTAAATTTTTGGGGATTCCCCTAAAAATCAAAAAGAAGTATTTTGAAAGTATCTATGGCCCAACCCTAAAAAACGATTCCGGATATTATGCCGTAAGAACGCCCTCTTTGTTTGAAGTAAAAGCCTTGGAACAGTGGTGGCGTATGAACAAAGCAAAGAGTTTCAGTGAATTTTATGAACTTCTAAAAATGAAAGGCTTACCGGGCTATAGCATTGGCTACGCCGATAAAAACGATACCCTTTTTTATATCTCAAACGGTCTAATCCCCAAGCGAGCTCCCGGTTATGATTGGGCCAATGTGGTTCCCGGAAATACCAAAAAAACACTTTGGACAACCACCTATGATATAGAAGAATTACCTCAGGTGATTCAACCCCGTTCCGGATATTTTTACAACGCCAACCATTCCCCTTTTAAATCTTCTGATTCACTCGACAATCCCAATGAGGCTTTGTTTTCCAAAGACATGGGCTTTGAGACCTATGACAACAACCGTTCTACCCGCCTCAAACAACTGATAGATCAACATGAAAAAGTTGATTATGATGATTTTAAGGAGATTAAATACGACCACCAATTCCCCAAACCCTTTCGTTACAGCTGGATGAATATCGATTCTCTTTTCGGGATGGCTCCGGAAAACTACCCCAAAGTCGAGTCCGTTTTAAAACAAATTCAAAACTGGGATCGTCGTGCTTCTGCCGACTCATACGGAGCAGGAGCTTATGGGATTCTGTATTTCAAACTTGGTAAATACTACAGGGAATTGCCCGAACCCAAAGTTTTTACAAAAAATATTCTTTACAAGGCCCTTCTGGAAACCCAAGACCATATGATTGAACACTTTGGCAAAACCGAAGTCAAATTGGGTACCTATCAAAAATTGGTCAGAGGCGATAAGGAGTTAGCCGTTTTCGGACTACCGGATGTGATCACCTCCATGGGATCGGTTCCCTATAAAGACGGCAAATCAAAAGTGATCAAAGGGGAATCCTACATAGAATTGGTCAAGTTCACTCCCGAGGGTGTAGAAATAGAATCCGTTATTTCTTATGGAAGTTCTGACGATCCGGATTCAAAACACTATTCAGATCAAATGGAGCTTTACACCCGGTTTAAAACCAAAAAAATGACTTTTGACAAGGCAACTATTTATGCCAATGCCAGTAGGATCTATCATCCGGAATAAGCTTTTTTTGCTTCCCAGTAAAGGGATTCATAATGAGAGATCACCTCTTGTATATCGAATATTTTTGAAGACTCATAGGCCTGTTCTTTAAAACCTTTATGCCGCTCAGGGTCTTCCAAAATATGAATGGCTTTTTCTGCCATAGCATTGATATCCCCTACAGGGCAAAGAAATCCTGAGACACCATTTTCAATAACTTCGGGCAAACCTCCCACATCAGAGCAAACCACCGGAACCCGGTGAACCATGGCTTCGAGTGCCGCCAATCCAAAGCTCTCCTGTTCTGAAGGCAAAAGGAACAGATCAGAAAAACACAGTATCTCATCTATTTGATTACTCTTTCCCAAAAACAAAACAGCATCTTCCATATTATGGGACCTACAATAACGCATGGCGCGTTCCTTCTCCGGTCCATCTCCGACCATCAACAATTTGACATTCAATTGCTCATTTACAATTTTGAAGGTTTTAAGAACATCGATCACCCTTTTGAGTGGTCTAAAATTACTGATATGGGTAATGACCAATTGGTCGTCGGGAGCAATTTGTCCTTTTTCGCAGGGAACAGTTTTAAATTTAAATTTTTCAACATCTATAAAATTGGGGATGACCTTGATTTGGGTGGTAATGTCAAAAAGACGCTCAGTATCTTCTTTTAGGCTTTGAGAAACTGCCGTAACATATTCGGAATGATTGATACTGAACTGAACCGCTTTTTTATAAAAAGGATGGCTTCCCACCAGCGTAATGTCTGTGCCGTGAAGCGTGGTGATCATCGGAATTTGAATCCCTTCATCTTCCAACATTTTTTTACCCATATAGGCCGCATAGGCATGGGGAATGGCATAATGAACATGCAGCATATCAATTTTGTATTTTTTGACCACATCAACAATCTTACTGGACAAGGCCAACTCATAGGGCTGGTACTTAAACAAATCGTAGGTGGGTACATGAACTTCGTGGAAGTGTAAACCTTGGGTTAGGTTTTGGATTCGCACCGGTTGCTTGTAGGTGATAAAATGGATTTCATATCCTTTTTTGACCAAATAAAGTCCTAACTCGGTTGCGACCACACCACTCCCCCCAAAGGTGGGATAACATACAATTACAATTTTCAAATGTTCATGTTTTAGTGAATTAAAGCTTTGTAGACCATGGCTTGCATTCGGGTTCTTATGTTATTTTTTCCCAGTAAATTATTTGACATACTGGGGTAGGTTCTGTTCGATAAAAATACGAAAATCAATTCTTGATCGGGATCGGCCCATGCGTAAGTTCCCGTAAAACCCATATGACCAAAGCTGATCTCCGAAACACAACCGCAGGTAGAACCTTCTCCCTCCAGCTGAGGTTTATCAAACCCTATCCCTCTCCTGTTGCCTTTGTTACAGTAATAACAATGGTTGAAGTCATCAAAGGTTTTGGGACTGAAAAATTCAAGTCCTTTGGCACTACCTTTTTGAAGGTAAATTTGCATAATTCTATACACTTCCTCCGCGTTGGAAAACAACCCGGCATGACCTCCTACCCCGCCTTGCATGGCGGCACCCATATCGTGAACATAAGCCCGTAATTCGCGATGTCTGAAATAATTATCAATCTCCGAAGGTACAATTTCATCTTTTGACATCACTTTCCAAGGATTGAAAAGGGTACGTTTCAGTCCTAGAGGTTCATATAAAAACTCATGGGCCAGATCGTCGAGTGGTTTATTGTATTTTCTTTCCAAATAATTCTTAAAAAGATAATAAGGCAAGTCAGAATATCGGTAGTAAAGAGAATCCAAGAGTGGACTTTGTATGACTTGTTTTTCGATTTTTTGATTAAAATTAGATCTGAGGTAAAGTTGATGGGCTACAGGAATATCAAATCGATATTTATCACGATTGCGGTAAAATTTCCTGAGTTGTTGACCTTTCTCGTCCAATGTTTCTTTGTAAAAGGGAATCCAAGGGGTAAGCCGGGCATAATGCGACAGCACTTCTTTTACACTCAGATTGGCTTTATTTGACCCCTCCAACTCCGGCATAAAATCTTTAAGGGAGCTTTCTAATCCAAAGCTGTTGCGATCTACCTCCCTCATGATCAGGGGGAGCGTCGCGGTGATCTTGGTCAGTGAGGCCAGATCATAGAGGTGATGGTTTTCCACCTTAATTTTTTTATCATAGGTATGATATCCAAAACTTTTGTGGTAAACGATCTCTCCACTTTTGGCTACTAAAATTTGCATCCCCGGAGTCATGGCAGAATCAATGACCCGCTGGGCAAAATGATCTATTTCGACCAATCGATCCGGATCAAACCCCTTTTCGATCAAACCTGTCCTTTTGTTTTTCTCTTTGGGCTCAAAACGGATTCCTGTTCCCACCGGAAATTGATCAGAAATACCAACGGGTAATGCCCCCATAAATGTACCTTGACCGTTCATCAGACCGGCACTGATTTTTTGAGAAATGGGGCTGTTTTGATAACTCACAACCAAAGTCTCTATCGTAGAAAGATCACCCAAATCAATCAGTGGATAAGGGTTTACGAAAAGGTTTAAAACAAGCTTGTGTTTCCCGGCTATTGCCTGAATCAATTCTATTTCTTTTTTTGAAAAATCAGGGGATAAAAAAGGAGAACGATTGGAACGATGATAACTGATGATGACTTTTTCAAAATCTTTTAACGCCGCCAAAGTTTCATCAAGCGTTGATGGATTTACACTTTTGATGTTGACGAAATCTCGGAGCTGTGTTTCAAAATCATTACTGTCATCGTCTCCCAACTTAATATGAGCGTAGGTAGTTTGCGGGTCTAGGGGAAGCAATTGTTTGTCGTTTTTTAGCAGTGTAATGCTTTTGGCATAAGCTTCTTCAATGAGCAGGGTATCTTTTCGGGTATTGAGCCGTTTGTAGAGACTTTGAACATCAACTTTGGATTTTTGGGTCAGTCCAACTTTGTATTTGGCTTTGAGTATTTTTTTGACGGATTCCTCAACTCTTCTTTTGACCAGAGGAAGATTGTCATGGGCGTTTTTTATTTTTTCGACACCCAGTGGAATGTCTTTGGAAATCAAAAGGACATCATTTCCTGCCAAAAGGGCCAACAAATCCATGTTGGAGTCAGGATTATTCGGTTCTGCTCCTTTCATGTTGAGTGCATCGGTAACTGCCAAACCGTTAAATCCAATGTTTTGTTTCAAGAGCTGAGTCACTACTGCTGGAGAAAGGGATGTAGGATCATTAGAAAGGGTCAATGCAGGCACATTGAGATGAGCCGTCATCACTGAGCTTAAACCCTGTTCTATGGCAATTTTAAAGGGGTACATTTCGGTATTTTCGAGTCGGGATCGGTCAAAACTTACCGTTGGAAGGGTTTTATGAGAATCTTTGGCTGTATCTCCATGTCCGGGAAAGTGCTTGCCGGAAGTGAGAATTCCTGCATTGTGGTGCCCCCTCATTAAAGCCACTCCCTTTTCGGCAACTCTTTTGGGGTCTTCTCCAAAAGATCGGTTTCCAATAATCGGGTTTTGTGGATTGGTATTGATGTCAAGTACGGGAGCATAGCTCATATGGACTCCCAAAATCTTCTCTTGTTCACCCATTCTTTGGCCGATTTTACGGATGATCGCATTGTCTTTTATCGCTCCAAGGGTCATGCTCCAAGGAAAGGCTACGACAGAATCCAATCGCATGGCTACCCCCCACTCTGCATCCATACTGATCAATAAAGGAACTTTGGATAGGGCTTGAAATTCATTCAACCATTGAGATTGTTTGACCGGACCTCCCAAAGAAAAAATAATCCCTCCAATATGGTGTTTTTCGATTAAATCTTTGATTTCATCAAAATGCTCATCGTCTTTTTTGGAAAAAACCATGGGGGTAAAAAGCTGGCCGATTTTTTGATCCAAACTCATGGATTGGTAGACGCTATCCACCCATTTTTGTTGAAGTTTGGGATTTAAGGAAAGTAAGGGATCGGGTTGCTGTGCCAGAGAAATGGCCCCCAATAGGACAAAAAATGTAAATAAAACGCGCATATCAATCTAAAAAAATCGGGCATGCCAGCTCGAAGAAGCAGGGACTTCCCAAAGGGAATCATATTCCATTTTGTTCAGAACTAAATTATTAAAAACAATGACATCAGGATTAACTTGTTTCTTCTTTGCTTTGGTTCGGAATTCTTTCAGTGGAATGTGATCTATGGTATTTTTATTTCTGTAGGTAACATTCATTTTATCCAGAAGGGTAATACCGAAGGTCTGCTCCAAAGCTTGAATAAAATGGACCGAAGCATCTATGGAGCAACCCGAGGCAGACTGAACGGATTCATTGAGTCCCAGGACAATAAAGCGATCATAAGGCAGATCAATTCCAGCCTGAAGCTCAGCACCATGGGCAGTCCATTGTTCCAAGAAAGCTTTAGCTTTTTGACGAATAACCGCCAGTTCATCGGAGCTAAACGGACGACTTGATGGATAAATCCAAACGCGAGCGTGATCGGGAAGCTGATCAAAGGGGACAAACATTATTTATAGATCCTCGGCTTTAGAAATCAGTTCAGCAATGTCTTGAACACGGACCTGATCCTCTTGTTCTTTGTTTTTGACACCGTCAGACATCATGGTGTTGCAAAAAGGACAGCCCGCAGCGATAATTTCAGGTTGGGTTTCTAACGCCTGTTCGGTTCTTTCAATATTGATGTCTTTATTGCCTTTTTCGGGCTCCTTAAACATCTGCGCGCCCCCGGCACCACAACAAAGCCCCTTAGACTTGCAGTTCTTCATTTCTACCAACTCAGCGTCCAATTTTTGAATGAGATCCCTCGGTGCTTGATAAACTTGATTGGCGCGGCCCAAATAGCATGGGTCGTGATAGGTGATTCGCTTTCCTTTATAAGCGGAGCCGGAAATGCTAAATTTTCCCTCTTTGAGCAGGGTGTTGATAAAAGTAGTATGATGCATCACTTGGTATTTTCCACCCAGTGAAGGATATTCATTTTTTAGGGTATTGAAACAGTGGGGACAAGTAGTCACGATTCGCGTAACCTGATAGGCATTCATTACCTCTATATTGGCCATGGCCTGCATTTGGAAAAGAAACTCATTCCCGGATCTTTTGGCAGGATCGCCGGTACAACTTTCTTCTGTTCCCAAAACGGCGAAAGACACGCCTGCCTTGTGTAGTATCTTAACAAAGGATTTTGTTATTTTTTTGGCGCGCTCATCAAAACTACCGGCACAACCCACCCAAAATAAAACTTCGGGGTTTTTTCCTTCTGCCGTTAATTCTGCAAGGGTAGGAACATGCATATGGAGTGATTTAATGATTTTTACCATCGTCAAAAACCTCGATGGTTACCTCTTTTTCAATTAAATCTGTAAATTTTCCATTGTATCGGGTGGCCTTTACCAAATGGTTGTCGATCCAGTGGTAGTTTCCTCCTCTGGGCTTACCCATCAGAAGGCTGTGGTATTTAAAACCATTGGATTTTAACCATTGCTCAGTGACCTCTCTGTGGGCCTCTACCCTTGAGGTAAAGAAACAGATCAAATGACCTTCGTCATACCATTTATTGAGGGTTTCCAGGGCATCGGGGTAAATGTTGGCCGTTGCCATTCGTTCAGGCTCCTCGTTGGGAATGTCGTCACAAATTGTTCCATCGATATCGATCAAATAATTTTTGATACCATCGGGTAGAACAGGGCTGACAATTTCGCCATTTTCAACTTTTTTGTGTAAGTAGCTTTCTGCTTCCTCTTTTTCCATAATTCAGATTAAATTAATTTTCGTTGGCCCAAAGCATTCGATCTTGATTGTTGAAAGGCCATGGTGCACCGTTGTTTTCTATATTACTCATCATATTGTTCAAATCACTCGGGGCGGCGGATTGTTCCATTACCAGATATTGTCGCATATCCATGATAATCGAAAGGGGGTCAATACCAATGGGACAAGATTCTACACAGGCATTGCAAGAAGTACAAGCCCACAATTCTTCCTTGGAAATGTAATCCTCCAGCAATTGCTTTCCATCCTCTTGGTAGCTGCCATTTTTATTGATGTTTCTACCTACTTCTTCAAGTCGGTCTCGGGTATCCATCATGATCTTACGGGGTGACAATAATTTTCCAGTCTGGTTCGCTGGGCATTGATCCGTACATCGACCACATTCAGTACATGTATAAGCATTCATCAATTGTACCCAATTGAGATCGGTTACGTCCGAAGCTCCAAATTTTTCGGGAACAGTATCCTCAGCAGGAGCAGCATAAGGATCAGCATTGGGATCCATCATCAGTTTTACTTCTTTGGTAACAGTCTCATTGTTTTTGAACGCTCCTTTGGGGTTGAGGTTCTGAAAATAAGTGTTGGGAAATGCCAAAAGAATATGCAGGTGCTTGGAATAATAAAGATAATTGAGAAAAATCAGTATTCCGCTAATGTGCAACCACCAAAAAGTTCGTTCAAAGATCACCAACGATCCAACAGAAAAAGAAGAAAATAGCGGGGTCATATACTGAGACACAGGAAACAAACCCGCTTGGGTGTAGTGAGTCTCTCCCAACTCTTGAAGGAGCTGGTCTGTAGCATTCATCGACAGAAAAAGGGTCATCAATACAATTTCAAAATACAATATATAATCTGCATCTTTTTTGGGCCAACCTTTCATTTCGGGTTTCCAAAATCGTCTGATTTTCAGAGCATTTCGACGGAGCCAAAACAATACCACACTCACCAACACCAAAGCAGCCAAAATTTCGAATGAAGCGATCATTAGATCGTAAAGCTCACCCATGTGGGGCGCAAACAATCGGTGGGTTCCCAACAAACCGTCCAAAACAATTTCAATGAGCTCTATATTGATGACAATAAAACCGATGTAAACGATGATGTGAAGAATCCCTGCGATTGGTCTGGTGACCATTTTGGATTGCCCCAAAGCAATTCGAATCATATTGGACCAGCGCTCAGAGGCTCGGTCTGTTCTGTCAATCGCATGACCCATCTGAATGTTCCTTTTGATAAAAAGGATATTTCGTCTAAACAAAAAGATGGCTGTAAATAAAACCAATGCAAAAATGATATTGGATAGATAAGCCATTATTGTTTTTTAATTTTCTTCTTTTTTGTAGGGTTTTTCTTTTTTTCCAAACAGGGAAAAATGGACGTATCTCTTGGGGTGGTTTTTTAGATCACTCAGGAGGTGTTCCAGTTCTTTTGTGGCCTCTGTTAAATTTTGGTACAAGGCTTCATCATTGATCAATTTACCAGCAGTGCCCTCACCCGATTCAATGGTGGAGACAATTCTATTCAAGCTTTCAACGGTCTGGGTGAATGATCTAATGGTATGGCTGAGTTGAGCATTTGAAATGGAATCAGTAATGGACTTTAGATTATCGGAAGTGTTTTTGATGTTACTAAAAGTGGCATTGAGATTTTTTTGATTGGCATCCAATATCTCAACCGCAGCCAGGGAGGCCTTGTTCAGGTTGATCGTTGTGGTGGAAAGGTTTTCTAAGGTTCTTTTCAGGTTGGTTTGGGTGTCATTGTCCAGAACATTACTCACTCCAGAAAACAGTGAATCTGCACTGGCCAGCATACTTTCAATTTTGATCTGCAAGGGTTCAATTTGACGGTTGATGAGTTCTGTCAATCCGGGTTTTACAGTAGTTTGCAAGGTATCACCGTCTTTCACCACACTTTTGGGATTGAAGACAGGAACAATGGCAATGGCTTTTCCACCAATGAGTCCGGTCTCATAGAGCATGGCAGTGCTCTTGTTGGAAAAATCCAATTCCTCACGTACGTCCATGGTCACCAAAATTTTGGTAGTATTGGGAAGGAAATCAATTTTGGATATTTTGCCAACACTAAGACCATTGATACTCACTTTGGCTCCCGAGATGAGACCTTCAACTTCTTGATAGATCGCATAAACCGTTTTGGTGTCCTTGAAAATGGCATTGCCCTTTAAAAAACTGTATCCATATATGAACAGAGCAACGCCCCCTAGGACCAATATTGCTGTTTTGATTTCTCTGGTGATTTTCAAATTAATGTTGGTTTACAAGACATACAAACTTAATGTTTTTTTTATGGATGGCGTTTATTTCAGTGCATCTAATGCCTCCGATAATTTGATCTTTTGATTTCCCCGGAAAGAGACAATAAAGGCGGATTTGAAACCTGCTCTACGGGCTTTCCTTTGTTCTTTTTGAATTTGTTTATAGTTATTTGAATTACCAAAATAATATTTATAAAAAGCCCCTTCTTTATCTCTGATGACGTTTTTCAAACCCTTAAAGTTGTAAGGTTTGGCATCAATGGGATTTTTACTTGCGGCCAATTGAACCCTAAAACGAATATCATTGGTTTTATTTGGAGTGACTTTAGTTATTTTTTTTGGAGCTTGTTTCACATCAAACGGCTGTTGATTCACCACCCCTTTTTCCAGTTCGTTTTTGTAATTCAATATGGCCTTAGCAATGGCATTGGCCATTTCATTTTGACCTTTTTTAGAGTTGAGGTAGGCCCCTTCTCTCTTATTGGTCAAAAAACCGGTTTCCACCAAGACACTGGGCATATAGGTGTATTTAAGAACAACAAAACCCGCCTGCTTTACCGTTCTGTCTTTTCTGCCCAAATTCGAGACAAAGCTTTTCTGAATGGTGGCCGCAGCTTCGATACTTTGGTTGGAATAGGTTTCTTGCATTAAGGTAAGGCTGATGACAGACTCGGGATTGTTGGGATCAAAACCGTCGTATTTTTTTTCATAATCTTCCTCATAAAAAATTACAGAATTTTCCCTTTTGGCAATTTCAAAATTTCTTTGATTGGCATGAAGTCCCAAAACAAAAGTTCCTGCTCCAAAAGCTTTAGAAGAAGTAAAAGAATCACAATGGATGGAAATGAATAGATCGGCATCGGCCTTATTGGCAATTCCAGCTCGTTCCTTTAAACCCACATACACATCAGATTTACGGGTATAAATCACCTTAATATTGTTGTGTTTTTCAAGTAATTTTCCAATTTTCAAGGTAATATTCAACGCTATTTTCTTTTCAAAAAAACCGTAATTATTGCAATTTGGATCACAACCGGGGTCATGACCTCCATGTCCCGCATCCAAAACCACAACAAAAGTTTTATTGGATAAAGAATGACCATACAATGGATTAAAAAAGAATCCGTTGTATAATAGGAGAACCAAATGGAACGTTAAAAAACGTATGGGCATTGATTTAAAGAGCATTGAATTAAAAGTTAATTCTGCAATCAACAATAAAAATATCCTTAATTTTGATCACCAAATATTTAACGAATCACAAATTTAGGACTATTCGGTTTGCAAACAAAGTCAATTTATACAGTAGGTTTGTTAATATTTTTTTGCCTCAACCACTTGCAATCGCAGATATCGGCTGATTCTCTTGCTCTTGCTACCCCGGCTGAAATAGAAAAAAATACACTGACAGATTCCATTGCCCAAAAGAAGCCCACCCTATTGGATAAGGTAAAATACAACGCCAAGGAGTATGTAAGAATCAATCGTAAGGAAAGTAAGCTCTACTTATACGACCAAGCCGAATTGTATTATCAAGACATGATTCTCAAAGCCGGGATCATCATCTTGGATTATTCCAAAAATGAAGTTACTGCTGGTAGGATTCCCGACTCTTTGGGAGTTTTGATTCAAAACCCGTATTTCAAACAAATCAACAATGAAATTTATCCGGATTCTTTAAGGTTTAATTTTGATACCCAAAAGGCTTTGATTTGGAATTCCAAATCCGCTCAAAACGGAATGAATGTTTATGCGGCCTACACCAAAAAGGAAAATGACTCTGTATATTACATAAAGGATGCCAAAGTAACCACCGGTGGTGAACTGGATAAATCTGATTATTATTTTAGAATACGAAAAGGTAAAATGGTTCCGCAGGGAAAGATTGTAACCGGGTTTACCAATATGTACATTGCGGATGTACCCACTCCCCTGGCCTTGCCTTTTGCTTATTTTCCATCGTCACAAAAACAACAATCGGGATTTTTATTTCCCACCATTGGAGAAAGTAACAACAGAGGCTACTACCTTCAAAATGGAGGGTATTATCTCGCCTTGTCACAATATTTTGATCTGGCGATGACCGGTGATTACTACAGCAATGGGAGTTATGGATTCAGAGCAGATTCCAAATACCGCAAGATGTATAACTTTAGCGGAAGTTTAAGCATGAGATTTGAAAATCTTATCACCGGAGAAAAAGGCATTCCCGGTTATGCAAAATCAACGGTTTTTAATATACGCTGGAACCATTCCAAGGACCCAAAATCCAGCCCCAATTCCAATTTTTCTGCTTCTGTTAACTTTGGAACCAGTGATTATTTTAGGGAGTCTGTCAACCAGCTGAACAGTCCAAACTTTCTCAACAATACTCTGAGTTCATCCGTGGCTTATTCCAAAAGAATACCGGGTAACCCCAGCATCAATTTGTCGATGAATGCCAATATGTCTCAAAACTCCAACACCAAAAGTGTCAACCTCACCCTACCTACTTTTCAGGGGAGTATAGATCGTATTTTTCCCTTTGAGCCCAAAGACAGACCCAAAAAGGGCTTACTGCAAAACATCAATTTACAATACAGCGTCAGGGCCGAAAACCGAGTCATTACAACCGAGGAAGACCTATTTACCAGTAAAATGTTTGACAATGCAAGGTCGGGTGCAATACATTCAATTCCGTTGAGTACTAATTTTAAAATTTTCAAACATTTTAATTTAGCTGCCAGTGCCAATTACAGGGAGGTCTGGCAACCCAAAACGATTAAATACAACGACTATGACCCGCTTATCGATGGCGTAAAAAAAGATACCATAAGTGGATTCAGTGCTTTTAGAACCTACAGTTATGGCCTCAGTATGGCCACTACCATCTACGGAACTGTAAATTTTAAAGAGGATAAAAAAATCAGATCCATAAGACACACCATTCGCCCCTCAATATCTTACAGCTCCGCACCAAGTTTCGACCAATACTACGATAAATACATTATTGACGCTGATGGAAACACGAGAGAGTATACGCGTTTTGAAGGTGGTTTATATGGAACTCCGTCAAGAGGCTTGTCCAAAAGTATGGGGATTTCTGTAAGTAATGTTTTTGAAGCAAAAATTGTAGATCCCGATACAACAAAGACCGAATTAAAAAAGATCCAATTGATCAAAAACTTAAATCTTAGCACCAGTTACAATATGGTGGCTGATCAATTCAAATGGAGTCCTGTTCGTGCGACCACGGGTATAGATTTATTTGACAAGGAAATATCCATTAACGTTGGAGCAACCTTTGATATGTATGCTTTGAACGAACAAAATCAAAGGATCAATGAGTTCAATATCAGTAAAGGGGGTGGACTTTTCAGGGTAACCAGTGCCAACTTGAATACCGGTTATAATTTTTCCAACGCAACCTTTTCAAAAGACAAGAAAAAGAAAGAGGAAGAGGAAGAGGAAGAGGAAGATCCACTCAGTTATTTCGAAAATACCTCTGGAGGAGGTCGGGCTGACGATCTTTTTGGAGACACCATTGGGATGAACAATGAGACCAACAGAGAGGAAGACAATGAAGAAAAAAATAAATATCCCTCATACAGAGCTGAAATCCCTTGGTCACTCAGGCTTACCTACTCGCTAACCTACAACAATTCGAGAAACCAAAATGACTTTTCAAACAATTCACTCATGTTTTCCGGGGACATTGAACTGACCCCTAAATGGAAAATTGGAGGATCCTCAGGTTTCGATTTTAAAAATCATGGGTTTACCTATACTCAACTGCGATTCAATAGAGATCTAGACAGTTGGCGTTTGGACTTTAGTTGGGTTCCTTTCAGTGATCGTGCCTCATGGAATTTCTTTATTGGAATCAAATCCGGACTTTTGAGTGATATCAAGTACGAGAAAAATAGAGAACCCGACAGACGTTTAAGATAAGCTTATGAAAAAAATAATCACCACACTCAATGCTCCAGCTCCAATTGGTCCATATAATCAGGCCGTATTGGCGAATGATACCCTATATCTTTCAGGTCAAATTGGGCTGAACCCACAATCAATGGAAATGGTAACGGGAGACATCAAAAAAGAGGCTGAACAAGTAATGGAGAATTTAAAAGCTGTACTGGAAGCTGCGGAGATGACTTTTAATCAGGTGGTCAAAAGTTCTATTTTTCTATCCGACATGGAAGACTTTGGTCAAGTCAATGAGGTTTATGGAAGTTATTTTAACAATGAAACTGCCCCCGCCAGAGAGACGGTAGCCGTCAAGACACTTCCCAAAAATGTAAGGGTAGAAATATCAATGATTGCCATCAGATAGTGGCATGAATTACTAATTTAAAAGCTTCTGATGGTGTTCTACCAAACCATCGATAGGACGCTTGACCACATTGCCCAAACGCAAACCATTTTTTTTCAAGGCTGTGTCAATTTCGTCCTGAAGATAGTGTGCGATAGAACCTATAAAATGAATGGGAACGTCTTTGGCATCTTCAAATTGTAAAATCTGGTGGGAAATAAACCTTTGCAAGCCGTCTTCAATGATGGTTTTCATTTCCGGTACTTGCTTGTGTTGAATGATAAATTGAGCAAATTTAGCCAGATAAGTATTTGGATTTTCCCTTCGATAGACGTTCTCCTTTATGGTATCTGGGGATAAGTCGTATTGATCCTCAAACTTTTTGGCCAAAGCTTCCGGCATGGTCTTAAAGTAATAGGCACGAATGAGTTGTTTTCCAAAAAAGTTTCCACTGGCCTCATCCATCAAAACATAACCCAGTGAGGTAATCCTTTGTTCTATCTCTTTCCCGTCAAAGTAAGTACAATTGGAACCCGTACCCATTATGCATACAATGGCAGGATCGTTGGGTTGAGTAGCAGCATAGACCGCCGCATAGGTGTCTTCTAAAATGGAGAAATTGCTCTGAGTGAAGATTTCGGTAAAAACCTTTTCAATCCTTTTTGCAGGAGATTCGACACCACAGCCTGCTCCATAAAAATGTACATGGGAAACTTTTTCTCGATTTTGATATAAATCGTAGTTGTTGATGATTCGCTCGGTGAGGATTGCACTGGGAAGAACTTGGGGATTCAATCCCAAGGTTTGGGTTGAAAAAAGTACTTGGCCCGAATCATCCAAGGCAATCCAGTCGGTCTTGGTAGAACCACTATCAACTATAAAGATCATTTACCGCAAATTATAATTGATGAATATGCTTAGCCAAGTCGATCAATTTATTGGAATATCCACACTCATTGTCATACCAAGAGATGATTTTATAAAAAGTGGGATTGAGCTCCATTCCTGCATCGACATCAAAAATGGAAGTTCTGATGTCACCAACAAAATCTTGAGAAACCAAAGGATCATCTGAGTAACCCAAAATCCCTTTCATCTCATTTTCTGAAGCAGCTTTCATGGCGGCTTTTATTTCTTCGTAGGAGGTTTCTTTTTTGAGTTTTACGGTCAAATCTACAACCGAGACATTGGCAGTTGGAACTCTAAAAGCCATACCGGTTAATTTTCCAACCAGGGCAGGAATCACCTTGGTAACTGCTTTGGCAGCACCTGTTGAGGCCGGCATAATATTCAAAAGTGCACTTCTTCCGCCTCTAAAATCTTTTTTGGAGGGTCCATCTACCGTAAATTGAGTGGCGGTAGTTGCGTGAACGGTCGTCATTAATCCTTCAACAATTTCAAAGTTGTCGTGAAGCACTTTAGAAATGGGCGCCAAACAATTGGTTGTACAAGAGGCGTTGGATACTATGGTTTGATCTGCAGTTGCTTCAAAGTGATTTACTCCCATCACAAACATCGGTGCATCGGCAGAAGGTGCTGAAATCACCACTTTTTTGGCACCGCCATCAATATGGGCTTGAGCCTTTTCCAAGGTGGTAAAAATCCCAGTACACTCTGCTACAATGTCGACACCCATGTCTCCCCAACCAATATCGGCAGGGTTACGCTCGGCAGTGATCTGGATTTCCTGACCATCTACCAATAAGTTATTCCCTTTTACGCTTACCTCTCCGTCATAGGATCCATGTACCGAATCATACTTGAGAAGATATGCCAAATGATTGACATCCAACAGGTCATTGACCGCTACGATTGAAACATCTGACTGCTTCATCGCTGAGCGAAAAACAAGCCTCCCTATTCTCCCAAATCCATTAATTCCAATTTTTAAAGCCATTGTATTCGTGTTTAAATTTAATTTGTGTTTATATAGATAATATGTCTGATACCCTTATCAGGTTATTGTTTATTTGAGATTTGCCCTTAATGGCATCCTCTAGCGGAGTCAGGGTTATGTTTTCGTCTATAATTCCAACCATTTTGTTAGAGTTTCCTTCCAATATACTTTCTACCGCAAAGACTCCCATACGCGAGGCCAAGACCCGGTCAAAACAGGAGGGGGTTCCACCCCTTTGCATATGACCCAATACGGACACTCTCACCTCGTAATAAGGGAGATTGTTCTCGATGTAAGAAGCTATTTCAAAAACATTTTCCCCGGTTTTGTCTCCTTCTGCCACCACGACAATACTGGAAGATTTACCGGATTTTTCACTTCTTTTAAGGGATTCCAAAAGGCGTTCCAGACCCATATCCTCCTCGGGAATAAGGATTTCTTCTGCCCCTGCCCCAATGCCTGCATTGAGCGCTATATGGCCCGCATCTCTTCCCATCACTTCGACAAAAAACAAGCGGTTGTGAGAACTGGCCGTATCTCTAATTTTATCGATGGCGTCTATAACGGTATTCAAGGCCGTATCATATCCCAGCGTAAATCGGGTACCCTGAATGTCATTGTCAATGGTTCCGGGAATTCCGATCACCGGGAAAGAAAATTCTTTTTGAAAGATCATGGCTCCGGTAAAAGAACCGTCACCCCCAATAACCACCAAACCGTCAATGTTGTTTTTTTTGAGGTTTTCGTATGCAAGTTTTCTTCCTTGAGGAGTTCTGAACTCGAGGCATCTTGCCGATTTCAGAATGGTACCTCCTTTGTTGATGATGTCTTTAACACTTCTGGCATTCATGGGCTCCATATTGTTATCAATCAAACCTTGATAACCCTGATAAATCCCAAAACAACCTATGTTGTGGTAGGCACAAGTCCTCACTACAGCCCTAACGGCAGCGTTCATTCCCGGGGAATCTCCTCCGGAGGTCAGAACACCTATATTGCTTATTTTGGTTGGCATTGGCAAAATAAAGGCCAAATTTAATTATTAATCCAAAGCAACCTCATCAGATGGCCTCTTTTTTAGTTAATTTTTATTGATAAAGTTTATGCCTGCATTGGAAGGCTCGGAAACCAAAAGTTTATTTTGGTTTTCCGGGTTCAATTGACTGCCTTTGATAATTTTGGTGATTAGCTCCCTAAAAGATTCAAAATCAACTTGATAAGACAGGCCAACACCCTGTGTATATCCCAATTCATCACCAATGTACCTGAACTCATTTTCCTTGTTGAAAACCTTAGCCTTCAAGCTGCCCTCTTCGTTGAGAATAAAATCTATCTGTAAATCACCCACGATAAGCGTTTCTTCGATTCCACCTACCGGAACACCAATTTTTCCGTTGAGTAAGATTTTGTCTGTGATCTGCGTGGAAAGTGTCAATCCCAATCGATCCTCTGAGTTAATGTCCAAAACCTGACTCTTGTCCCCCTGCAAATAATTAAGTCCCACTTGGAGTTTCCCTTTGTCATCGCCCATAAGATTACTCAAAAGATCAGATGCTTTTTCATACAAATTATTGGTAATTCCTTGGACACTGACCGACACTTCATTGATGAATATTCCTTGTGACAATAAGGATATGGCTTGTAGTTGACTGATTTGAGGATCTGCCAAACGATAATTGATTTCGGAGGTTACCACCGCGCTGGTGTTGGGAAAATCAATTTCAAAAATGGGATCATCAGGTTTGAGTAGGTTCCCTTGAAGTCTGATCAAAACTTCCGTAGGGATTTTTCTGTTAAAGTTGGGATTGTCCAACAATATGGCCGGATTAGCACCACCTGGTACTTCATATACCGCTTCCAAATCCATTTGAGCGCCCAGCGGGTCTCCCTCCCAAACAATTGTCCCTCCTTGCTTAACATTGAATTTTTTGTCAATTACACTTAAGTTTTTAAAGTTGTAAATCCCGTCATATGTGATGAAATCACCCCACATATTGAATTTTCCATTGGTGTCAATTTCCATTAAAATATTCCCTGCCCCATGACCACTCAAAAAACTACCGGATTCTTTATCGATGACCACTTTGATTTCTGCATTGTTATTCACATCCAATTCAAAATTCATTTCCAAGCCTGTGAAACTGTAGGATTCGTCAATGTCTTTTTGTTGGGTTTTATTGATTTTTTTCTTGTCAACAAATTTCATAAAAGAGGTGTCTGCCAATCCATAATCGTCAGCCCAGGGAATTTTGATACTCGTTCCCTCCTCTGTAGCTCCCACCACATCAATGGTTAAATTCTTGGAGGGGCCATACAGGTGAACCTTTCCCCTCAAAAATCCATCGCCAAAAAACACTTCATCCTCTTCCTCCGGTACATTGAGCATTAGAATTCTTTCCGAGTCTACATTGAGATCAAAGCCCCAGTCCGAAAAATTCAAATGATTAATTTGACCGACCAGTTCGGCCTGGGTACCGAATCGCGTATCTGTCAATGTTGTCTTGTTAAAGTTAAAGCTTTGATCTACCAAAGTAACTTTTGTACCGTTGGAAAAACGGTAATCAGTATTGATATCGGGAACCCCAAGCCCACCACCGTTAAGGATCAATTGACCATTGTGTTTGGGAGCATCAATGGGGCCCCATAGATTTACACCGCCCGAAACTTTACCTCTGATATCGTCTACATCCCCTGCACCCACCGGGGTAAGAAAGGAGAGGTCAAAATCATCAAAATTAAAATCAAGATCAAGACGAGGGGATTGATCAAAACCTAAAATATTCCCCTTAGCCGTCATGGTACTTTTTCCTTGGTCGGACAGCAATAGATTGACCTCGTAGGAATTTAATTGCGTATTTCCTGAAGTAAAAAACCGCAACCTACCCATGTCCAGATCATTCATTACGAAATCATCTACAAATCCATTAAATTTCAGGCTGTTGTCAGAGGGAGAACGTTTAATATTCAAATTCAGATCCATGGCCCCCTTAAAATCAAAGTCTTCACTTGAAATGGCTAAATTCTGAAGAGAGACCTTGTCGATAGCCAATGAAAGACTGAAATTTTCAGCCGACTGATAACTTCCCTTGATTTCAATCCGCTCATTTCCTGATTGCGCCTCAAAAAAATTCAGATCAATTCTTTCTGAAGAGGAGTCATAGGATATTGAATGTTTTTGATCAAATTGGGGGTTAATGCTCCAAACATTGCGATCCAATTGAATCGTTGAGGGTTTGACTAAAATATTTGACTTGGCTTTATCTAAAAACAGAGCATAATTCAGTTGATAAACATCATCTTGACTTTTTCGTCCATAAAACTCCGTTCTGAAGTTGAGGGTATCTCCTACTTTTACGCCCAGGGTATTAAATTCCGAAATCTCATAGGAATCACTTTCAATTTTTCCAACCGAAATAAAAGTATTAAAAAGTGGGTTTTGATTGTCCAACTGTATGGCCAAATTCTCAGTATCGACGCCCTTAAAAGCAATTCTGGGAATGTTCAGCGTCATTTTAGAAATATTGTCTTGAGTGGATAAAACACCTCTAAAGATTGCTTTTTTATCAATGACCAAATCGGGAAAAACCGCATTCAGATGTGCGGTTTGTACACTGATGTCGTAAACTAAATCTTGGGCATCCTCAATCTTTTTCTTTGTCACAAAAGGAAAGGCCTCCGCAATGGCATTCGAAAAAAGGGAATTTAGTTTACTCAATTGGAATTCGCCCTCAATATTAATTTCTATGATGTCGGAATTGATGGTTCTTATGATCCTTTTTTGATCGGATAAACTGGTTTCAAGAATAAAATCATTGAAGGAATCCACTTGAGTTTGATTCTCAAATTGGATGTCCTTAAAGAGTAAGTTTCCTTGAAGCTCATCAAAGGTGTTCCCCACCATAAAGAGGTTTAAATCTCCAGAGTAAACAGCCTTTCCCCCACCCAACTCATCATTCAAAAGATGAAGATTGAGCCGGTCTAAATTGAGGTCAAGTTGATATTTGCGTTGATCTTCTCCCCAAGAATACGCCAGGGTGGAAGTAGCAATAACGTAATCATCCTCCACCGCAATATTGGCCGTTAATTCTTTTTCTTTCAATGCTGCTTTGAGTTTTAGCTTGTTGATCCCTTCACCATCGAATAAAATCTCATCAACATCGACATCAAAATCAAGATCAAGATTGCCCGACACTCCCCTATTCCCTGACACCAAAAGTTGTGAGGTGACCCAACCCAATTTCGGATGCCAAGGCGATAAATCCAGCTTTTCTATAGATGATGTACTCTCAAAACGATTCAGTTTAAATTTTCCTTGATCAAACGATAGGTCAAACAAACTTCGATTTGTAATGAAAGTATTTCCACTGATCAATCGCAAATCTGAACGCAGTTGATTATCTTCCAAAGAAAAAGTCCCACTACACTCAAAAGAATCATAGTTCAGTAGGGGTTTTGGAAATTTATCATAATGGGCTGGAGGAATGATTTGGAATAAATTTTTGCTTACTATATTTATAGATTCTAATTCAACAAAAGCCTTTGGAGGCGCAGCCGAAAAGGCCTCTTTGAAGTCTAACTTGGCCTTGAGTTGTAATGCATCTTGAGTGACTTCGAAATTGGAAAATTTGAGGTCATTCGGGCTCCCTGATGCGGATAGGCTGAATTTCATCGGCTGAAAGTCTTCCGGTAAATCGATAAAATTTTGGAGCTCTTGTCCGGAAAAAAAACCGCTGAGCATCAAATCAATCTGCGCCTTTTCTTTGACTCCGTGAAAACTTCCATCGGGAAGCAATAGGCTGATGTTGCCTTCAACACGACTGTCACCGAAAGACATCTGAAAAGAACGCATATCAATGGTACACGGGTTGTAAAAAAACGCTTTTGTGTTTAGATTGACTTTACCATAATCATTTGAATCAAATTTTAAATTTTTCAATACCATTTCTACCCCATCGTTAATGACAAAAAAATCATCGGCTTTAAGCTTGATTTTTTGAAATTCCAGTGGTTTGGCGGAACTGTTTTCATCCACCATCAAAAAACGGCCTTCGGTTATGTTTAATTCGTCTATCCTGACAAAAACAGGACGATCACTTTGGGGTTCGGCATGTGCCAAAAGCTTTTCTGTAAAATAAAACAGAGCGTTGTTTTCTTCCCCTTCGTATTGCGTGATCTTAAAATAGATATCTTCAAATTCGGTAGTTGAGAAAAATAAATTCCCATTGACCCACTGGCCCAGACTGTAAAGGTCCGTTTTAAAGTTTTTGGCGTAAAACAGAGTGTCAGAATGATGATCTGCGATAAAAAAAGAGGACAAGTTTACAGCACCGTCAAATCCAATGGCTACCCCTTCCACCTTCATTTCGGTCTGAAAGTTTTGATTGATTGTTTGGGTCATTCGATTGGCCAAATAGGTCTGAACCGAAGGAATACTGATCACCAAAAGAGTTCCCAATGATAAAACTAAGATCATCAGCAGCAGTATGGGAACAAATTTGTATAACTTTTTAATGGTAAACCTTTATTTTTGTTGCCGTTGGGCAAATTGATATGAAAAAAACAAGTTACATTTTAGGAATAGAATCCTCTTGCGACGATACGGCCGCCGCTGTTCTAAAGGACAATGTGGTACTTTCGAATTGTATTGCCAACCAAAAAATACATCAATCCTATGGCGGAGTGGTCCCTGAATTGGCCTCAAGGGCACATCAGGCCAACATCGTTCCTGTCGTACAACAAGCTCTTTCCATTGCAAATATCGACAAAAAAGAGCTTTCTGCAATTGCCTATACCAGAGGTCCCGGTTTATTGGGATCCCTGTTGGTTGGAAGTGCTTTTGCCAAGTCTTTGGCCTTGAGTCTGAACATCCCCCTGATCGAGGTCAATCACATGCAAGCTCACTTACTTTGTCATTTTATCAAAAATGAAGATCAGCCTGCTCCCGAATTTCCATTTCTGGGGGTAACCCTATCCGGTGGGCATACCCAGTTGGTTTTGGTAAAAAGTCATTTTGAGATGATAGAGATCGGAAAAACACGCGACGATGCCATAGGGGAAGCCTTTGATAAATGCGGAAAGATCATGGGTTTGAATTATCCTGCCGGTCCCGAAATCGATCGATTGGCCAAAGAGGGCAAGCCTGATGCCTTTGACTTTCCCATCCCCAAAGTGGACGGTTTGGACGTTTCATACAGCGGACTGAAAACCGCTTTTATCAATTTGGTCCATAAAAACAGTTTGAAAAATCCAAACTTTATTGATGAAAACCTCAACGACCTCTGTGCCTCCATCCAGAAAACCTTAGTGACTGTAATCATCAATAAAATAATCCTTGCCAAGGAAAAATACGATCTCAACAGCGTTGTCATCGGGGGTGGAGTCGCCGCCAACTCCGAAATCAGAAGGGTTTTGGGACAAAAAGCGGAACAGGATCAATGGAAAGTATTTTTACCCCCTTTTCAATACACCACAGACAATGCCGCCATGATCGGGATTGTAGGGTATCAAAAACTCTTGAGCCAACAATGGGGAACAATGAACCAAAACGTTAGTGCAAGATTATCCCTCTGATCATGGAACTATTTTACAATGAAAATCTGCTTGCCCATGACGAATCGATGACCTTCGGTCCGGAGGAGAGCCGACATCTAAGCAAGGTATTGCGGAAAAAAGTAGGCGAATTCATCCGTGTCGCCAATGGTAAAGGATTGGAATGGAAAGGACAAATTATCAGCACGGACAGCCGTAAAGCAGCCGCTAAAAAAACGGAAGCCACATTCCACCAAAACAAAATCGCTCCTTTACACATCGCCATTGCCCCGACCAAAAGCAACGATCGTTTGGACTGGTTTTTGGAAAAAGCCACTGAAATAGGCGTTACCGAAATAACCCCCTTAATTTGCGACCACTCCGAAAGAAAAACCCTTAAACCCGAAAGGATGAAAAAAATATTGGTGGGAGCACTCAAACAATCTGCTCAATATTTCTTGCCGCAACTCAATCCCATGATTTCATTTGAGGCATTGATGAAATTGGATCATCCACAAACCAGGTTGATGGCCCATTGTCAAAACGGAAAAAGGATCCCCTTACACCAAAGGGGAGATTTAAACGATGAAATATTGATCATGATCGGCCCGGAAGGCGATTTTTCTATGCGGGAGATCAAAACCGCTCAAAATCATTCCTTTACAGAGATCACATTGAGTTCACAAAGATTGAGAACCGAAACAGCAGCCATTGTGGCCTGTAGCCAAGTAGCCA